>JBCKBY010000042.1:0-17758 GCA_038910715.1 Gaiellaceae bacterium
CCTTGCGCCGCATACCCCGAACCGACTCGCCCACCCGCCCACTCGTTGCATTCGGCGCCCGTGTACGTCGCCCCGTGTCCTTTCCCGTCGACGATCCCGAGCTGTCGCTGCGCTCGGTCGTCGTCGGCAGCGGTCAGACGCCGAACAGTCTCTTCGGCAGACAAACCCTTCCGCAACAACGCGAGCCCCTCGGGGCCGTAACGCGGATTCGCATGAGACTGCGTCGCGATGGAACCGACGGTTGGCTCCGCCCACGGAACGATGCATCCGACGGCCAGGAACTTCGACTGCACCGCGACACCCCATTGGCTCTCCTCGAGGTCGCACGCACAGATCGAGTACGTCGAGACGACGTGGCTAGCCGTAGGTCATCTCCGCGAGGTTGAGCGAAAGAAGCGACTCGTCGCGCACGAGGACGCACGCGACCGCTCCGAGTGAAAGGGCGGCGTGGATCTCCGTTGCCGATGAGGCGCGTACCACGATCGGCGTTCCGGCCTCGTGCGCGACGTTAATTGCGGCCAAGTCCGAGACGTCGTTGAGCACGAGCGCACCCTCGAGGTCGACCGTGCCCTCGAGAGCGATCACCAGCACCTTGCGTCCGGTCGCGCCGAACCAGCGCTCGCGCATCACAGCTCGATCGTCTCCCCGGGATCCGGCGACAGGACCTCGATGCCGGGGGGAGCCAGTCCTCGCAGGTTGTCCGGCGTACCGGTGAGAAGCCCAAATGTGCCGTAGTGGCACGGCACGCAACGGCCCACCCCGAGGAGCTCGAGCGCCACTGCGGCCTCGCGTGGCCCCATCGTGAAGTGGTCTCCGATCGGAAGAACGGCGACGTCTGGTGAATAGATGCGACCGATCAGCGACATGTCGCCGAAGACGTTCGTGTCGCCTGCGAAGTAGACCTTGAACCCGTCTTCGAGCTCGAGGACGATGCCGCAGGGCTCGCCCGCGTAGGTGCCGTCCGCTGTGCTCGACGAGTGGTTCGCATCGGTGAGCGTGATCTTGACGCCCCCGACCGTCACAGTGCCGCCCTTGTTCGGTGAGTTCGCCATGCCGTCGTCGGCAACGCCCTGGCGCGTAAACCATGCGCGCAGCTCGACCTGAGCCACCACGGGACACCCGAAGCGCTCGTGGATCGCGAGAGCGTCCCCCGTGTGGTCACCATGGCCGTGAGTGACGAGGATGAGGTCGCAGCGCTCGGGCTCGAGCTCGCTCTGCGGGCACTTCGGGTTCCCGCTCAGGAAAGGATCGACGTAGATGCGCTTGCCGCCCGGGGTGTCGACACGAAATGCCGAGTGTCCGAGCCAGGTCAGTTCGGTCGCCACGACGGGAATCTAGAACGGAAGCGACGAGGCTGCGTCGGTTGCGACGTCCAGGATCGGTTGGGCGGCGAAGAACGAGCCCACGGTCACGAACACAGCTGCGCCCACGGCGACGCCGAGCGGATAGTCGGGTGGCGGTGATCCGCCGGCGGGCGCGAGCCGCAGCTCCCCACTCGTGCGCATGTACATCCAGCGCACCACATTGAGGTAGTAGGCGAGCGAGACGGCGGTGGCAGCGACTCCGAAGAGGACGAGCCACCACTCGCCGGAGTCATACGCCGCCGAGAAGACGAACAGCTTCCCGAACAAGCCGCCCGTCAGCGGAAAGCCGGCCATGCCGAGCATGAAGGTCCACATGGCGATGCCGTAGAACGGGCGCTCCCAGCCGAGACCGGCGAGTGACTCGAGCGTCACCGGGCGCTGAAGCTCGCGCTCGCGCGCTGCGACCACTGCAAAGGCGCCGACCGACATCGCGGAGTAGGGGACGAGGTAGTAGAGAAGCGCTTCGGCGCCACGCTCCGAGTCTGCAGCGATCGCCATCAGCATGAAGCCGGCGTGCGAGATCGAGGAGTACGCGAGCAGGCGCTTCACATCGCGTTGCGCGAGCGCGGCGAGATTGCCCCACGCGAGCGAGATGCACACGAGCACCGCGACCGCGACCCTCCAGATCTCACTCTGGTCCGGGAATGCAGTGGCGAGGACGCGTAGCATCACGACCATCGCAGCGGCCTTGGTTGCCGCAGACATGAAGGTCGTCACCGAGGTGGGCGCACCCTGATAGACGTCGGGTGTCCACATGTGGAACGGCGCTGCAGAGACCTTGAACGCGAGTCCTGCGAGGATCATCGCGAGGCCCGCGAGAAGGAACACATCGTCGGTCGGGTTGGCGGCCGCGATCTGGGCGAATCCGAGCTCGCCCGTCGCCCCGTAGACAAACGCCGACCCGAAGAGCAGCACCGCAGACCCGAAGCCGCCGACGATGAGGTACTTGAGCCCGGCCTCCAGCGAGGTCGCGCGCTCGGTGTCGAGCGCGACAAGGATGTAGAGGCATAGCGAGAACCACTCGAGGCCGAGGAAGAGCGTCATGAGGTTCTCGGCGCTGACGAAGAACACCATCCCGGCGCCGGCGGCTGCGAGCAGGGCGTAGTACTCGCCGTGGTTTTCGCGGCGCCGCTCGGCCCAGGAGACGAGTACGACTACCGCCCCTGTTACTGCGAGGATGACCTGCGTCAAAGCCGCGAGTTGATCGCGCACCATCGAGCCGTCGAGGAGCACCTCGGGGGTCGGGGTCTCGTCGAAGACGACCCCCGCAAGCACCGCGGCCAGAACGAATCCGATGAGCACCACTCCGGCCGCGACGCTCTTCCGCATCCAGTCGGGAACGATCACCGCCGCGAGGAGCGCGACCCCGGATGCGCCGAGCAGCGCCACCGACGGCGAGAGCGCGAGCCAGTCGACGGTCGGCGTATGCATCACTTGAACGCCTCCGCGATCGACTGAGCAGCGTTGTTGCCCGGGAACGAGCTCTGGGTGACGAGCGCGGGCCACGCCGAGAGGACGAGAAGGACGAGAAGCAGCGGCAGCACGAGCGCGAGCTCACCCGGTCGGAGATCGAGAGCCTCGTCGCGAACGGCCGAACCGGGTTTGACGTGGAGAATCGCGGAGATCACACGCAGCGTGTACATCGCGGCGAGCACGACCCCGAGCGCGACGACGACCGAGTACCCCCAGCCCTGGTCGTATACCCCGGCCATGATCAGGAACTCGCCCGCGAACGTCGCCGAGCCGGGCACGGCGAGGGCGATCATCCCCGCGACCATCACGACGGTCGCGAGCACGGGTCGACCGCGGGCCATGCCTCCCAGTGACGCGAGCTCGCCCGTCCCGCAGCGGTGCTCGACCATGCCGACGAGCAGGAACATGCTGGCGGATATGAGGCCGTGGGCGGCGGACTGTAAGACGGCGCCGTCGAGCCCGAGGTCGTCGAACGCGAAGATGCCGAGCGTGATGAGTCCCATCTGTGCCATCGACGAGTAGGCGACCACTCCCCTCAGATCGGGCGCTCGAAAAGCCAGGAGCGAGCCGTATACGAGACCGGCTCCCGCCAGCACGAGGATGACGCCTGAGAGATCGTCCGCCGGTTCGGGGAACTTCGGAAGGCCGATGCGTAGGAATCCATAGATCGCGGTCTTCGAGACGACTGCGGACAGAACGGCCGCCACCTCGACGGGAGCTTCGCGGTACGCCAGGGGTAGCCAGCCGTGAAACGGAAAGAGCGGTGCCTTGATCGCGAAAGCCACGGCGAAGCCGAGGAAGATCCAGACGTTGTCGCTCGTCCCCGACTCGAGCAGGCTGAAGGTTCCCTGTGTGACGCCGAACGCGACGACCGCCGCGAGCATCAGCAGCGAGCCCGCCATCGTGTAGACGACGAACGCGAGCGTCGCGGCCTGGCGTCGAGCACCGCCCCACACGCCGACGAGGATGTAGAGCGGAATCAGCATTGCTTCGAACGAGGCGTAGAAGAGGAGCAGGTCCTGCGCTGCGAACGTCGCGACGATCGCACCGGTCAGGAAGAGCATCAGGGCGTGGTACGCACGCGGGCGATCTCGCCCCACCCACATCGCGTAGCCGATCGCGGCCGCCGAGACGATCACGGCGGCGCCCGTGAGCCAGAGCGAGAACCCGTAGAAGCCGACCGAGTAGGAGATTCCGAGGCTCTCGACCCAGTCTCGGGACGTTCCGAGTTGCAGGCCGCCTTCGTCGAAGTCGAACCGAGAGGCGGCGACGATCCAGAGGCCGACTTCCATGAGCGCCACGAGCAACGCGAGCCCGGCGGTGGTGGTGCGCGTAAGCGGAGCGACCGCCACGACGAGCGCACCGATGATCGGGAGCAGGATGAGAGCGGTGGTCAGCATGACCTAGCGCACCGCCACGAACACGACGACGAGGACGCAGACGCCGAAGGCGATCGCTACGGCGTACGTCCGCAGGAGCCCTGACTGCACTTGCGCCACCTCGCCGCCCACCTGGATGGTTCCCGAGCCGACCTCGTGGAGCGAGCGCTCGATCACGGGCTCCTCGACGTTTCGTCGAAGAGCGCTCGATATCGCGACCGCCGGACGATAGAAGAGCGCGTCGTACAGCTCGTCGAAGTAGAGCTTGTGTTCGAGGACGCGCCAGGCGCCGGGGCTCGTGACGAGCTGGCGACCCGCCTGGAATGCACGCCGCGCGAGGAAGAGACCGATCAACCCGAGCGCCACTGCGATGGCGCTCGTCCCGTAATCCTGCGCGACAGTCGGCTCAACGAGAGGCTCGGCCGTCTCGTCGATCCAGTGGAGGAACGGCTCCCAGACCCCCGGAATGACGACGAGCCCGCCGATCGTGGCGAGCACGGTGAGAACGCCGACGGGGACGAGCATCGACAGCGGCCCCTCGCCGTGGCCGTCGTGAGCGTGTCCGACAGCGAGCTCGCTCTGCTCGCCGCGAAAGACCGTGTAGTACATGCGGAACGCGTATGCGCCTGTGAGCAGCGCCCCGACGAGCCCGGCGACGTAGAGCGACCAACCGAGCATTCCACCGGTCGCAAGTGCCGAGGAGATGATCCCGTCCTTCGACCAGAAGCCGGCAAAGATGGGGATACCGGAGAGGGAAAGGACGCCGACCAGGAAAGCGAGGTGCGTCCTCGGCATCACGGACTTGAGCCCGCCCATCCTGCGCATGTCCTGCTCTCCGCCGAGGTGGTGGATCACGAGCCCGGCTGACATGAAGAGCAGCGCCTTGAAGAAGGCGTGCGTCATCAGGTGGAAGATCGCGTAGCCGTACGCGCCGATCCCCGCGGCCATGAACATGTAGCCGATCTGCGACATTGTCGAGTAGGCGATGACGCGCTTGATGTCCCACTGCACGAGTGCAATGCACCCGGCAACGAGCAGCGTGAGGGCGCCGAGGATGGCCGCGAGTTGCTGGACGTTGGGGGCGGCTTCGAACACGGGGCTCGCCCGCACGAGCAGGTAGACACCCGCCGTCACCATCGTGGCCGCATGGATGAGCGCGGAGACCGGCGTCGGGCCCTCCATCGCGTCGGGCAGCCACGTCTGCAGCGGGATCTGCGCCGATTTGGCGACCGCGCCGCCGAGCAGACCGAGAGCGATCAGGTTTACGCTCGTGGTCGAGAGCGAGTCGACCTCGCCGAAGACGCCGAAGAACTCGAGCGTTCCCGTCTCCCAGATGAGCAGGACGCACGCGAGCGCGAACGTCGCGTCGCCGATCGCGTTCATCACGAACGCCTTCTTGGCCGCGGCAACGGCTTCGGGCCGCTTGTGCCAGAACCCGATCAGAAGGTACGACGCGAGGCCGACGAGCCCCCAGCCGACGAGGAGGAGAAGGAAGTTCCCCGCCTCCACCAGCATGAGCATCGAGAAGACGAAGATCGACATGTACGCGAAGTACCGACGCTCCTCGTCGTCGCAGGCCATGTAGCCCATCGAGTACCAGACGATCAGGCCGCCGACGCCGGAGACGATGAGCATCATCACGCTCGAGAGCGGGTCGACCAGGATCTGGAAGCCGACCTCGAAGTCGCCCGCGGCGAGCCACGTGTACGCAGTCGAGACTCGCTCGCGATCGTCTGGGTCAGCAGCCCACAGCCCGAGGAGCGCGACGAGCGCTCCGCCGAACGCCGCGAACGTCGTCAGCGTGGAGATCCAGCCGGCCGTGCGCCGCGAGATGCGGTGCCCTGCGAGCGTGATCGCGAGCGCACCGGCGAGCGGCGCA
Organism: Gaiellaceae bacterium; assembly: GCA_038910715.1. Taxonomy (GTDB): domain Bacteria; phylum Actinomycetota; class Thermoleophilia; order Gaiellales; family Gaiellaceae; genus GMQP-bins7. The sequence continues at coordinate 6,096 of JBCKBY010000042.1, forward strand.
AGCAGACAGATCCAGCCGCCGGCGATCATGAGTGGTCTCTCCGGTGACGGCGGTGCCCTATGGCCGGCGAAAACCGAGCAGGCCAAGGACGCAGGGAGCGCCCGTATCGGAAAGATACGGGCGCGACTGAGGACGCCGGCATGCGAAGGTTTGCAGCCGGCCAGAGGGTGCCAGTTGTCATCGGAGCGACCACTTACCCGCGAAGAGCGCTCGCCTGGTCGACGTCGAGAACGATGCGGCGCCGTGCCATGGCCACGATCAGACCGAGCCCGATGGCGACCTCGGCTGCTGCGACGGCCATCACGGACAGAGCGAATATCTGTCCGTCCAGATCGCCGTGCTGGCGGGCGAACGCGACGAGCGTCAGGTTCGCGGCGTTGAGCATGAGCTCGAGCGAGAGTAGGACGATCAGCGGGCTTCGCCGCATCATCACTCCCAGCGCTCCGATGCCGAACAGGAGCGCCGCAACTATTAGGTACCAGCCGACGTCTGGCCCGCTCATGCGCGCCCCTCGCCGCCGCCGGCTCCCGCCGGGCGAAGCCCGGCTTCGCCTGCGGCTGACGCCGCTCGCGGCAGGATGCGACGCCCTCGGCGCTTGGCCGTACTCGTTGTACTGTCCTGCGCGCCTCGGGCGTGCCTCCTTTGCGAGCGACGCCCGAGGAACGCGCCTGAGCAGGCCAGAGGCCCGTCCACTACTCGGCCTCCTCCTTGTCGGGCGTCGTTCCCAGAACGACCCCGCCGATCGCGGCGACCAGCAGGACGATCGACGTGATCTCGAAGGCGAGCAGGTGGTTCGTGAGGAAGAGCTCGCCGATCTCCGCCGGGCTGCCGAAGGAGTCCGACACCTCCGCCGCGTCCTGCAAGCTGTCTCCCCACGCGAGCCCGAGAACGACGAGAACCTCGACGAGGAGCGCGACCGCAGCCACGACCGCAGCAGTCCGCAAGAGCCGCGGTCCTCCCGCCCACGGTGCGTCCGCACGACCCCCGAGGTAGGCGACGACGAAGAGGAACATGACCATTACGGCGCCCGCGTAGACGAGCACCTGAGCCGCAGCGAGGAACTCTGCGGCGAGCAGGAGGTAGAGAACGGCAAGCGACGCGAGGTTCCCGATGAGCGCGAGAGCCGAGTAGAACGGGTTCGTGACGCTGACCACGGCGATGCCACTCGCCAGGCACCCGCCCGCAGCGAGGAACCAGATGACCCAGACGAGGACGTTGCCCATTACTCACCGCAGAGCAGAATCCGCTTGCGCGGATTCTGCTCGCTCGAAAATCCCTAAAGGCGTCCGCTTCGCGGCCGCTATGTCGGTGACATGGAGCTGCGCACGCGTGGTCTCGAGGATGTGCACTACGACTTCGTCTTGTAGGAGGGCTCAGGCGTGTCGTAGAGATCGCGATCGGCCACGGGCACGCGCTTGATCGGCTCGGCGAGGAGCATGTCCTTGGTGTAGATCAGGTCGTCGCGCGAGTACTCGGCGATCTCGAACTCGTTCCCGAGCGTGATCGCGTCGAACGGGCAAGCGAGCTCGCAGTAGCCGCAGAAGATGCAGCGGCTCAGGTTGATCTCGTATATCCGCGCGTAGCGCTCACCCGCGGAGACGCGGTTCTCGGCGGTGTTCTCCTCGGCAACGACGCGAATGCAGTCGGCAGGGCAGGCAGCCGCGCAGAGCGAACAGCCGACGCACTTCTCCAGCCCGTTCTCGTACTTCCAGAGCCGATGCCGGCCGCGGAAGCGCGGATACACCGGACGCTTGTACTCCGGATACTGCTGCGTGATCGGCTTCCGGAAGATCTGCCGGAAAGTGACCCCGAACCCCTTCAGGGTGCCAAAGGGCTGGGGACTCATAGAGCCACCACCACGATCGCGGTAACGATGGCGTTCAGGATCGCGACCGGCAGGAGGATCTTCCAGCCGAAGCGCATCAGCTGGTCGTAGCGAAGGCGCGGCAGCGTCGTTCGCATCCAGATGAACAGGAAGAGGAGCAGGAGGAGCTTTCCGATGAACCAGAGCGGGCCTGCCCAGGTGGCGCCGTCCCAGCCGGGGCCGTGCCAGCCTCCGAGGAAGAGTGTCACGCAGAGCCCGGAGAGCGTGATCAGGTTGATGTACTCGGACATCGAATAGAGCCCGAAGCGCATTCCGCCGTACTCGGTGTGGTAGCCGGCCACGAGCTCCTGCTCGGCCTCGGGAAGGTCGAAGGGTGCGCGAGCCGTCTCGGCCGTTCCTGCCAGGAAGAAGACGACGAGCCCGACGAACTGTGGCACCGCGTACCAGATCGTGTCGGACTGCGCCTCCACGATCTGGGTGAGCGAGAGCGACTTCGCCATGATCACGACACCGAGGACGGAGAGTGCGAGCGAGACCTCGTACGAGACGAGCTGCGCACACGTACGCATGGAGCCGAGGAGCGCGTACTTCGAGTCGGAAGCCCAGCCGCCGATGATGAAGCCGTAGACCCCAACCGAGCCGATGGCGAAGATCAGGATCAGCGCGATGTCGATGTCCGCGACCTGACCCGGGATGTAGACGCCGCCGATCTCCCAGCCGGGCCCGAACGGGATCACCGAAAACGTCGTGAGCGCGGTGAACGCCGCCAGGAAGGGCCCGAGGACGTAGAGCCAGTCGATCGCGGCGGTCGGCTGGAAGCTCTCTTTGTTTAGCAGCTTGAGGAGGTCGGCGATGGGCTGCAGGAGACCGTACGGGCCGGCGCGGTTCGGCCCATAACGCAGCTGCATCCGCGCCATGACCTTCCGCTCGGCGAGCGTGAGGTACGCGAACGTGACCATCACGAGGTTGATGATCACGAAGGCTTGGATGAGGCTGACGTACCACTCGACCTTCATCAGGCTTTCACCACCTCGACGGCAGCGTGCAGGTCGGAAGCGTGCTCGTCGGCAATGCGCGCAACCCCTTCGATCAGCTTGCGGTTCACACGCGCTCGGAGCTCTACGGACGCTCCGTTCGAGCGGACGAGGACGGTATCGCCCGACGTGATTCCGCGCTGCTCGGCGTCGGCCGTCGCCAGCTCAACTTCCGCTTCCGGTCGCTGGAAGTCGAGCTGCGCCACGCGCTCGACCGCCGGCCCGGAGAACAACGACCGGAGGCGCTGCAGGCGCAAGGTCTCGTCCCCGCTCTCCGGCGAGAGGGCCATGGGCGCCGCCGTCGACGAGCTGGCGGGCGCCGGTGTCTCGTAGGCATGGCGGGCGGGAAGCGGGGCATGGGGGCCGAGATCGTCCAGCGACAGGTCCCGAAAGAGATGTCCGGCCAGCTCGCCGAATACCCCCGGCGCCTCGGGCGCGAGCGCGACGTCGAAGCGGGCCGCGAGTCTCGCTATCCAGGCCAGCTCGTCCGGGCAGGGAGGCGGTACGGCGCGGCGGAGCCGCTGCACACGGCCCTCGAGGTTCATCGTCGTACCGTCTCGTTCGAGCGCAGCGGTCGACGGAAGAATCAGGTCAGCCCAGCCTGCTGCGAGCTCGTGGAACATCGTCAGGACGATGACGCGCTCGGCCTGCTCGGCGAGCGCGCGAACGCTCGGGTCGGCCGCGGCTTCATCGCCGGACACGATCAGCAGCTCGATCGGCTCCGGATTCGACTCGTCCGCATCGGCCGACGCCGCCCAGGCAGCTGCGGCGCCGAGCGCGTTCGCCGTCGCAGGCAGGTGGAAGGCACCCGATCCGGCCTTCTCCTCGAGCCCGAGCTCGTGCGCGAGCTCCGCGAGCCGCGCGCCTCCGCCGCCGCCCGGCCCAGACCAGATGAGAACCGCGCGCTCAGCCGCCCGCAGCTTCTTTCCGAGCGAGTTGCGCGGAGCCGCGAGCTCCTGACAGCGGGCAGCCGCACCGCCAGGCTCCGTCGCGAGCTCACCTATCGGCGAGCACACCACGACCTCGGCGCCACGGCGGCGTGCTTCCTTGATCCAGAGGTCGACTATCGGCGCTCGCTCGACGACCGGATCGTCCCCGACCACGAGGACTATCTCGGCGTCACCGATTGCACTGAGCGGCAGGCGGAAGGCCTCGAGGGCGGTAGATGTCGCCTCGGGCATGACCGCCGAATGTGCACCGAGTCCACCCCGGAGGAGCCGTCCCAGCGCATACGCGATCTCGGTGGTCTCCGATCCCGAGAGTGCGGTCACGATCGCGTCGCCCGCGTGGCGCAGCATCTCCTCGGCGGAGTCGAGCGCGTCGTCCCAGGTGATCTCCTCGAGTCCCTTCCGCCCGCGGCGCAGAGGTGTCGTGATCCGGTCGTCGGCCCTGAGATGCGGATAGGTGAAGCGCCCCTTGTCGCAGAGCCAGCCGCGGTCGATCTCCGGGTGGTTGCGCGAAAGAATTCGCTTCACCTTTCCCTCGCGGATCGTCGCCGAGATGTTGCAGCCGACGGGGCATCCGGTGCACACGGTCGGCACGTTCTGGATTTCCCATGGCCGCGCATCGAAGCGATAGAGCGTCGAGGTGAGCGCCCCGACCGGGCACAGCTCGATGACGTTCCCGGAGAACGGTGAACGGTACGGCTCGTCCTCGAACGTGGCGATCTCCGTGCGCGCGCCTCGGTTGCGCGCGATCAGTTGGCCGTCCTCGGCGACGTCCTCCGAGAAGCGCGTGCAGCGGTAGCACATGATGCAGCGCTCGCGATCGAGTGCGATCAGCGGCGAGACCGGGATCGGCTTGTCGACGGTGAGCTTGGGGAGTGTCATCCGCGTGTTCCCGGGCCCGTAACGAAACGAGAGATCCTGCAGCGGACACTCGCCGCCCTTGTCGCAGACGGGGCAGTCGAGCGGGTGGTTGACGAGGATGAACTCGAGCGTCGCTGCCTGTCCTTCCGCCGCCTTGGCCGACGTCGCGGCTGTATGGATGACCATGCCGTCGGAGACGGTCAGCGTGCATCCGGCCTGCAGCTTCGGCATCCCCTCGATCTCGATCAGGCACATGCGACACGCGCCGACCGGTGGGCCTAAGCGCGGCTCGTAGCAGAACACCGGGATCTCGACTCCCGCGGCCTGTGCGGCTTCGACGAGCCCGGTCCCCTTCGGGACTTCGACGTGGCGGTCGTCGACGGTGACGGCGACCAGCTCAGACATGAGCTATCCGGTGGACGGGGCCGTCGTGCATTGCCGACGGAGCGAGGATCCCCTCGAGTGACGACTCGCCGTCGAAGGGGCAACGGCCGAGGTCGATGTGCGCCTGGTACTCGGCACGGAAGCGGTCGACGTAGCTCAGCACCGCGATCGCGTCGGAGTCTCCCAGCGGGCACAGGCACTTGCCCATGATTCGATCGCAGACGGAGAGCAGGAGGTCGAGATCGGGCTGCGATGCGCGACCGTCCTCGATCTTCTGGAGGATCTGCGTCAGCCAACGCGTCCCGACGCGACAGGGCGTGCACTTCCCGCACGACTCGTGCTCGTAGAACTGGGAGACCCGAATCCCGAGCTGCACCATGCAGCAGCGCTCGTCGATGACGATCACCCCAGCCGATCCGATCGAGGAGCCGGCCTGCACGAGCGAGGTGAAGTCGAGAGGCGTGTCGATCTCCGCTCCGGTCAGGATCGAGGTGGACGATCCGCCAGGAATGATCGCCTTCAGCTCGCGTCCGCCGGGTACGCCTCCGCCAACGTCGTAGATCAGCTCGCGCAGCGTGATTCCGTGCGGTAGCTCGTAGTTCCCCGGGTTCACCACGTCTCCCGAGAGCGAGAAGACGCGCGTGCCGGTCGAGTTCTCGACGCCGAGCTTTGCGTATTCGGCGGCGCCCAGCTCGAGCACCGAGGTCACGGTCGTGATCGACTCGACGTTGTTCACGGCTGTGGGTGCGGCGTAGAGGCCGGCGATCGCGGGGAACGGCGGCTTCGTCCGCGGCTGCCCGCGCTTGCCCTCGAGCGACTCGAGCAGCGCGGTCTCCTCGCCGCAGATGTACGCGCCCGCGCCGCGATGAAGGACGACGGTGACGCCGCCGAGCAAGTCGGCCTTGCGCATCGCCTCGAGCGAGTCGCGCAGCACCTCGAACTCCTGCTCGTACTCGCCGCGGATGTAGACGAACACGTGCTGCGAGGAGATCGCGTGGGCCGCGATGAGGCATCCCTCGAGGAAACGGAACGGGACTCGGAGCATGATCTCGCGGTCCTTGAACGTCCCGGGCTCCGACTCGTCGGCGTTGACGACGAGGTAGTGCGGCTTCGCGAGCTGGTCGGGCTTGGGGACGAACGCCCACTTTCGGCCGGTGGGGAAGAACGCGCCTCCCCGCCCCTTGAGCCCTGAGGCCTCGAGCTCGGCGATGACGTCGTCGGGAACCATCGACCGTGCCTTCCGAAGCGATGTGAATCCTCCGACCGCCTCGTAATCCTCGATTTCGGTGAGAGCGCCGCCGTCTGTACCGGCGAACACGATCTGCGGCCGCTCAGGCATCGCGAAGCTCCTCGACGATCCCGGGCACGTCTGCTGCTTGCACGCGCAACCTGTGGCGGTTGTCGATCGCGACGACGGTTGCCCAGCCGCAGCCGCCGAGGCACTCGACGGTGCCGAGCGTGAAGGCACCGTCGTCGGAGGTCGATCCGGCGTCGATTCCCAACTCGCGCTCGAAGGCCTCGACGACTTGCTGGGCGCCCGAGAGCGCGCACGAGACGTTCGTGCAGACCTCGACGACGGTTCGGCCCATCGGCTCGAGGCGGAACTGGTCGTAGAAGGACGCGATCGAGAGGCAGTACGCGGGTGTGAGGTCGAGGGCGTGGGCGACCTCGCGGAGCGCAGCGGGTGGAAGCCAGCCGCCGTGCTCCTCCTGCGCGAGACGAAGTGCCGGCAACACGGCCGAGGTTGACTCGGGATACTGCTTGCGGAGCTTCTGGATCTGGGCGCCCACGCTCATCGGTCGGCGTCTCCCATGACCGGATCGAGCGAGCCGGCAACCGCGACCAGATCCGCGATCAGGCATCCCTGCACGACGGTCGCCGTGGCCTGGAGCGCAGCGAAGCTCGGTGCGCGGAAGCGGACGCGCCACGGCCTGGCACCGCCGTCGGACACGAGGTAGCAACCGGCCTCGCCGCGGGGAGACTCGATCACGACGTAGACCTCGCCTTCGGGGACCGTGTAGCCCTCGGTGACGATCTTGAAGTGGTGGATCAGCGACTCCATCGAGGTGTGGAGCTCGTGGCGCGGGGGAAGGACGACCTTGCGGTCGTCGGCCACCCACGGCTCGCCTTCCATCTCGTCGAGCCGGTCGAGGCATTGACGGACGATGCGCACCGACTCGCGCATCTCGTCCATGTGCACCTTGTAGCGGTCGTACACGTCTCCGTTCGAGTAGACCGGCACGTCGAACTCGACCTCGTCGTATGCGAGGTAGGGCATGGTCTTACGTAGATCCCAGTTCACACCCGAGGATCGGAGCATCGGACCCGATTGCGCGAGCGCGAGCGCGTCGTCCGCGGAGAGGAGGCCGATGCCCTTGGTGCGCGCGAGCCAGATCGCGTTGCGATCGAGGATCGCTTCGTACTCGTCGACGGACTTCGGCATCGACTCGCAGAACTTTCGGGCCTCGGAGGTGAAGTCGGGCGGCAGGTCCTCGGCGAGCCCGCCCACCTGGAAGTAGCGGGTATGCATGCGCGCCCCGCCCGCCATCTCGAAGAGATCGAGGATCTGGTCGCGGTCGTCGAACGCGTACCAGAAGAGCGAGATCGCCCCGATCTCGAGGGCGGAGGTCCCGAGCCAGACGAGGTGGGAGTGGATGCGGTTGAGCTCGGCCAGCGCCATACGCGCCCAGATCGCGCGGCGCGGCACCTCGATTCCGAGGAGCTTCTCGATCGCGAGGACGTACACGAGCTCGTTCGCCTGGAAGGCGACGTAGTCGATACGCGGTGCGTACGTGACCGACTTCCACCACGACTTGGCCTCCATGTTCTTCTCGAACCCGGTGTGGAGGTAGCCGATGACCGCCCGGATCCCCGCCACCGTCTCCCCGTCCAGGTCGACGATCAGGCGTAGGACGCCGTGCGTCGATGGGTGATTCGGCCCGAAGTTGACCGTGAGGATGTTCTCGAGCGAGTGCTTCTCGGGGTCGACTTCGAGGATCGTCGGGACGGGCCGCGGGATCCGGGTGCCCTCGTAAATGCGTGTGGACGGAAGGACGGTCACCACTATTCCTCGTCCGAGAAACGCACGGGCTCGCCGCCGAGCGGGTAGTCCTTGCGAAGCGGGTGACCTTCCCAGTCCTCGGACATGAGGATGCGGACAAGGTTCGGATGTCCCTCGAAGCGGACGCCCATCATGTCCCACGCCTCCCGCTCGAACCAGTCGGCGGCAGGCCAGACGGGCAGGACGCTCGCGACTGGCTCGCCGTCGTCGAGCCAGACCTGAACGCGAAGCCTCGCCGCCTCGTCGCCGACGCGAAGGAGTTGGTACGAAACCGAGAACCGTTTCGGCTTGGGTGCCGGCACGTGCGCGAGACCTTGTGAGCCTGGCTCGTGGAGATCCCGACCCGAGGCCGTTCCGATGTAGCCGGCGACTCCCTGCTCACCCCACCCGAGGTAGTCGGCCGCGGCGATGTCGCTCAGGAAGTTGAACCCGTGCTCGTCGCGGAGGAGCGTGCAGGCCTCGATCAGCCGAGGCGGGTCGACGACGAGGGTCGTCTCGCCCAGTGCCTCGCGAGTCTCGATCACTCCCGGGACGCCGGCGTACACCGTCATTCGGCGACCCCGCGGATCTGGTACGCCGGAGGCACGCCTCCCCGGATCTTCTCGTGGAGCCGGACGATGCCCTCCATCAGCGCCTCGGGCCGCGGAGGACACCCGGGAACGTGGATGTCGACCGGGACGATCTTGTCGACACCCTGCAGGATCGTGTAGTTGTTGAACATCCCACCCGAGCTCGCGCAGGCGCCCATGGCGATGACCCACTTCGGCTCGAGCATCTGGTCGTAGACCTGGCGCAGCGGCGCAGCCATCTTGTGCGTGACGCGACCCGAGATGATCAGGAGGTCGGCCTGTCGCGGCGAGGAGCTGAAGCGCTCCATCCCGAACCTCGCAATGTCGTAGCGCGACGAGACGATCGACATCATCTCGATGGCACAGCACGCGAGCCCGAAGGTGTCCGGCCACATGGAGTTCGATTGCGCCCACGCCACCGCCTTCTCGACGGTGGTGAGGAGTAGCGCGTCCTTGATCTCGGCAACCTCCTGCTCGAAGACGCCGGGTCCACGGCCCGGCCAGAGCACCCGCTCGGACTGGAGGCCGGCTTTGGCGAGCGGGCGGTCGCTGATGACCGGGAGCTCACGCTTCAGTGCCAGTTGAGGGCCCCCTTGCGCCAGACGTAGATGTAGGCCACTCCCAGAATCCCGATGAACACCAGGAGCTCACCGAGCCCGAACCAGCCGAGCGCATCGAGTTGTACGGCCAGCGGGTAGAGGTAGACGATCTCGATGTCGAAGAGGATGAAGAGGATCGCCGTGAGGTAGAAGCTCACCGTGAACCGGCGCTGCTGGCTCGGCGCGCCCTCGGACACACCGGACTCGAACGGCAGCATCTTCTGCCGCGTGCCTGCGACCGGACGTCGCGGGACGATGAACGAGGCCGCGATCATGGTTGCGGGGATGGCTGCCGCGAAGACGGCGTAAAAGAGGAAGGGCAGCCAGTTCGAAAGCACGGGTGTACCCCCGCGTGGACCATCGGACGTCTGTCTCGCGCGAAATCTAGCACTCCCTCTTTGGGCGCACGAAGGGATCGGGAATCCCGCACAGAATGAGCGATACGAGTGTCACAAACTCACCGCTGGTATCCCGCACGCCGTCCGCTATCATGAGCCTATGGCAACTGTCGAGCACCCGACCGACACGCTGATCTCGCTCACGCCCGTCGCCGCGGCGAAGATCAGGGAGCTCATGTCCGAGGAGGAGGACACCGGTACGCTCGTCCTCCGCGTCGCGATCCAGGGCGGTGGCTGCTCCGGTTTCCAGTACGGCCTCGGCTTCGACGCCGGCGTCGCCGAGGGCGACGTCGAACTCTCACTCGAGGGTATCCCGGTCGTGGTCGATCCGTACAGCGCTTCGTACCTGCGCGGCACGACCATCGACTTCCTGAACACGATCCAGGAGGCCGGGTTCAAGATCGACAACCCGAACGCCGTCTCCTCGTGCGGCTGTGGCCACTCCTTCCAGGTGGAGGAGGGCGAAGAGCTTCCCGAGGGCACCGAGGTGGGCGGCTGCGGCTCGGGTTGTAGCCACTGACGCGACCCAGCGCTCATTTGTAGGACGCCGTAGGGACGAGGCTCGCCTCGCCCGGTCAATACGATCGCGTCCGTGACCGAGCGCCAACTCCGCGTTGCCGTCGTCGGCTCCGGGCCTGCGGCGTTCTATGCCGCAGGTCATCTCCTCGCAAGCGAGGATCCAATGGTCTCGGTCGACGTGATCGAACGACTGCCGACGCCGTGGGGGCTCGTTCGGCTCGGCGTCGCCCCGGACCATCCGAACATCAAGGCCGTTTCGCGCGCGTTCGAGAAGATCGCGGCTCGTCCCGGATTCCGCTTCCTCGGCAATGTCGAGGTCGGACGGGACGTTTCCCACGACGAGCTGATGTGCGCGTACGACGCGGTGATCTACGCGAACGGTGCGCAAACCGACCGCCAACTCGGGATTCTGGGCGAGGATCTTCCCGGCTCCTGGGCGGCGACCGAGCTCGTGGCCTGGTACAACGGCCACCCCGATTTCCAGGATCTCTCGTTCGATCTCTCTAGCCAGCGTGCCGTTGTCGTCGGGAACGGGAACGTCGCTCTCGATGTCGCTCGGATGCTCGCGTTGACGCGAGACGAGCTTGTATCCACCGATACGACCGACGCCGCGATCGAGGCAATCGTCGGGTCCGGGATCGAGGAGATCCTCGTCCTCGGTCGGCGCGGGCCCGTTCAGGCCGCGTGGACGCCGACCGAGCTCCAGGAGATGGGCGAGCTCGCAGGAGCAGACACCGTCGTGGACTCGGCCGAGCTCGAGCTGGATCCGGCGAGCGGGGCCGAGCTCGCAGACGCCTCGAACATTGTCCAGCGCAACGTCGAGATCCTCCACGAGCTAGCGGGACGTGAACGCACGGGAAAGGCGAGAGCCGCCCGTCTCCGCTTCCGCGTCTCTCCGGTTGCGATCCTCGGCGAGGATCGGGTGGAGGGCATCGAGATAGTCCGGAACCGGCTCGAACCGGATGATCGCGGGCGGATCCGGGCGGTGGCGACCGACGACCACGAGGTTATCCCCTGCGGCATCGTCTTCCGCAGCGTCGGCTATCACGGTGTCGCCCTCCCGGGTGTGCCGTTCGACGAGAGCGCGGGCACGATGCCGAATCGGGATGGGCGAGTCCTCGACGCGAAAGGCGAGCCGATCCCCGGCCTCTACTGCGCCGGGTGGATCAAGAGGGGTCCGACGGGCGTGATCGGCACGAACAAGAAGGACGCCACTGAGACGGTCGACCTCGTGCTCGGGGATGTGCGCGCCGGGGTGCTCCCCGAGCCGAGCTCCGGAGGCATCGACGGCCTCCTCGCCGAACGGGGTATCGAGGTTGTCACCTCTGCGGGCTGGGAGGCGATCGATGCGGTCGAACGCGCCCGTGGCGAGGAGCAAGGGCGACCGCGCGTCAAGCTCTGCACCTGGGGCGAGCTGCTCGCAGCGTCGCGCTCAGGCTGAGAGCACGTCGAGCGTCCGGTCGACG
>JBCKBY010000043.1:0-16743 GCA_038910715.1 Gaiellaceae bacterium
GCTTCGGAGCGCTCGTCGTGGGCGTGCACGACTCGGGAGTGCTCCGCTGGGCGGGGAACGTCGGAACCGGATTCGGCGACGCTGAGATCGGTCGCCTGCTGGGGCTCCTGAGGCCGCTCGAGCGCACGGGCTCCCCGCTCGCGGAGACTCCGACCATGCCGCGAGTTCGCCGTTCCGACGTTGTCTGGGTCGAACCAACACTCGTTGCCGAGGTGGAGTTCGCGGAGTGGACGCGGGAGGGACGCCTACGCGCGCCGGTCTATCTCGGGTTGCGTGAGGACAAGGCGGCTTCCGAGATCCGGCGTGAGCGAGCGGCGCTTTCCTCCGTGCTCAAACGCGGGCGGCGCGAGCTGCGGCTTTCCAACCTGGACAAGCCGTTCTGGCCCGAGGCGGGGATCACGAAGGGCGATCTCATCGCCTACTACCGGGACATCGCCGTGATGCTCGTTCCACACCTCCGTGGGAGGCCGTTCACGATGAAGCGCTACCCCGACGGCTGGCAGGGCAAGAACTTCTTCCAGAAGCAGTCGCCCTCGCACATGCCGTCCTGGATTACGCGTGCGCCGTTCCCGGCGTCGACGCGAGAGGGCGAGAAGAAGGTCATCGACTACGCGCTCGTCAACGACGAACTGTCGCTTCTGTGGATGGCGAACATGGGGTGCATCGACCTGCACACGTGGGCGTCACGTGCTGATCGACCTGAGAGGCCGGACTGGGTCATGTTCGACCTTGACCCATCCGAAGGCTCCGGCTTCGGGGAGGTGATCGAGGTCGCTCGGCTTGTCAAGCAGGCCCTCGACCTGCTCGAGCTCGAGAGCTTCCCGAAGACGTCGGGCTCGCGCGGGATCCACGTCCTCGTGCCGATCGCACGCCGACATTCGTTCGCCGCCGTGCGGGAGTTCGCCGCGATCATCGCAGGAGCTCTCGCGCGCGCCCATCCAGGGCTCGTCACGACGGAGTGGGCAAAAGAGAAGCGGCGCGGGGTTCTCGTGGACGCAAACCAGAACGGACCGGGAAAGACGAACGCTTCGGTCTACTCCGTGCGTCCTCGTGCGGGCGCCCCTGTGTCGACACCTCTGCGCTGGGAGGAGGTCTCCCCGGGCCTCGATCCGTCGGCATTCACAATGGACGCCGTGCTCGACAGGGTCGCGCTCGACGGCGACCTGTTCGCCGGCACTCTGAGGGGACGCCAGTCGCTTACGAGGGCCCTGAGGTCGCTTCGCTGAGGCCGAAGAGTGACAAGCATGGCTCGAGCTCTTCGATCTCGACCGGCACCGCCATGCGCTTCGCTCGATCTCGACACCGTGCTCGACCACGGGAGCGCCCCGCGGGCTTTTCGTTCCGAGCACGTACTCGACGTAGCCGAGCTTCTCGGAGACGCGCCGCGACGCCTCGTTCCCCTCGAGCCATGAGGACTCCGCTCGCACCGCACCGAGACCGCGGAATGCGAACTCGAGGACTGCGGCGCGCATCTCGGTCCCGATACCCCGACGTTGGAAGAGGCTGCCAAGCCATGAGCCGGTACCGACCTCGAAGCGGTACGCGAACCTCCTGGCGAAGAGCTCCTGTGTCCCTGCAAGTTCGTTGCCTTCCCAGACGAGGAGGTTGAGCGTCCAGTCCTGCGGTGACCATCGGTCGAGGTGGCGCTTGTGGAATGCGACGAACTCGTCGATGAAGTCGGGCTGGCCGATGCCGTCGGTCCATGCGACCGCGAAGGGCATCTCCTCGTCTGGATGAACGCCTCCCTCTGCCAACTTGGCGAGCTCGACGATGTCGCGTCGGAAGAAGAGTGCAACCGTCCAGTCGAGGACGACGCGCAGTTTTCTCGAGACGAGCGGGAGCTGGTACAGGTGGTACGTCCGCGCGATCCACCACCCGAGGAAGCCGCGAAGGCGCATCCCTGGGATCTCCGCGATGCCCTTGTGGTACCCGAGGGTCGCGACCTGGCCGAGCATGCGGTAGCCGTACGGCTCGGGCGATCCCGCGAGGTTCTTCGCGAGCTGTCGAGCCTGACGCAACGAGTGCTGGCACGTCGGCGGATCCGTCGCTCCGGGCGTCTTGCAGTTGGAGACCGCCGCGCAGTCGCCGAGCGCCCAGACATTCACCCGTCCCTGGACGCGAAGCGTCTTGTCGACCAGCACGCGCCCTCGCTCGTCCAGCGGTAGGCCAAGCTCTCCGAGCAGCGGGTGGGCCCGCACTCCGGCGGACCAGACGAGCGTTCGCGCCGGGACGTGGGTCCCGTCCGAGAGCAGCGCCTCCGACCCGTCGTAGAACTCGAGCGTCGTTCCGACGTGGATCTCGACGCCTCGCCGCTCCAGGTGTCGCGCCGCGTATTCCCCGAGCCTTCTCGGGATCTCGGGGAGGATCTTCGAGGCCGCATCGACGAGCACCCAGCGCTGCGGCGCGTCACGAAGGCTCGGATAGAAGCGGAGGGCGGCGTGAGCGAGGTCGTTCAGCTCCGCGAGCGCTTCGACCCCCGCGTAGCCTGCGCCGACGAAGACGAATCCGAGCTCCGCGGGATCCTCGGGATGGATGGACGCTCGCTCGAGTTGTTGGAGGAGCCGGTTGCGCAGAGCGATTGCGTCGGCCAGGTCCTTGAACCCGATGCCGTGCTCGGCGAGCCCGGGGACCGGGAGAAAACGCGTCACCGCACCGAGCGCGACGACAAGCCGCTCGTAGACGATCTCCGCAGGCCCGGCGAGCGTCTCCGCGACTACGACTCGCCGCTCCGCGTCGAGAGCGGTCGCGCGCCCGAGGAGAAGCTCCGCATGGGGACACATCTGGCGCAGCGGGACGACGACATGACGGGGCTCGAGCGTTCCCGCAGACGCCTCGGGGAGGAGCGGCGTGTAGAGCATGAAGTTCTCGGGCGAGAGGATCGTGGCGCCGCGTCGCTTGAGGTTGCGAGCGACGTAGCTCCCCGCGAATCCGCCGCCGAGGATGAGGGTCCCGCCGCGTGCCTCGCGTCGCTCCACGCGTCATGCTTACCACGGTGGCGACCCAGGTGTCGGTGATCGGGAGCGGCGGGGAGTGGGAGGTCGCCGCCGAGGAGGTCGGGCGCCTTCTCGCAGAGAGGGGCTGCACGGTCGTCACGGGTGGGCTCGGCGAGGTCATGGCAGCGGCTCATCGAGGCGCGAAGGCAGCGGGCGGAACGACGATCGCGATCCTTCCAGGTGAGCATCGCCGCGCGGCGAACCCGTGGGCCGATCATGTGGTGGTCACGGGGGTCGGCCATGCGCGGAACCTTGCAGTTGCCGCGTCGGGCGACGCGGTGATCGCGATCGGTGGAAGCTACGGCACGATCGCCGAGATGGCGCTTGCCCTGCGGCTCGGCCGCGTCGTCGTCGCGCTCGCAGGCGCACCCGACGTCGAAGGAGCGCTCCACGCCGAGACCCCTGGTGAGGCGGTCGAGCTGGCGCTACGAGACCTCGGCTAAGCGGCGCTCGAGGTAGCGCGTCTCGGATTCGCTTTGCGTGAGCTCGAGCGCGAGCCGGTACTCGGTCGCCGCCTCGGCTCGCTTATCGAGGCGGCGATAAGTCCGCACGTGCGGCGTGCAAGAGGTGGTATCCGTCGAGCCCCTCGATCACGTCCAGTAGGGTGAGCCCTTCGTCCATACCCCGTGAGAACGCGACCGCGACCGCTCGGTTCAGCTGAACCACGGGCGACGAGTCGAGCTCGACGAGCCGGTCGTAGAGAAGAACGATCTCGCTCCAGGGGCGACCCTCGGCGTGCGCGGCTGCGATCGCTGCTTGGAGTTGGTAGGGCCCGGCGCGCCGGAGCGACACTGCGCGCTCGAGCATTCTCAGCCCTTCGTCGATGCGCTGACGATCCCAGCGAGAGCGATCCTGGTCCTGGAGGAGAACGATCTCGCCGTCGGTGTCAACCCGCGCGGCGCGGCGCGAGTCCTGGAGAAGCATCAGTGCCAGCAGCCCGAGCACTTCGGGCTCGTCGGGCATGAGCACCGCGAGGAGCTTCCCCAGGCGGATCGCCTCGTCGCAGAGGTCCGCTCTTACGTGGTTGACTCCCGCGGTGGCGGCGTAGCCCTCGTTGAACACGAGATAGAGAACTGCGAGCACGGAGCGGAGCCGCTCGGTCAGCAGGTGATCGGGCGGGACGCGAAACGGAATGCCTGCTCCGCGGATCTTTCGCTTGGCGCGCACGAGGCGCTGCGCCATAGCCGGCTCGGCGACCAGGAACGCGTGCGCGATCTCTCCGGTTGTGAGTCCGCCGACCTCGCGAAGCGTCAGCGCCACTCGGCTCTCAGCCGCGAGCGCGGGGTGGCAGCAGGTGAACACGAGCGCCAGGCGGTCGTCCGGGATTGCGCTCACGTCGTCCTCGTCGGCCGGGAGCTCCTGAAGCCGAGCGAGCAGCTCGGCCTTCTGCTGGAAGACCCGATCACGCCGGATCCTGTCGATGGCTCGATTGCGTGCGGTTGTGACGATCCAGGCTCCGGGGTTCCGAGGGACGCCGTCGCGAGGCCAGCGCTCGAGTGCCGTGGCGAACGCGTCCTGCACCGCGTCCTCGGCCAGCTCGAGATCGCGGAGGACACGCGTGAGGATTGCGACAGCATGGCTCCACTCCTCGCGGAAGACCCGCTCGATGTCTCGCTGCATGCCCCCGTTATTGCACGACGGGCCGGATCTCGATGGCGCCGTCGCCCTGTGCCGCCGGGATCAGGGCAGCCAGCCGGATCGCCTCATCGAGGTCGGGAAGCTCCGTGAGGAAGACGCCTCCGACGATCTCCTTCGTTTCCGCGAACGGGCCGTCGGTGACGATGCGCTCTCCATCGCGGACGCGGACGACCTTCGCCGTATCGCGCCCATCGAGCTCCGTACCTGAGACTCCAGGATCGGCTTTGCCGAGCTCCTCGAAGAGGGCGACCCACTTCGGCATCTCCTCCGCGCGGAGGGCCGCCTTCTCCTCGTCGGGGAGGTCGATCCAGGTCGAGTCGTCGTCATAGATGAGCAGCGCGTACTTCACAGCTGAACCTCCTCGGGATCCACGTGGACGGGTCGGACTTCCACCGCTCCATGCTCGACCGCGGGGATGCGTGCGGCCCAGTCGAGGGCGGCGTCCAGCGACTCACACTCGAAGAGGAAGTAGCCCCCGAGGGCTTCCTTGACCTCCGCGTAAGGCCCGTCGGTCACGAGAGTCTCGTCGCCGCGCACGCGAACCGTCGTGGCGTCGCGCGTCGGCCCGAGCTCGTTGCCGCCCGCCATGACCCCGGCTTCCTGCGCATCCTCTGAGAGAGCGCGGTACCGCGCATACATGCCCTGCCGCTCATCGTCCGAGAGCGCAGCCCACTGCTCCTGGTCGGAGTAGATCAACGCCATGTACTGCATCTGGCCTCCTTTGTCCGATTCCACTTACGACGACGAACGAGCCGCTGGGAAATCGACACGCTACGCGAGCATCCGCTCGAGCAAGGTGCGGGCACCGGCCTTGTCGAGCGGCTCGTTGAGGTTCCCGCACTTCGGGCTCTGGACGCACGACGGACATCCTGCCGCGCACGGGCAGCGCTGCAGCAGACGGGTCGTGTCCTCGACCCAGTCCTCGAAGCGGTCGAATCCTCGCAAGGTGATCCCGACCCCGCCCGCGTGGCCGTCGTACACGAAGATCGTTGGACGACCGGTCTGGTAGTGGACGTTCGTGGAGAGACCGCCGATGTCCCAGCGGTCGCACATCGCCCACAGCGGGAGCAACGCGATCAGCGTGTGCTCGGCGGCGTGGAGCGTGCCCAGGAGCTTCGGCATCTGCTCGAGGCCCTCCAGCTGGTGGGCGGTCGGGGAGAACCAGATCGCCTCGGTCTCGAAGGTCGTCTCGGGCATGAGCATTGGAACGACGTCGATCGTCGAGCCGTCCCGCACAGCCTTGCGCGCGAAAGCGACGACCTGTTCCGAGACGGAGACTCGTCCGAATTGGAGGTCGACACCAAGCCGGCTCTCGACACGTTCCGCGGCCTCGATGGTCGTCTCTGTTTCCTTCTTCACCTGCGTGTACCAGTCGACGCTCGCCGGCGCAACGACGGCGACGCCGGCTTCGAGATCGAGCATCTCCACGAGGTACTGCTCGCCGAGGTGGAGGTAGACCGCGCCCTCGTGGACGGTCGAGTACGCGCGCTCGCGCTCGACGAGGCCGAGAAGGCTGCCTGTCGTGGAGTCGACCACTGTGAACGCCTCGCCGTCTCCCGACCGGAGCGAGATGCGCGCCGCCGGATAGTCGCGGCCTTTCCAGACGAAGCCGGCGGGTGTGCGTTCGAGCTCGGGTAGCTCGGCCGCTCGCCGAAGCGCCTCGCTGCCGAGCGTGGCCACGTCCTTCTCGTCGAGTGGCGCCTCGTAAGCCGCTGCGAGGACGTGTGGATCGAGGATTCGGGGATTGGCGTGGTCGAGGATCGCCGCTTCGACCCGGCGCGACAGCAGCGCCTCAGGCTCGCGCGTGAAGAACTGGTCGAGGGCGTCGTCGCTCGCGACCAGGATCGCCAGCCCATGACCGCGCCGGCCCGCTCGCCCCCACTGCTGACGGAGCGACGCGATGGTGCCGGGAAACCCCACCGAGATCGCGCAGTCGAGGAGGCCGATGTCGATTCCGAGCTCGAGCGCGTCGGTTGCGGTGACACCGAGGAGCTCGCCCTCGACGAGCCGGCGCTCGATCTCGCGGCGCTGCTCGGGTGTATAACCCGCGCGGTACGGGGCCAGGCGCGCCGCCGTGGCGATGTCGACGCGCTCCACGGTGAAGCGGTGAATCAGCTCGGCGGCCTTGCGGCTCTTGGCGAAGCAGATCGTTCGAAGCCCTCGCGACGTGAGCTGAGCGAGGAGCCGCGCGGCGTCGCCGAGCGGGCTCGCGCGCAGGCCGAGCTCAGCGTCGAGGAGCGGCGGGTTCCAGATGACAACATCACGCTCCGCTTTTGGTGATGTGTCGCGATCGATGACCGTGGCGGTCACACCGGTCAGCGCTTCGGCCAGCTCACCAGGATTCGCGATGGTCGCCGACGCGAGCAGGAACTGCGGCTCGGCGTCGTAGATCTGCGCCAGCCGCCGGAGGCGACGCAAAACGTTGGCGACATGCGAGCCGAAGACACCGCGATAGACGTGGGCCTCGTCCACGATGACGAACTCAAGGTTCGAGAGCACGTCTCCCCAGCGGTCGTGGTGAGGCAAGACGCCGACGTGGAGCATGTCCGGGTTCGTGAGGATGACGTTCGACCACTTGCGGATCTGCCAGCGCCGCTCGCTCGGCGTGTCGCCGTCGTAGATCGCCGGCCGCAGGCCCTTCAGGCGGAGCTCGGCGAGCGCGCGGGCCTGATCCTGCGAGAGCGCCTTCGTCGGATAGAGGTAGAGCGCCCGGGTCTTCGGATCTCGAGCGATTGCATCGAGGACGGGGAGATTGAAGGCGAGTGACTTTCCCGACGCGGTCCCGGTAGTGACGACGACGTTTTCGCCACGCCGCGCGGCTTCCCAGGCCTGTGCTTGGTGGCGGTACAGCGAGGTGACGCCGGCGCCGAGGAGCGCTGACGCGACGCGGGGGTCGAGATCGTCGGGTAGAGGCTCGACGTGAGCGTCACGAGGCGGCTCGGTTCCGCTGTACGCCACCTCCTCCCCTTCGAGAAGGTCGCTCCAGCTTGCCGCGACGGTGGTCAGTCCGCTCGTCGGTCGCCCGAGCAGACGAGGTTCATCCAGGCGATGCCGCCGTCGTGGATCTCGGCGTAGGCGGTTTGCTCGTAGACCGTTCGTCCGAGCTCGGGATCGGTCGACGCGACGCGCCAGCGGAGCTTGACGATGTCCGCAAGGTCTTCGGATTCCGATTCGAGGAGCTCCCAGTCCGCCACGTCGTCGTTCCAGATGCGAAAGCGCTCGGCGATCGCCTCGCGTCCGTCCGCCTCCCGGAGACCCGGCGGGACGAGCCCGCGCAGGCGGCCGTCCTTAGTGAACGTGGCCGCGATCCTGTCGTAATCCCTCTGCGAGAAGGCCTCGAGGAAGCTGCTCGCCACGTCACGCGCGTGGGTGGTTGTCATGGCGCTGAACGTAGCACTTGGCGAACGTCAGACGAAAGGCCCGAACTCGCGCTCGAACCTCGCACGTGGTTGCGCTCCGTACACCGTCGCCTTAGGCTCGCCATCGGCGAACAAGACGACCGTCGGCAGCGACAGCACCCCGTACCGGCCCGATACGGCGAGGTTGGTATCGACGTCGATACGCACCAGCCGCACGCGGCCCTCCCACTCGGCGGCGAGCGCTCGTAGGTGCGGCTCGATCGCCTCGCACGGCTTGCACCACGGCGCCCAGAAGTCGACGATCACGGGGATCGGGGAGGCGAGCACCTCGCTCGCGAACGTTGCGTCCGTCACCTCGTCCACTAGAGCCGCCCGGTCAGCGCTCGAAGCCGAAGCAGGGGCACCTTCCAGATCGCCTCGGCGACGATCGAACCGGTCATCTTCGACGCACCCGCGCGTCGTTCGACGAAGGTGATCGGAACCTCATTGACACGCAGCCCGGCCCGGCGGACACGGTACGTCGCCTCGATCTGGAACGCGTACCCGTGAGCCGACAGGGCGTCGAGGTCGATCGCCTCGAGCGCGGCACGGCGGAAGCACTTGAAACCCCCGGTCAGGTCGCGGACCCGCATCCCGAGCAGGATCTGTGCGTAGAGGCAGCCACCACGCGACACGAACCGGCGCACGAGCCCCCAGTTTTCCGTTCCCCCTCCAGGTGCGTACCGGGAGCCGAGCACGAGGTCGGCGTCCGCAGTCGCCTCGATCAGCCGAGGCACGTCGGCAGGTCGGTGCGAGAAGTCGCAGTCCATCTCGAGAACGAGCTCCGCGCCTTCGGCAAGAGCCCACCGGAAGCCTGCGATGTACGCGGGGCCGATGCCCTCCTTGCGCTCGCGGTGCACGACAGAGACCCAGGGAAGCTCGGTCGCGAGCCGGTCTGCGATCTCGCCGGTGCCGTCCGGCGAGGCGTCGTCGATGACGAGCACGCGGTCCCGCGTGATGTCGAGGACCTCCCCGAGCTCGCGGATCATCGACTCGAGGTTCTCGCGTTCGTTGTAGGTGGGGAGGCAGAGGACGGCGCGAGGCATCGCCGTATCATCGCGGGATGGCCAAGGTGCTGCCCCGGAACGGCGAGCTCGCCGACCAGCTCGACCTCTTAGCCGATCTCTCGGAGATCCTCGACGAGGAGTCCTTCAAGGTGATCGCGTACCGGCGCGCCGCGACGAGGATCCGTGAGTCGCCGCTCCCGGTAGCCGAGCTAGCGCTCGATGGGAAGGCGAAGGACCTCCCCGGGATCGGCCGGACGATCGAGAACAAGGTGGTCGAGGTCGTCAACGCCGGGGAGATAGAGGCGCTGACTCGGCGAAGACAGCTCGTTCCTGCCGGAGTCGTCGATTTCCTCCGACTTCCCGGAGTCGGACCGAAGACCGCAGCGCGATTCTGGATGCAGCTCGGCATCACCTCGCTCCCAAGCCTGAAGGCGGCCGCCGAGGACGGCAGGCTTCGCGAGCTTCCGGGGATGGGTGCGCGCAGCGAGGAGAAGATCCTCAAGGCACTCGAGGCCGGTGTCGGTGAGAAGGTCGAGGCGCGCCGCCTTCTCGGCACCGCAGCGCCGGCGGTTCGACGAGTAGCCGCGGAGCTCGAGGCTCATCCCGCCTCGATCGCGGTCTCCGAGGCGGGGAGTGTACGCCGACGTCGAGAGACAGTCCGGGACCTCGACCTGATCGCGACGTCGAGCGATGCGCCCGCGTTGATCGAGGCCTTCTGTGAGGGAAAGTGGGTGTCCGAGGTCATCGCGCGCGGCGACACGAAGGCAACGGTCGTCGGGCACGACGGGCTTCGCTTCGACCTGCGAGTCGTACCGCCCGAGTGCTACGGCAACGTCCTGCAGCACTTCACCGGGTCGACGGATCACAACATCGCTCTCCGCGAAGAGGCTCAGCGTCGCGGGCTCTCGATCTCGGAATACGGAGTGACGACGGTCGAGACAGGCGAAGTCGTCACACACGAAAGCGAAGACGAGCTCTACGCGTACCTCGGCTACGGGCCGATCGCGCCGGAGCTCCGCGAGGGGACTGACGAGATCGCGGCTGCGCGAGAGCGCGCTCTACCCGAGCTCGTCGAGTTGGCAGATCTCCGTGGAGAGATGCACTGCCACTCGACCTGGTCCGCGGACGGGAAGAACACGATCGAGGAGATGGCGCGAGCCGCGAAGAGCCGCGGGTACCGTTTCATGTGCCTGACCGACCACTCTCATTACCTCCGCGACGGCCGCCTAGAGGCGCAGTGGGAGGAGATTGCTGCAGTCAACGACCTCGTCAAGCCGTTTCGCGTGCTGCGCGGGATCGAGGCGAACATCCGGGCGGACGGATCGCTCGACGTCCCGGACGCCGTCCTCGCCGAGCTCGATTGGGTCGTCGCCTCGCTCCACACGTCGTTCGACCGCAGCCCCACCGAGCGGATCCTGGGCACGATCGACAACCCGCAGGTGGACTGCATCGGTCATCTCACCGGCCGCCGACTTCTGAAGCGCGATGGTGCCGCCGTCGACGTCGAGCGGGTCGTGGAGCGTGCCGCAGAGACCGGAACCGCACTCGAGATCAACTCGCAGTCGGACCGGCTCGACATGCGCGACACGCATGCGCGGCTTGCGGGCGAGGCCGGCGTTTGGATTCCGATCACGACCGACGCCCACTCGCTCGGTGCGTTCGACTACGCGGAGCTCGGTGTCGCCCAGGCTCGCCGTGCCTGGCTGACGAAGGCGCAGGTGTTGAATACGCGTCCGTGGCGCGAGATCGAGAAGCTCCGCACGTGAGCTCCTTTCGCGACGACGGTGCGCTGGCGCTGGACTGGGTCGCGTCGTATCTCGAGCGAGTGGGCGAGCTTCCGGTGCTTTCCCAGGTCGAGCCCGGCCAGATTCGGGCTGCGCTCCCGGCTTCGCCGCCCGACGAGCCGGAGCCGTTCGCGGCGGTTTTGAAGGACCTCGACGACGTTCTTCTGCCAGGGCTCACGCACTGGCAGAGCCCACGCTTCTTCGCGTACTTCGCGGCGACGGGGTCGGAGCCGGGCGTCCTCGCGGAGCTTCTCATTGCGGGCCTGAACCAGGTCGGGATTCTGTGGCGGACGTCGCCGGCTCTGCAGGAGCTCGAGGAGCTGACGCTCGACTGGCTGCGCCAGCTGCTCGGTCTTCCCGAGGGATTCCACGGTCACATCGAGGACACCGCCTCGACGGGCGTCTTGGCAGCACTCGTCGTCGCACGGGCGATGCGGCCCGATCGACGCATTGTCGTCTGCTCCGAGCACGCTCACTCACTGGCCGACAAGGCGGCGAGACTTCTCGAACTCGAGCTGAGGAAAGTCCCCGTCGACGACCAGTTTCGTCTGCGACCCGAGCTTCTCGAGCTCGACGACGCGTGCGCGGTCGTGGCGACGATCGGGACGACGGGAGCTGCCGCTATCGATCCGGTGCCGGCGATCGCCGATGCCTGCGCCCAAGCCGGTACCTGGCTGCATGTCGATGCTGCGTACGCGGGCTCTGCGGCCGTCTGTCCAGAGCTCCGCCCGCTCTTCGCGAGTTGGGAGCGGGCTGACTCCATCGGCGTCAACCCGCACAAGTGGCTCGGCGTCCCGATGGACTGCTCTGCGCTGTGGACGCGCCGTCCGGATGACTTCCGGCGAGCGTTCGGCCTCGTGCCGGAGTTTCTCCAGTCGTCAGACGACGCCGTGAACCTGAGCGAGGTCTCGATCCCGCTCGGGCGTCGATTCCGTGCGCTCAAGCTGTGGGCGGTGCTGCGCTGCTACGGCCGCGCGGGGCTGCAGGAGAGGATCCGTGAGCACGTCCGCCTCGCCGCGCTCTTCGAGGAGTGGGTGCGCGGCGAACCCGGCTGGGAGATCGTGGCTCCACGCCACTTCTCACTCGTGTGCTTCCGCAGGGAGGGATCGGACGAGGAGAACGAGGCGCTGCTCGAGCGCGTCAATGACTCCGGCGAGGTCTTCATCTCTCACGCACGGCTCGGCGATCGCTACACGCTGCGCGTCGCGGTCGGCAACTTCCGCACGACCGAGGACGACGTGCGCCTCGCCTGGGATGTGCTCAGGCGCGAGGCTGCAGAGCTCTGAGGAAGAGCCGGGACGCGCGGAAGACGCTGCCTCCGTCGGAGCCCGGGACATAGCGTCCGCGGGCCAGGAGGCCGTTCTTGGTTCGCAGCGCTGCTTCGGCTCGAGCGACCTCGGCTGTTGTGGCGCGCGCCGCACCGAGGTCGATGCCAGAAACCGGCGTGCGCACTGCGCTGTTCAGCCGCGCCGCGCGGTGTGAGAAGCACGGCGCACGCACGCAGCGTATTCCGGTGTCGACCAACCGAAAGAACCGTCCGGTCTCGGGGGCATGGCCTGCGGGGGCGAAGACGTCGGCCGCGGCGAGGACACCGAGCTCACCGAAGCCATCGAATGGGAGCGGTTCGAGCTCGGCACGCACGAGAGCGCCGTCGGCCACGTCCTTCGTGAACGCGCGGCGCTGCTCATCGACGATTCTCGCCACATAGCAGCGAGGACGACGTGCTCCGTCATGGCATTTCGTTCGCGAACGATTTGCGAGCGCGACCCAATGACCGCCGCAGAGCGGTGACGGGCAGAGCCGCGGATCAGCCCGCACGACATAGAGCAGCGATCCGACTGCAGGTTCGGCGTTCGAAGCGGCTGGTGCACCGGCGAGCACGACAGCGACCGCCGATAGCAGGAAGAACGCGCCTCGACTGATCACACTCGTACGATACGCGTGTGCGCCTCGTCGCCATCGGGCTCGCGGCGGGGGTCTTCTCCGCGTTCTTCGGGGTCGGCGGCGGCATTCTGGTCGTCCCACTGCTCATCCTCTTCGCGCACCTTCCGGAGCGCGTCGCAGCGGCTACGTCTCTTCTTGCGATTGCGATCACGGCGACGGCGGGGGTCATCGTGTTCTCGCTCAGAGGTCACGTGGAGGTCGAGTACGCAGCGCTCGTCGGCCTGCCCGCCGCGGTTGGTGCGCTTGCCGGAACAGCGCTTCAGCAACGCGTCCGTACGAGCACGCTGACCTACGGATTCGCCGTGCTGCTGGCGAGCGCTGGAGTGTGGCTTCTCGTCTCGTGAGTACCACCACGATCATGATCGGCATTTCCCTCGGGCTCGCTGCCGGCGTCATGGCCGGCCTTTTCGGTGTCGGCGGAGGAATCTTGTTCGTGCCGGCACTCGTTGCTCTCGGGCTCGGCCAGCTCGACGCGCAGGGAACGTCTCTCCTTGCAATCCTCCCGACGGTTGCCGCAGGTACCTGGAACCAGCGCCGTTACGGCAATCTTCGCGTTCGGACGGCGGTCGTCGTTGGGCTCGCATCGATCGTAGGCGTCGAGGTCGGCGCAAGGATCGTCGTCGAGCTACCCGAGAGCGCTTTGCGGAGACTGTTCGCCGTCCTCCTGTTTGCCGTGGCCACGCAGCTCGTGTGGCGGGCGCGTCACACAGCCCGCCGCTACCCTGATTCGAAGTGATCCGCCTAGTTGTCAGCGCGGCCGTGGCCCTCGTCGTGTCCGCAACGCTGGCGTCGGCGGCCCCCCCGCCCAAAGGTGCAGATACTGCATCGACGGCGGTTCTCGTGCGCCTCACCGTTCCCGGACAAGACACGGTCTCGCTCGGCGAGTTGCAGTGGCCGACGAGCACCACTACGGACGTTCAGTCGTTCCAGTACCCGGACGACGGCTCGATCATCAGCCTCGGCCGGTCGCGCGGATCTGTTTTCGCCCAACCTGGGGATGCCGCAGCCGCTCAGTCATTCGCCGAGGTGATCGTGCTCTCGCTGTTCGGCGGCGAGGTGGTCGCCGCGCAAGTGACGGCGTCGGCGTCCGCGGGCGCCAGTGCGCGCTCGGTCGGAGCGGACGTGTCAGCATCGGAAGTGCAGGGACTGCGCGCTCTCGGGCGAGACATCTCGACCGCTCCCGGCTCGACCGCCTCCCTCGAGGACTGGGGGTCGCTCTCCGTTCTGTCCGTGAGCAGCGGGACGCGCAAGTCGGGCCCTCCCGGCGCGCAGGGATCGGTAGCCGGCCTACGGGTTCGGTTGACGGCCGCTCACGGAGGACTGCCAGCCGGCAGCGAGATCCTCGTCGGAAGCGTGCAAGCCACCGCGGTCGCCGAGCTGTCCGCGGCGCCGCCTTCGAGCCCTACGAACCCTCGTCCGCCGGTGGTTCGGCCGACGCGACCGACGGCGCCGGAGCCCGATGTCGGCGGTGATGTTCCCGGCGGGCCGGTGCTCGTCGCGCCGGAGATCTCCGCGCGGTTCACGGGTGGCGGCTATGTATTTCCGGTGTATGGAACCGCCTCGTTCGGGGACAGCTTCGGCGGGCCGAGGCCAAACGTTCCGGGCGGCTGGCACCATGGTGAGGACATTTTCGCGCCCGCCGGCACGCCACTGCTGGCCGTCGCGGAGGGCACGCTGCACACGATCGGGTTCAACAAGCTCGGCGGCTATCGGCTCTGGCTGCGCGACACCGCCGGCAACGAGTTCTACTACGCACACCTTTCCGCGTACTCACCACTCGCCGTCGAAGGAAGACGCGTCGAGGCGGGCGACGTGGTCGGCTTTGTGGGGGACACGGGCGACGCCGACGGCGGTTCGCCGCACCTCCATTTCGAGATCCATCCGGCTGCAATGGCGGGATTGGGCTACGACGGAGTCGTGGCGCCCTATCCGATCCTGCTCGCCTGGCGGCGAGCAGACGACGTCTCCTTTGCAGCCGGACGGATCTACATACCCTCGGGGCCGGGTAGCGCAACGCTCCCACCCCCAGGGGCGGTTCTCCTCGAAGCCGATGACATCGGTCCGACGAGCGGGCTCGTGCCCGGTGCGCTCGAGCGGGCTCTCAACCCACCGGGTTAGGCAGCAGGCTCGGCGCCGTTGCCGGCCGTAGCCTCGGCGGCGAGATCGAGCTCGGCTTCGAGCTCGTCCAGCCCTTCGCCGTCGCCCCCGGCGACGCGCTCCATGATCCACTCACGCGTCGAATCGCCCGTCCACGGGTTGTAGAGGACGCCGAGTGTCACGCCGGTGAGCAGGATCACGCGGTTGCGCGCCTTGCGGCTCTTGCGCTTCGCCTTGCCCTGGATGCGGTTCGAGGCGTCCGTGAGCTCGGTGACGAGGCGCTGGAGCTGCTTCTGGAAGTCCTTCTCCGAGACCTTCTCTGCCTTGCCCTTGACACCGCGTCCCTTCGCCATCTGCCCATACAAGCCGCGTGCGGCGACAAAGGCTGCGAGAAGATCGTCGCGAAGATCCGGGTCCGTCATCGCGCGTTGAACGTAGGGCCGCAGCGCGTCAGTGGTCAGCGCCGGCCTCTGCTTGGTCTTTCCCATTCGGGTACCACCTTTCTTCGACTCGACCTGAAGTATGTCGGCTACGATCGCCCAGGTGCGGGGGGTCCTGTTTCTTGCTCTCCATCCGAAGCGCTTGCTCGGCTCGATCGCAGCGTTGTTTGCCAGCACGCTCTACGTCTGGTTCGCGGCGGTTCGTTCCGCCCCGGACGTTCGACGACGCAAGTCGGCTGCCCGCAAAGCCTGGCGAATGCGAGATCGAACGAGGCCCGGGTCGTCGTAGACGAGCGGCGGGCGAGCGAGTCACCTAGCATCTCCGCGTGGTTCCGAAGGGCTTGATCTGTGCCGGCGGCGAGGCAACTCGCCTCGGCGAGCTGACGCGGGTCGCGAACAAGCACCTGCTTCCGGTGGGGAGCTGGCCGATGATCTATTACCCGCTCCAGCTCTTGCAGCTCGCAGGAATACGTGACGTTCTGCTTGTGACGGGGAAGGGCCACGCAGGCCAGATGATCGACCTGCTCGGCGACGGTCGGCTCGCGCCACGCGGTGGCGGGGACCCGATCCTCGAGCTCGATCTCACGTACAAGGTGCAGACCGAGCCAGGCGGCATCGCCCAGGTGGTCGGCATGGCGAGAGACTTCGCGGCCGGCGCGCCGCTCGTGGTCGTGCTGGGCGACAATATCTTCGAGTTCGCGCAGTCAGGCGCGCTGCACGACTGGGCCGAAAATCCGAAGCGTGCCCGGATCTTTGTCAAGGAAGTTGACGATCCCGAGAACTTCGGCGTCGTCGTCTACGACGAGCAAGGCGGCGTCGCGGACATTGTCGAGAAGGCGGGCGTAGTCGATACGCGCTTCGACGAGCCTCCTTCAGCACATGCCGTCGTGGGTCTCTATTGCTATCCGCCAGATGTCTTCGACGTCATCGAGCAGCTGGCGCCCTCGACCCGAGGCGAGCTAGAGATCACCGACGTGAACCGTCACTACGCATTGGCCGGCAGGCTCGACGTCTCCGAGGTCGCGGGCTGGTGGGAGGACGCCGGAAAGCACTGGAAGCACCTCGCGGACATTGGGCGCCGGATCGACGAGACAGGCGCGAACAAACGAGATTCGGCGTGATCGACGGACTGACGCGGATCCCACTGCGTGTGCACGAGGACGACCGCGGCTGGTTTCTGGAGCTCCGGCGCGACAGCGCACTCCCAAAGCGAATGGCACAGACGAACGTCTCGTTCTCCCGCGCCGGAGTCGTTCGCGGGTTGCACTATCACGAACAGGGCCAGGACGACCTCTTCGCGTGTCTCAGTGGCACTGCGCGCGTTGTGGTGCTCGACCGCGCGACGGGAGAGACGTTCACCGAGGACATCGGCGAGGAGAATCGCGTGGCCGTCTACATTCCGGGCCATCACGCCCACGGATTCGAGGCGCTGACGGACATCA
>JBCKBY010000044.1:0-16720 GCA_038910715.1 Gaiellaceae bacterium
GAAATGCCGAGCGAGGACGGGCACGACGGAGCGCGTACCAGGAGGAAGGGCGCGTAACTGCGAGGCGAGATGAGGCACTCCACGCGGCGGGTTGCATGTTGTACTGGGCTGAGGGGTCGAGGTCACGAAATGCGGCCCAGTTGACCAACTCCGACCCCGCACTTGTCGAGTTTTTCGTGCGCTTCATGCGCTCGTACTACGCGGTACCAGATGAGGCATTCACGCTCACCTGCAATCTGTTCGCCGACCACGTCGAACGCCAGCGTGAGATCGAGCAGTTCTGGCTCGACACGCTCGGGCTGCCTGCCTCGTGCCTGCGAAAGTCAACCGTGAACGTCTACTCGAAGTACAGCCAGAAGAAGCGGCGCAACAGGCTGCCGTACGGAACGGTTCGTCTCTGCGTTCACTCCACCCGCATCGTCCAGAGCATCTACGGCTCGATCCAGGAGTACGGCGGGTTCGAGCGTCTCGAGTGGCTTGGGTGATCGGACCGTCTACGGATCGACGAGCGCGGAGTCGCCCGCGTCAATCCGGCGCAGCCAGAGCTCCGCAGCGACGAGCTCCGCCACCCCGGTCTCGACCAGGAGTCTGACGTTCGGATCGTCGGCTTTCGGATACAAGATGCCGATCGCTGCCCCGGGCACTGACGCACCGACCGCGATCACTGGAAAGGAACGCTTCGCCGCCCATTCGAGCACGCCTGCATCGAACCGCGAGCCGGGGAAGAGCAGCGCGCAGTAACCAGGACGCTTGCTCAGGTAGACGTCGACGTGCAGCCAGTCACCGGTTTCGGTCGCGTCGGCTGCGAGGCGTGGCCCCTCACGGAGCATGAGGGCGGACTGCAGCGCCGACGAGAGCCGCTCGGCGGGAGCGATCGTCGCGATCGTCCGCGCGCCGTCGAGGAGCTCGACAGCCTCGTCGAGCCACGCCCCTCGTCCTACCCGAAGCTGCGCTCCGGCCTCAACGGCAGGGCGAAGATCGGAAGCTTGGCGATCGCCGCCAAGGAGTCGGCCGGCGAGAAGCAGGAGCACGGCAACGGTTGCCTGATACGTGAGGCACGCGACCCCGCCCTCCTCTTCACCGGCGAAGAGTGGGAGCACGGCGTCCGCGGAGGCAGCGAGCTCGCTCCGCGGGTCGTTCGTGATCGCGATGCATTCGCTCGCTCCGCGATGTGCCTCCAGCGCTTCAACCGTCTCCGCTGTCTTGCCCGAGGCCGAGATCCCCACAGCGAGCGTCTCAGGCGAGGGCGGTGACGGGCTCCCCGTCGAGGCGAGCTCGGCGAAGGCGTCGACCCCACGCGAGCGCAGGAGCGTCGCGGCGGCCACCGCAGCAAAGCGAGAGCTCCCCATCCCGATGAAGACCACGTGGCGGGAGCGGGAAGCCCGCTCCGTCAACGCCGAGAGCGGCGAGCTCGAACCCTCGTATGCATCGAGGAGAGCCTCCAGACGCTCAGGCGCGACGAGAATGTCGCGGAGGAAGCCGGCGGGATTCACGCGCCGTCCTCGAGCAGGGTGGGAAGAACCGCTGTCGGTGCGTACAGCCACTCGGGAAGCCAGCGCGTGGCGTAGTCGAGCTCTCGGAGCTCTTTCGCGACCTCGAGTGCGCGCAGGAGCTCAGGGTCGACCGAGCCCGCTTCCTGTTCGTATGCCGCCACACACGCCGTCCTGGCTCGGCGCGACCACGCGCGCCAGTCGAATGACGGCGCCCGTCGCGCCGCTGCACATCCTGCGTGGTCCAACGAGAGCAGCAGCGACGCGAGATCGACCAGCGCGCAGCGCTCACGCGAGCGTTCGGCGAGAGGCAGACTCGGATCGCCTTCGAAGTCGATGGCCACGAGCCCCCTTTTCGTACGCAGGACCTGCCCCACATGAAGATCGCCGTGGACGCGCTGCACTGGAGCCCCGACCAGGAGATCGAGCTTCGCCAGGCGCGCGTCGATCGCTGGCGACGGGCCGGCATCAACGGCTGCGGCAACCGCGACGGCTCGCTCTGCTTCGACATCGGTTCCGTCGCCGGCACGGATGCCGAGACTGGCCTCGAGCTCAACGTGCAGTGCGGCGGCGAGCCCCCCGAGGTCGCCCACATCGTCGAGCGCTTCGTCGCCCATGGCGAGGCGCTCGATCACCCCCTCCCAGCCCAAGGGAGTACCGACGACGTACTCCTCGACGAGGGCAACCGTGATGTCGTCGTGCTCGACGACTCCCAAGAGCGCTGGCACCTTGGAAGATCCGGCGAGCGCTCCAAGAAGATCTGCTTCCGGATGTGGCCCTCGCTCCAGCCGGCGAAAGAGCTTCAACACCAGACGATCCTCGAGCAGGACAACGGTGTTGGAGATGTCCTCGGCGAGGAATCGCGACTTTCCCGAGGCTGCGTCGGCCCCTCCACGACCTGCAAGCGCAGCCCAGACGGGATCGTCTCCGTCGCACTCACGGCCGTCGCGCAAGGCAAGCGCGTACCTCTCGCTCTCTCCCTCGTCGTACACGACGTCGATCAGCGTGATCGAAGCGCCTGCTGCACCCTCGAGCACCACCTCACCAACGCGCTCGATTCCGGCGACGGTGCGTCCCTTTCCCGCGAACCAACGCGCGCCGTTCAGCGCCGCGACGTCGGGCAACGTGTCGTGCTCTGTTCTCTTCTCGCGCTTGACAGCCATCTCCGAGTTCCATAGCTTCGCCGACTCACGCTGATGGCGAGCGAGAACTCCACCATCGTCTTCTTTCCCGAGGGCGCCTACGGCCCGACGAACAACTGCGTCGGGATCGGCCAGGTGCTGCGCGAGCGCGGCGATCGCGTCGTATTTGTCATCGAGGAGTCGTTCGCGGGGAATCTCGAGGCGCAGGGGTTCGAAGAGCGGCTGATGCGGTTGGGCCCGGCGCCGGAGGTCGAGGAGGAGCCGGGCCAGTTCTGGAAGGACTTCATCCGCGAGACCGCGCCGGTGTTCCGGAAGCCGACCATCGACCAGCTCTCCGAGTTCATCGAGCCGACCTGGCGCGCGCTCTGCGATGGTGCGCGCTACGTCGACGATCGGCTGCGCGAGATCTTCGACGAGGTTCAT
This sequence comes from Gaiellaceae bacterium, assembly GCA_038910715.1. Taxonomy (GTDB): domain Bacteria; phylum Actinomycetota; class Thermoleophilia; order Gaiellales; family Gaiellaceae; genus GMQP-bins7. The sequence continues at coordinate 3,056 of JBCKBY010000044.1, forward strand.
CCCGACGCGATCGTCGAGGACAACGTCGTCTGCTTTCCGGCGATTCACCATTCCGGGCGACCCTGGGCTCGGATCGTCTCGTGCAACCCGCTCGAGCTAAAGGACGAGTCGATCGCGCCCGTTTTTTCCGGGTACCCGGCCGACGACACGACCGGCTGGGGCGAGTTCCGAGCGGCCTACGGGCACGCGATCGCCGGGCTCCACGCCGAGTTCTCGGAGTTTTGCTCGGAGCGCGGGGCTCCGCTGCTTCAGGCCGCCGAGTTCATTCATGAATCCGATTGGCTCAACCTGTACGTGTATCCGGCCGAGCTCGATTACCAACGCGCACGGCCCTTGGCACCCACCTGGCATCGGCTCGAGACCTGCGTTCGACGGTCGAACGACACGACCGAGCTTCCGTCGCACATCGCCTCCGGAGACGGCGCGCTCGTGTACCTCTCACTGGGCAGTCTCGGCTCGGCCGACGTCGACCTCATGAAGCGCCTGGTGGACGTGCTCTCGCGTTCCCGGCATCGAGTCGTGGTCTCCAAGGGGCCACAGCACGCCGAGTTCGAGCTCGCGGAGAACATGTGGGGCGAGGAGTTCCTTCCGCAGCCTGTGCTGCTCCCGCTTGCCGATGTCGTCATCACCCACGCTGGGAACAACACGACGACCGAGTGCTTCCACTTCGGGAAGCCGATGGTCGCGCTCCCGCTGTTCTGGGATCAGTACGACAACGCACAGCGGGTCGACGAGACCGGTTTCGGGATCCGGCTGCCGACCTACGAGTTCGAAGAGGCCGATCTGCTCGTCGCTCTCGACCGGTTGCTGAATGACGTGGCGCTCCGCGAGCGCATGGCATCGATCGCAGACCGCGTGCAGTCGTCTCCGGGGACGGAGCGAGCCGCAGAGCTCATCGAGCGGCTCGCGCGCGCGCACGTCCCGATCACGCACTGACTCCGTCTTCCGTCCGCCAGGAGTCTCCGGCCTCGCGCCGAATCGAGCGGCAATCCCGTATTCGGAGGTCAACTGATGGATCATCCCCTGGGCGTACGCCTCGGTGCCGAAGCGCTCGGAACGTTTGTCTTCTTCTTCCTCGGCTTCAGCGGGATCGCCGTCCTCGTCGACATCGGCGCTGAGGCGATCACGCCGATCGGAGTTGCGGTCGGCTTCGGCTTCGGCCTCGCCCTTGCGATCGCAGCGTTCGGGCACATCTCGGGCGGCCACTACAACCCCGCCGTGAGCGCCGGGCTCGCGATCGCCGGCCGCTTCCCCACGCGCGACGTCGTCCCCTACTGGATCGCCCAGCTCGTCGGTGGGTTCGGAGCAGTGCTCGTCATGGCGATCGTCTACTCGAGCGACGTCACCGACGCCCTGCATACGCAGCCGGGCAGCGGAATCGATAACTGGGCCGCCCTCGTGCTCGAGATCATCGGGACGGCAATTCTGGTCATGGTCATCCTGACGGTCGCGACCGACGATCGCGCGCCCTGGAAGGGCGTCATGGCACCGTTGCTCATCGGGCTGGTCATCTTCACTGCGGCGACAACCATCGGCCCGGCATCGGGCGGATCCTTCAATCCCGCGCGCTCGCTCGACCCCGTGCTCTTCAACCAGGAATGGGGCGACGTATGGATCTACATCGTCGGCCCGTTCGCCGGCGGGATCCTCGGCGCTGCGATCTGGACGTACCTCCTGGCTCGCCGCGAGCCTGCGACCGCGTAGCACGTGCGCAACGTCGATTCGAGTGAGGGGCGGCTATCCGGCCGCCCCTCACTGTCTTGCTAGAGGCGGATGCGAATGGCGAACGCAGCGGTCGCGAAGCGGCCGCTCCTTCAGGGATTTACGCGCGACCGGAGTCTGCGCGAGCAGATCCGGTCTTGCGCAAGGATTAGTGGGGCGAGAGGAATTCACCGAGAACGAACATCACCTAGAACGCCCCGAAGAGGAGCGGAACGAGCAGCAGAAGCGATCGCTCGCCCTTGACGATGGCGATCACGGCAATGACGCCGGCCGAGATCGCGGTCGCGACACCAGTCGCGCCCGAGAGCCCGAGTGCGAGCCTTGCGCCCCACCCCGATTCCGTGATGCCGACCCCCGCAAGTGAGCCGAGAACGACCAGCAACACGACGACACCGGCGGCGAGCCCGACGGCCCACCACCCGAGGCGAGCATGGGGAAGCACAAGGAAACGCCGGGGGCCGGATGACCGCGTGAAACTCGGAATAACGGACACCGACCACCTCCTGTGGCATCTCGAGCGTCGCTCACGAGCGAGCCTCGCGCATCGGTAGAAGTGGGCATGCTGCAGCGCGTCTTCGGCTACCGGCCGCTGGCCGAGAAGTGCTGGTAGTCCTTGACCGCCGTCCAACGGCCACCCCAGCCCCAGTCGATCGCGTCGAGCGCGCGGACCAGCGTGCCGCCTTCGTAGGCCATGCCGGGACGGCGTCGTGAGCGGTCAACGTACGGCGCGCTCGCGCTGTGCGACGTGCGCCCACCTGAGACGTACGGGTTCTCGATCGGGTTGACATCGATCGCGCGGCCGAAAGCGTGCTCCGACCAACGGCTCGTACCCTCGACGTAGCGGCAGTTGAACGCCGAGGTGTTGTCGGCCTCAATCGAGCGGAAGTCGTTTGCGCCGTACGAGTCGATCGGAACCATCCGGCGGATCGGGAAGCGCGAGGCGTACAGGCGACGAAACACGCCGAGTACGTCGCGCGCGACGTCCTCGTGAACGATGAGCCGGCCGATATGCATGCGTCCGTCGAAACCCCAGTGGGTGGTGGTGAGTAGGCGGAGATCCCGGAGCGCCACGGGACAGCCGGCCCGCCACGAGACGCCTGCCATTCGCTTTGCCTGGGCGGCGTCGATCCGCCCGATCGATCCTCGAAAGATCTTCTTGCCTTGCAACAGTCTGTTACTTGGGCCTGAGGCACCTTCCTCGGGTGCCAGCGCGACGAGGGCGATAACGAGCGCGACGGCCGTTGCGAACAGCGCGGATCTCACTAGTCGGGGCGGACAGACTTGAACTGTCGGCCTCCCGCTCCCAAAGCGGGCGCTCTACCAGGCTGAGCTACGCCCCGAGTCCGGACAGTCTAGGCGGATAGCCTGCCGGCCTATGGTCGACGCCCCGACGCTGCTCCCGGAGGGACTCCCCGACGACAAGACGAGGCTCGGCTACGCGATGGTGGCGACCGCCGCCACGCTCTTCGCGGTCAACGGCAGCGTCTCGAAGGTCGTTCTCGACTCCGGGCTTTCGTCGCTCGAGCTCGCTCAGATCCGCGCGACCTTCGCGGCGCTCGGCCTGCTCGCGTTTCTCGTCGTCTTCGCCCGCTCCCGCTTGCGGGTGGGCCGACGGGAGCTGCTTTTCCTCGGCGCCTTCGGCATCGTCGGTGTGGCGCTCGTCCAGTGGCTGTACTTCGTCGCCATCCACAACCTGCCGGTCGGCGTCGCACTCCTGATCGAGTTCACCGCGCCTCTCTTCGTCGCGCTCTTTGCGCGCTTCGTCTACAAGGAGCGAATCCGGCGGCGGATCTGGGTGGCCGTGATCCTCTGCATCGCCGGGCTCGCAATCGTCGTCGAGGTCTGGGCCGGCGTGTCATTCAGCACCGTGGGCGTGACGGCCGCCCTCGGAGGCGCCTTCGGGCTCACGGCGTACCTTCTGATGGCAGAGCGGGAGCGCCGCCACCGCGATCCCGTGTCGCTGTCGTTCTACGGCTTTCTCTTCGCGGCAGCGCTGTGGGCCGTCGTCCAGCCGCTGTGGAAGTTCCCCTGGGACGTGCTCGGCGAGACCGTCTCGCTCCAGGGGAACCTCTCCGAGCACTCCGCGCCGGTCTGGCAGCTCGTTGCTTTCATCATCGTCATCGGCACGATGGTCACGTTCTCCTTGCTCACGGGAGGACTGCGTCATATCAGCGCGACCCGCGCGTCGATCGTCGCCACCTTGGAGCCGGTCATCGCGACAGTGGTCGCCTGGGTCTGGCTCGGGGAGACGTTCGGAGCGACCCAGCTCGTCGGGGGGGCCGTCGTGCTCGCGGGCATCTTCCTCGCGCAGTCGGCGCGCTGAGTACCCTGTCTCGCATGGTCGAACGCGTTCTCCTGGCGTCCCCTCGCGGCTACTGCGCGGGCGTCGAGCGCGCCGTGGAGACCGTCGAGCTCGCGCTCGCACACTACGGCGCCCCCGTCTACGTCCGCAAGCAGATCGTGCACAACATCCACGTCGTTCGCGATCTCGAGGCGCGCGGGGCGATCTTCGTCGACGAGGAGACCGAGGTGCCCGAGGGCGCAACCGTGGTCTACTCGGCCCACGGAGTCGCGCCGGCGGTGTTCGTGAACTCGGCTCGCCTCGGGCACAACGTCATAGACGCGGTCTGTCCCCTCGTGACCAAGGTGCACGTCCAGGCGCGCCGCTACGCGGACGAGGGATACACGGTCGTGCTCATCGGCCACGAGGGGCATGAGGAGGTCGTGGGAACGATGGGTGAGGCGCCCGAGTCCACAGTGCTCGTGCAGACCGTGAAGGAGGCCGAGGCGCTCGATCTCCCCGCGGACGCGAAGCTCGCGTACGTGACCCAGACGACTCTCTCGGTCGACGAGACCGGCGAGATCATCACGACGCTGCGACGGCGATTTCCGGACATTCGCGCGCCGCGCAAGGAGGACATCTGTTACGCAACCTCCAACCGCCAGTGGGCGGTCAAGGAGATGCTTCCCGAGATCGACTTGCTTCTGGTCATCGGCTCGCGCAATTCGTCGAACTCAAACCGGCTCGTCGAGACGGCACGCGCCGCGGGAACGAACGCGTACTTGATCGACGACGAGACCGAGATCGACGAGGCGTGGATCGAGGGCGCGTCGACGGTCGGGATCACATCGGGTGCGTCGGCACCGGAGAAGCTGGTCACTCGCGTCTGCGACTGGTTCCGAGCTCGAGGCGTGACGAAGATCGAGCCGTACCGGCTCGTGGAGGAGGACGTGACGTTCCGCCTGCCCGTCGAGCTCCGCCGCGAGCTCGAGCTCGCCGCGAAGAGCTAAGCCTTCTCGAGCCCGAGCTCGCTGCCGGATGCGTCAACCGAAACGGCAAGCGTCTCGCGCGCGATCCAGTCCGAGTGCTCGAGGAGGTCTGCGTCCGTTTCGGGGATCGTGAGCCGGATCCGGTCGGTCAGCTCGAGCCCGGCCTCCTTCCGCATGGTGTTCACGGTGTGGATCAGGTCGTAGACCCGGCCGAGCACCAAGAGACCTTCGTCGAGATGCAGATCGAGAGCCACGGTCACGCCGTCGGATGCAGCCACCGCCCATCCCGCCTTGCCGTGTCGTTCCACGATGACCTCGCCGGACGCGAGCTCGTGGCCCGCCGCCCGGAAGCCGCCGTCGGGCAGTTCCTCGAAATCTCCTGCCTCGAGCGCCGTCCGAACAACCCCGAGCTCTCGACCGAGCTTCGGCCCGAGCACGGGAAGGTTCGGCTTGACGCGCAGCTCACTCGCGGCGACCTCGCCGAACGTGACCTCGCCGACGCGCAGTTCCTCGGCGATCTCGTCTGCATGGCTCTCTGCGCCTGCCGCGCCCTCGACGACGAGCGCGCGAAGGGGCTGCCGCAGCTTCACACCGGCGCTCGAACGCGCCTGGCGGCCGAGCTCGACGACGCGGCGCAGCTCGCCGATCTCCGCGAGAAGGGCCGCGTCCGGCTCGGGGACCTCGGGCCAGCCCGAAAGATGAACCGACTCGGGAGCGCCCGTGCACGGCCCGGTCAAGCTCCGCCAGAGATGGTCGGTGAGGAAAGGCATAAGGGGTGCCACGACGCGCAACCCTTGAACGAGGGCATACCAGAGGGTTCGCAGTGCGATCTCTTCGCCGTCCCAGAACCGCCGCCGCGAGCGGCGGATGTACCAGTTCGAGACGTCGTCGACGAACGCCTCGTATGCCCGCACGACCTCCACGGTGAGCCAGGTCTCGTATGCCGCAGTCGCTTCGACCACCAACGCGTTCGTGCGGGCGACTAGCCAGCGGTCGAGCGGCTCGAGCTCTCCACTCGGCCCCTGCGCAAGGTCGTCCCACAGGGGCTCCCAGCCCTCGATGTTGGCGTAGTCGACGAGGAACTTGCACGAGTTCCAGAGCGTGAGGAGCTTCCGCTTGATCTCGTGTGCCGGCCCGTAGCCGAAGAGGAGGTTTTGGCTCGGAGGTTGCGAGCAGTACTGCCAGCGCATGACGTCCGCTCCCATCTGCTCCAGCGCCTCGTTGACCTCGATCGCGTTGCCCCAAGAGCGGTGCATCTCGCGGCCTGTCTCGTCGAGGAGCTTCTCGTACGTCAGGACACGGCGGTATGGCAAGCGGCCGACGAGCGTGACCGACATGAACGAGATCGAGTAGAACCAGAGCCGGATCTGCTCCCGCATCTCGGAGATCCAGTCCGCGGGGAACCATTGCTCCCAGTACGCATGGTCAGGGAGGTCGGCGCCCGTGAGACCGGTCGCGGCTCCGTTACCGTTCCCTGCCGGGACGAACTCCGGGCTCTGCCAGCCGAGGGTGGACAGGGGGACGATGCCTGCGTCGAGCCAGGCGTCGCCCACCTCGGGGATTCGGCGCACCTCCTCCTCGCACGCCTCGCACCGGATGACGACCTCGTCGATCCAGGGCCGGTGGAGCTCCTGGAGTTGCTCGAGGCCACTCACAGCCCGCTCCTCGAGCTCGGTACGTGAGCCGATGACGTTCACATGCCCGCACGTACAGGGGTAGAAGGGCAGCGGCAGCCCGAAGTACCGCTTCCGCGAGATGTTCCAGTCCCCCATGTTGCGAAGCCAGTCGTCCATCCGCTTCGAGTAGAAGTCGGGCGTCCACTCAACGGTGGCGTTGGCGTCGAGCATGGGCTGGCGGATCTCATCGGCCGCGATGAACCAGTCGTCGACGACCCGGAAGACGAGCGGCGTGCCGCAGCGCCAGCACGTCGGGTAGCGGTGGACGATCCGTCCAGCCTCGAGCAGGAGCCCGCGTCGCTCGAGCTCGTCGATCACGGGCTGTGCGACGTCGTCGGTGGACAGGCCGTCGAACCCGAACCCCGGCAGCATGCGGCCGGCCTCGTCGAGCGGCGCCAGCACCGGAAGCTCGTGAATCCGTGACAGCTCGAAGTCCTCAGCGCCGGCGCCCGGGGCGATGTGGACGATCCCGGTTCCTTCGACCAGGGAGACGTCGCTCCAGGGGATGACACGGTGCACGACTCCGTCCTGCGGCGGCAGATGATCGAACGGCCCCTCGTACTCGAGGCCGACCAGTTCAGCACCGAGGGCTTCACGCAGAACTGGTGCCTCGGGATCAAGTGCCCGCGCCACCCAGGTCCCGTCTTCACGCAATACGTACTCGGCGAAAGGATTCACCGCCGCGGCGACGTTCGCGGGTAGCGTCCACGGCGTCGTCGTCCAGACGACGAGCGCCTCGCCGTCGCGCCCAACGAGCGGGAAGCGGACGAAGAGCGACGGATGCTCGAGCTCCTTGTACTCGCCGGAGAACACCTCGTGCTGAGAGATGGACGTCCCGCACCGTGGGCACCAGACCGTCGAGCGGTGCCCCTGGTAGAGCCAGCCGCGCCGATGCACTTCCGCCAGGAAGCGCCAGATGTACTCGATGTTGGTATCTGAGAACGTGTAGTAGTCGTTGTCCCAGTCCATCCACATGCCGAGACGCTTCGACCGCTCCGTGATGACCTCGGAGAAGTGGGCGACGCGCTCCTTGCAGCGCGCCGCGAATTCGGCAAGGCCGTACTCCTCGATCTCCCGCTTCGAGTTGAGCCCGAGCGACTTCTCGACCTCGACCTCGACCCAGAGGCCCTGACAGTCGAACCCGTTCTGGTAGCGCTGGTCGAATCCCCGTAACGCCTTGTAGCGCTGGAAGACATCTTTGAGTGTGCGCCCCCACGCGTGGTGGACTCCCATCGGGTTGTTCGCCGTGATCGGACCGTCGATAAAACTGAACCTCGGGCCACCGCGGTTCCTCTCGCGAACGGTGTCGAACGTCCCCTCGCGCTCCCAGATCTCGAGGATCTCCAGCTCGAGCGCGTTATGGTCCGGCTTGTCCGGAAGCGGTGTGAAGATCTGCGCCACGACCGATCAGTCTAGGGAAGGGTTTCGGCGCTCCCGGCGTTCACCTCTAAGCATTCCTAATACCAGGCAGAAAGGATCGAAACACTCAAGATGGCAATCAACGTGACAGAAGCGACCTTCGAGCAGGAAGTGCTGAAGAGCGAGACCCCGGTGATCGTGGACTTCTGGGCCGAGTGGTGCGGCCCGTGCCACGCCGTAGCACCCGTGCTCGAGAAGATCGCCGAGGAGCGGGGGGACGAGATCAAGCTCGTCAAGGTCAACATCGACGAAGAGCAGGGCCTCTCGATCAAGTACGGAGTCATGTCGATTCCGACGATGATCCTGTTCAAGGAAGGCGAGCCTGCCGCCGCGGCCGTGGGTGCGCAGCCGAAGTCATCTCTCGAGCGCTCGCTGGGTCTCGCCGCCTAATCGCGCCCGGACCCTTCCGTCGGAGCGCGTAACCTGATAGGAAGCTTCTTCCAGGAAGTTTTGTTCGAGGCTTCCCCCTCCCCCTCCCCTGCCGAAGGGCCAGTTCGCTGGCCCTTCGGTGCTTTCGCGCTCCGACTATGCGCGAGAGTCCCTGAAGCGCGACCGCTTCGCAGCCGCGGCGACCACGCGGGTACCGTACGGTCGTGTCTCCCAGGCACGTACCCGCGTCGGTGACGGAGCTCGCGCGTGTCGGGCTCTTCGCCGAGCTACCCGGGGAGACGCTCACGAAGCTCGCGGATCGAATGCAGCGCGAGGAGGTGGCTGCGGGCACGGTGGTCATCCGTGAGGGCGAGCCCGGCGATCGTTTCTACGTGCTGCTGTCGGGAATCGCCGGCGTGTCGCAGACGTCCATCGGCGACCGCCACATCCTGCGCGCCGGCGAGTTCTTCGGCGAGGTCGCGCTCGCGATGCGCGTCTCGCGCACTGCAACCGTCACCGCGATGACTCCCTGCCTGATCGCGAGTTGCGACACGGCCACCTTCGACGAGCTTGTGCGGCCTCTGTTCGCCGACGATGGTGAGCCCGGGTCTGGCTGAAGCCAGACCCGGGAAACGCAGGCTGAGGTCTGGCTTCAGCCAGACCTCAGATCGAGCTCTTCGAACACGGCGTCCGAGAGACGCGGCCACGCCTCCTTCGCCCACTCGCCAAACTCGCGCGTTGTCAGCACCGCACAGCCGACGCCGACGTCGGGATCGACCCAGAGGAACGTCCCCGAGCCGCCGAAATGACCGAAAGCTCGCGGTGACGCCCGTGCGCCCCTCCACGTCGGCGTCGCCGTGTTGAGCTGCACGCCGAGGCCCCAGTCCAGAGGATCGAAGCGGCCGTGATCCGGGAGGACGCCCATGAGCCCTGGAAACTGAACGCTCGTCATCTCGTCCAGCGTCTCGGGAGCGAGGAGCGTTGGCCGCAGGAACTCGCGCCCGATCGCAAGCACGTCGTCGAGAGATGCGTGCATGCCCGAGCCGGGATCGCCGTGCGGGTCGATGCCAACGCCGAGGGGAGCAGAGACGGCGGCGTTGACGTAGTCGACGAACGGCATCTCGGCGCGAGCTGCGAGATGGTCGGCGAGGACTCGGAACGCCTCGTTCGAGTAGATCCGGCGACGGCCCGGCTGCGCAATCGGGGTCGTCCCTTCGAACGGCAGTCCAGACGTGTGCGCGAGAAGATGGCGTACTGTCGAGCCCGCTGGGCCAGCCGGCTCGTCGAGGTCGACGACGCCCTCTTCGGCGGCCACGAGCACAGCGAAGGCGACCACAGGTTTCGAAACCGAGGCCAAATGCACGGCGCGAGCGCGGTCGCCGCGCGTTGTCACGTTGCCACCCGGATCGATGAACCCCGCCGCGGCGAACGCAACAGGCCAGTCGTCGATCTGGCGAAGCGCCTGCACGTCGCGCGATACTAGTGCGGCGATGGAGCGACGCCTCATCTCTGGGACGGGAGCGTACGAACCGATAGTCGGCTACTCGCGCGCGGTCGTCGCCGGCGACCGAGTACACGTCTCCGGAACAGCGGCGAACCCGGCGGACGGCTCGCCTCCGCCCGAGGGCATCTACGATCAGACTCTCCTCTGCCTCGAGCTCATTGGCACCGCGCTCGAGAAGGCGGGGTCGAGCCTGGAGCACGTCGTGCGCACGCGGGTGTACCTCACGGATGCCGCGGACTTCGACGGCTTCGCGCGCGCGCACGCGAAGGTCTTCGGCGAGGTGAGGCCTGCAAACACGACCGTTCTCGCCGGTCTCTTCGACCCCGCGTGGAAAGTGGAGATCGAAGTCGAGGCGGTGGTCTCTTGAGCACCGAAAACGGCGACAAGCAGGCGATTCCAGCCTCGATCACCGGAGACGTCAACGAGCCGCGCGCGAGCGTGCTCGACCACAAGTTCGGCGACGGCGATCCCTACACCCTCGGCGTCGAGGAGGAGTACCAGCTTCTCGACGAGACGACGTTCGACCTCGTGCAGCACATCGAGACGATGCTCGAGGCGGTCACCGGGCACGAGCTCGAGGCGCGCATCAACGCTGAGCTCATGCAGTCGGTGCTCGAGATCGCCACTCCGGTCTGCCGCAACGCCGGCGACGTCATGCGCTGGCTTACGAAGCTTCGCGGCTACGTCACGGAGATTGCGAACGAGAGAGGCACGCGCGTCGGGTCGGCCGGAACGCATCCGTTCAGCCTCTTCGAGGCCCAGCGCATCACGGCCAAGGATCGCTATCGAGCCCTCATCGACCAGCTCCAGTACGTCGCGCGGCGCGAGCTCATCTTCGGGATGCACGTGCACGTGGCGGTGGACGACCCCGAGAAGGCGGTCAAGGTCGTCAACGGCCTTCTCCCGCACCTGGCGCCGCTACTCGCCCTGTCGGCGAGCTCGCCGTTCTGGAGAGGGGAGCCGACGGGGTTGGCGTCCAGCCGGCAGATGGTCTTCTCGGCGTTCCCGCGCTCGGGGCCTCCACCGCGATTCCGCGACTACGCCGACTACGCCGAGGTCGTAGGCCAGCTCGAGCGCTCTGGCTGTATCGCGGACTACACGCACATCTGGTGGGACATCCGCCTGCACCCGCGCCTCGGCACGATCGAGATCCGGATCTGCGACGCGGTCACGCGCGTCGAAGACGCCGTCGCGATCGCCGCGTACTGCCAGGCGCTCGTCAAGCAACTGTGCGAGCAGTACGAGGCAGGCGAGGAGATCCCCTCCTACCACCGGATCCTGACAAGCGAGAACAAGTGGCTCGCGGCCCGCTACGGCCTCGAGGCGCCCGTCATGGACCTCGCGAGCGGGAAGCGGAACCGCGTCCCCGTCTCGCGCCTCATTCGGCGCACGGTAGGCGAGCTCAGGCCGCATGCGCGCGAGCTCGGATCCGAGCGAGAGCTCGAAGGGGTGCTCGAGATACTCGCCCGCGGGAACAGCGCAGATCGCCAACTCCGTATCCACACGGCGAATCGAGACATCGTCGAGGTTGCCCGCGAGATCGCCGAGGCGACCGAGCGACTCCCCGCGCCGGTTCCGGCGTAGATGCTCGAAGCCGGCGACCGGGTGCCCGACGTCCAGGTCTGGACCGCGCCGCGCGAAGAGCCACAGCCGCTGCGCCAGGTGCTCGGGGCCGGCTACGCGCTCCTTTGCTTCTACGTCTGGGACTGGTCGCCCGGCTGAACGAGCGAGCTCGTGCTCCTGCGGGACAGGAGCGCAGATCTCGCCGAGGCCGGCGTGCGTCCCCTCGGAATCTCCCGCGACTCCCCCTGGTCCCATCGGGCCTGGGCGGAGGTGCTCGGCGTTGATGTGCCGCTCCTCTCCGATTGGAACGGCGAGGCGACTCGAGCTTTCGGCGTCGCCTTCGAGCCGCTCGGGATGGTGGATGTCCCCGCTCGGTCGGCGTTCCTCATCCAGGACAGCGAGACGATCGTCGCGGCCTGGATGCTCGGCAGCGAGCTAACCGACATCGACGCAGTGATCGACGCTGCACGCTCGGCGTAGGCGCTACATGCCCATTGCGTGGTACCCGGCGTCGACGTAGAGCGTCGTGCCGGTCACGTTGCTCGCGTCGTCCGAGAGGAGGTACGCAGCCGCGTTGCCGCAGTCATCCGCCTCGATGGCTCGATGAAGCGGTGCACGCTCCTCGAACATCGTCTCCATCGTCGTGAAGCCCGAGATCGAGCGTGCCGCGAGCGTGCGCACCGGCCCTGCCGAGATCGCGTTCACTCTGATCCCCTTGAGCCCGAGGTCCCAGGAGAGGTAGCGAACGGAGGAGTCGAGGGTCGACTTGGCGACGCCCATGACGTTGTAGTGCGGAACGGCGCGCTCACCGCCGAGGTACGTCATCGTCACGATCGAACCTCCGCTGCGAGCCTCCATCAGAGGCTCGGCGGCGCGGCAGCAGGCGACGAGCGAGTACGCGCTGATGTCAACGGCCATCCAGAACCGGTCACGCGGCGTGTCGATGAACCGCCCCTCCAGATCCTCGGCTGCGGCAAACGCGACGGAATGTACGAGGATGTCGAGCCCTCCGCCAAAGATATCGGCGACCTCGGAGAAGACGCGCGCGATGTCCTCGTCCGAGCGGACGTCGCACTCCGTGACCAGCGGGCTCGAGACGGTCTCGGCCAGGTCGCGCACGTTCTTCTCGATGCGCTCTCCCTGGTACGTGAACGCGACCTGTGCGCCCTCCTCGGCGAGGCGCTGCGCAATCGCCCATGCGATCGAGCGCTTGTTGGCGACCCCCAGAACGAGCGCCTGCTTGCCTTCGAACCTGCCGGCCATCCAGCGATCCTAAACGGATAGGGTGCCGCGGCGATGAGCGATGGCCGAGTAGCGGTCGTAACGGGGGCGTCGTCGGGAATCGGCGAGGCCACCGCGCGCGAGCTCGCCCGGAGAGGTTGGCTCTGCGTCGTGCTGGCGCGACGGGGCGACCGGCTCGAGGCGCTCGCGGCCGAGATCGGAGGCGAATGGGAGGTCTGCGATGTGCGCGATCGCGCGCAGGTGGACGAGGTCGCCGCCCGCGTTCTCGAGCGGCACGGCACCGTATCGCTGCTCGTCAACAACGCGGGAGTACCGGGTCGAGGTTCGTTCGTCTCGACCTCGCCCGAGACCGTCGAGCGCGTGCTCGAGACGAATTACCTGGGCGGCGTCTGGTGTTCTCGTGCGTTCCTGCCGGGACTTCGCGCCGCCGCTCCTCGTGCCCATGTCGTCAACGTGGTCTCGATCGCAGGGACCGTGGCGTTTGCTCCAGCCGGGCCGTACGCGGCGGCCAAGCATGCCCAGCTCGCGTTCTCACGATCCCTCGCGGCAACGCTTCGCGCCGAAGGGATCCAGGTCCACACGCTTCTACCCGGTTTCGTGGAGACGGAAGGGTTCAAGCCACGCACGACCCTGAAGAGCTCGCTCATGCGCAGGTTCGTGATCGACTCGGAGGATGTCGCGACCGCCATCGTCAAGGCCGTCGAGAAGGGGAAACGGGAGATCACCATTCCCTGGTTCCCCTACCGCTTCGTCACCATCGCCCAGACACTCTTCCCGGGTTTGATGGCGCGCCTCGTCGGGAGCTACGGGTACCGCCCCGGCGTCCACGACTGAGTTCCAGAAGCCTAATGTGAGTGCGGAGCGCCGCGGCCGCGAAGCGGACGCCTTCAGGGATCTTCG
>JBCKBY010000045.1:0-15302 GCA_038910715.1 Gaiellaceae bacterium
CATCACGATCAGGACGGCGAGCACGATTACGGCTTCCCAGGCGAGAACGTTGAGCGCCTCATCGATGGTTCGATCGAGACGGGCGGGAGGCGCGACGGCGCCGAATGCTCCCGGCGTGACGACGGTCAGCTGGATCGTGGACATGCGCGCTTCGGCGTTTGTCGACGCGATCCCGACGCGGAGGCCCCGGAGCTCAGCGCGGAGTGTCTGCAGTCGAGACCGGAGCACTGCCCCGGTCTGAGCGTCGAGCGACCAGGACTCGAGGCGGGCGACGATCCGCGCGATCTGGCCCCGAACGCTGGCCTCGCGTTGCTCGAGCTGGTCGAGGCTCGCCTGCAGATCCTCGATCGTCACCTGCTGGGACACGATTCGACCGAGAGCGGACAGTCCGACGATCGCCTCCTGAACCTTCGCGACGGGCACGCGCACGGTCAGCGCCGCGCTACCTTCCTCACCCGTAGCCACCGACGCGTTTACGACGTGACCACCGAGCGAGCGCGTGAGGTCGAGAGCATCCTGAGCCGCTCGTGAGACGGCGTCCGAATCGGCGACCTCGACGGTCAGCGTCGCGCTGACACGCTGGGCGCGATCCGAATTGGGTCCGATCGCGGAGTCCTGGGCCGGCGTCAGCCCCCCCGAGAGCCCGGTCGAGGGCGCGGCTTCGGAGGTCGCCTTGTCGGCGAGCGCTTCCTGGCGATACGTGTCGGTCGATACGTCCGATCGCGTGATCCCAAGCACGCCGGCGCTCGCGAATGCGAGCACGGCTGTCGCGGGGATCGCGATCAGAGCCGCTCGCCGTACCGGGAACCGAAACCGGCTCCAGGGTGCTCGCGTGGTCTCCAGTGTGGAGATCTCACGGATCCGAGCCCTCAGCGCGGTGGGAGCAGCGGGCCGCGTAGCCCGGAGCTCGTGGATCAAGTCAGACGACGTCATGGTCTCTCATCCTCTCTTCGAGCTTTGCGAGTGCCCGGCTCAGCCGTGTCGAGACGGCGGTGGGCGTGATCCCGAGCAGGCGGGCAGTCTCTTCACCGTCCAGGTCGAGGACGACCCGTAGCGCGACGACCTCGCGCTCACCGGCTGTCAGTGCGCGGAGTCCTTCCTCGAGCGCCGGTGACAGACCCTCACCGAAGGCGCCCTGGCTGTCATGACGAGGCTCCGCTGCATCGGCTCGCTCCTCGCGACGCTTCCTTCTCGAGTCCGCGCGGAACCAGTCGAGCGCCGTGGTGCGGGCTATCGCGAGCAACCAGGCGCGGGGTGTTCCGCGGTGTGGGTCGAAGCGGCGCCACTTCTTGAACGCCGCCTCGAACGTCTCGCTGGTCAGATCCTCGGCGACCGCCCAGTTCTTGGTCAGATACAGCAGGTAGCCGTACACGTCGTCGAGGAGCTCTTCGGCCACTGCGGCGAACGAAGGCGCTGTGGTCTGAACGGAACGGGGTGCGTCGAGGGTCACCGCGTGCATGCCCCCTGTACGCCGCCGCGCGTTGTCCTCGTCACATTCCGTCCGTATTCCATGCTGCCAAGTGACAGTCTGTTACTTGGAACGGCGGCGTTAGGGGGACAAGCGCTGGGTGTCCTCGAATAGCACCTCCCAACGGGCGAGAAGCGCGTGCAGCTCGTCGCGGGCGGCTCGATGGGCGGTGAGGAGGTCCATATCGCTCCAATCTCCCGCCAGCTTGCCTTCGAGCTCGGCGATGCGGGCCTCCACGCCCGCGATGCCCGCCTCGACGAGCTCGAGCTCCGTCAGTGAGGTGCGCCCGGGACGCACGCGCGCCTGCCTAGGCTTCTTCTCTTTCACTGGCTCCTCGGTCGGCTCGCCAGCCGCTCGCTCGCGCGTGAGATCGGCCCAGCCGCCGTCGTACGAGCGAAGAGCCCGGTCTTCGATCGCGACGATGCGATCGGGTACGGCGTCGAGGAGCGCGCGGTCGTGCGAGACGATGAGCACCGTGCCGGGAAACGCTTCGAGCGCCGCCTCGAGCGCTTCGCGGCTCTCGAGGTCGAGGTGGTTGGTCGGCTCGTCGAGAACGAGGAAGTTCGCGCCCGAGGCGACGAGCAACGCGAGGGAAAGTCGACGCCGCTCGCCCCCCGAGAGCGCAGTGACAGCGCGCTCGTGCATCTCCCAGCCGGAGAAGAGAAACCGCCCGAGCAATGTCTGTGCCTGCGGTCGGGGAAGGCCGGTGGTTGCCGCCGTTGCATCGAGCACCGAGCCTTGCTTGGGCAGCTCCTGCGTGTGCTGCGAGAAGTACCCAGGGACGACGCCGTGGCCGAGCGTGGCGCTGCCCGCGTCAAACGCGGCCCGTCCGAGCATCGCTTCCAAGAGCGTCGTCTTACCGCTTCCGTTCGGTCCGACGAGAGCGACCTTCTCCCCCCGCTCGATCACCATCGTCGCGTCAGCGAGCAACCGCTTGTCGCCGGCTGAGAGTGAGATGTCGTCGGCCTCGAGCACGATCCGACCCGTTCGCGGAGGCTGGAGGAAGTCGAAGCCGAGCGTGCGGCGGCGTCGAGTCAGCGCTTCGAGCTCCTCCCGCGCGGCCGACCGCTCCTTCTCGAGACGGTCGATCTGCGTCAGCTTGGCCTGCGCCTGCTTCGCCTTCGACTTCTTGTAGCGGAAGCGAGCGACGAAGCGCTCGAGGCGCGCGATGTCGTCCGATACGCGGTCGGCGGTCTTTTCGGCCGCCGCGGCGCGCGCGACCTTCTCCCGCCGCCACTCGTGCCACGGCCCCGCGAAGTAGTGGGCTCCCCCCGGAGACATCTCGAGCACCGCAGTCGTGACCGCCTCCAGAAACCAGCGATCGTGAGCGACGAGGATGACGGCTGCGTCGAGAGTCTCCAGCTCACGTTCGAGCCACTCGAGGCTCTCGACGTCGAGGTGGTTCGTGGGCTCGTCGAGCAAGAGCAGGTCCGGGTCGACCGAGAGCGCGCGCGCCAGCGACGCGCGCGTCAGCTCTCCGCCGGAGAACGTCGCGAGCTGTCGGTCGAAGTCCTCGTCGCGGAACCCGAGCCCCCGCGCAGCTTGTGCGATGCGATCTCGCCAGGTCCAGCCGCCGGCGTGCTCGAGGCGCGCCTGCGCCTCCGCGTAGCGGCGAAGCGTCGCGTCGTCGTGGGCGCCTGCGGCCATCTCGCTCTCGAGCCGCCGCAGATCCTCCTCGACGGTGAGAAGGTCGCGTGCGCCTGAAAGGACGTACTCCCGCAGCGTTAGGCCGAGCTCGCGCGGCGGCCGCTGGTCGTGGAGCGCGACTCGTGTTCCTTTCGCGAACGCGAGCTTTCCTCCCTGCAGCGAGGTCTCGCCTGCAATCGCGCGCAGGAGCGTCGTCTTGCCGGCACCGTTCGGCCCCGCGAGCGAAAGACGGTCGCGCCGCCCGACCGTGAACGACACGGCGTCGAAGAGTGGGTCGCCGGAGAACTCCTTGCGGAGGCTGGATGCGATCAGCACCGCCATTGCCGGCCGCTAACGAGAGAGGCGGGCGGTCGATGCGGCCACGAGGCGCCGCGCCGCCGTGGCGATGTGCTCCGCGTCGATGCCGGCTGCGGCGAGAAGCTCCTCGGGTTTGCCCGAGCGCGGCATCCCTTGCACGGCAAGCTTGACGACCCGTGGAGGCTCCTCCGTGTCCGAGACCGCGGCGAGGACTGCGTCGCCTAGGCCGCCCTCCGGCCAGTGGTCCTCGACGGTGACGAGGCGGCCTCCCGTTGCCTCGACAGCCGCGAGCAACGTCTCCGAATCGAGGGGCTTGATCGAGTACAGATCGATGACGCGCGCGGCGATTCCCTCCTCGGCCAGCAGGTCTGCCGCTTTCAGCGCTTCGTGCACCGTGATCCCGGCGCCGATGAGCGCAACCTCGTCGTCGTCCGACGATCGAAGAACGCGGCTCCCACCGATCTCGAACGTCTCGTCTGGACCGTAGAGGACCGGCGTGGCCGGGCGCAGGGTGCGCAGGTACGAGATTCCGCTCGTGTCGGCCATCGCCGCGACGAGGTGGGCCGTCTGGTTCGCGTCGCACGGGTGCAGGACAGTGCTTGCGTGGATCGCGCGGAAGGCGGCGATGTCCTCGAGCCCCATCTGCGACGGGCCGTCCTCACCGATCGACACGCCTGCGTGAGAGCCGCAGAGCGAGAAGCTCGCTCGGCTCACCGCGGCCATGCGGACGAAGTCGTGGGCGCGGGAGAGGAACGCGGCGAACGTCGAGACGAACGGTCTCCAGCCGACAGCCTGGAGCCCGACCGCTGCCGCGACCATCTGCTGCTCGGCGATGTACATCTCGAAGTAGCGCTCGGGGTAGGCCTGCGCAAATCGCTCGGCGAACGTCGAGTTCGAGACCTCGCCGTCGAGGACGACCACATCCGGCCGCGCCGCGCCGAGCGCCGCGAGCGCGTCGCCGTATGCACTGCGCGTAGCGACTGCAGAGCCGAGCTCGTAGCGAGGCAACTCGAGGGTGGCCGGTGTCTCCCTGCGGTGCGGACGTGCATCCGGTCTGGCGACGTCGATTCGGATGTCGCGCAGACCGCCGAGCTCCGCGATCGCCGCGTCCGGGTCGTCGAAAGGCTTGCCATGAAACCCGTTTTGGTCCGCGACCGCCGCGACCCCGTGCCCCTTCTGCGTGCGGGCGACGATCACGGTGGGCTTTCCGGTCGTCGCCACAGCCTCGGCAAAGGCGCTGTCGATGGCCTCGACATCGTGGCCGTCGACGACCACGGTGTGCCACCCGAAGGCCTGAGCACGCTCCGCATAGACGCCGAGATTCCAACCGACCATCGTCTCGCCGCGTTGGCCCAGACGGTTTCCGTCGATGATGGCCGTCAGGTTGTCGAGCCCGAAGTGCGCAGCGTGCTCGAATGCCTCCCACATCGATCCCTCGGCCATCTCACTGTCTCCGCAGAGCACCCAGACGCGGCTTGGCAGGTGTTCGAGGTACTTCGCGGCGAGCGCCATTCCGACGCCGATAGGTAGGCCCTGGCCGAGCGAGCCGGTGGCGACGTCGACCCAGGGAAGAACCGGGGTCGGGTGGCCCTCGAGCGGGCTACCGAGCTTGCGGTAGTCGAGGATCTCGTCGTCGGAGACGACCCCCGCGGCGCGGTAGATCGCGTACACGAGCGTCGAGGCGTGCCCCTTCGAGAAGACCAGGCGGTCGTTGGCCGGACTCTTCGGCTCCGTGAAGTCGTAGCGCAGATACCCGTCGACGAGCACCGCGAGGAGGTCGGCCGCGGACATCGCAGAGGTCGGGTGCCCTGACTTTGCAGCCGCGCTCATACGGACCGAGTCGACCCGGAACTGCTGCCCCAGCTCTCTCCGTCGCTCGGCCGCGGTCACGCGGGCCATTCTACGGCCGTCCCCTCGCGCGGTAACGTTGACACATGACCTCTCGACTGCACGAGCTCTCGACTCACGGCGTCAGCGTTTGGGTCGACTCGCTCTCGCGCGAGATGCTCGAGGCGGGTGAGCTTGCTCGCCTGATCGACGAGGACGCAGTCGTCGGCGTGACCTCGAACCCGACGATCTTCGAGAAGGCGCTCTCCACCGGAGCGTGGTACGACGATCAGCTTCGCGAGGAGCTATCGGCTGATGCTGATCCGAAAGAAGCATTCATCGCACTGGCGATCGAAGACGTGCGGATGGCATGCGATCTCCTGCGTCCAGTGTGGGATCGCACCGGCCGTCTCGACGGGTACGTCTCGCTCGAGGTCGATCCCGGCCTCGCGTACGACCGGGAGGCGACGTATGACGAGGCGGCGCGCCTCTCGCAGCTCGTCGACCGTCCGAATCTCTTCGTGAAGATCCCCGCGACCGCGCCAGGCCTCGGCGCGATCGAGGACTCGATCGCCGCTGGGCGCGCCATCAATGTCACGTTGATCTTCTCGCTCGAGCGGCACGCTGCAGTTGCCGAGGCGTACGTCCGCGGCGTCGAGCGGCTCGTCGAAGCGGGCGGCGATCCGTCGGGTGTCGCGTCGGTGGCGAGCTTCTTCGTCTCGCGAGTGGATACCGAGGCCGACCGGCGTCTCGCCGAGCTCGGTCGCGAAGACCTTCGGGGGAAGCTCGCCATCGCGAATGCGAAGCTCGCATATGAGCAGTACCTCGACGTGTTCTCCGGCGAGCGGTGGGAAGTGCTTGCCGCTGCTGGAGCGGCGCCGCAGCGCTGCTTGTGGGCATCCACTTCGACGAAGGACCCGGCGTATCGCGACGTCCTCTACGTCGAGGAGCTGATCGGAGCAGCAACCGTCAACACGATGCCATTCGAGACGATCCTGGCCTTCCAGGATCACGGCGTCTGCGCGGACACGCTCTCTGAGGGCCTCGACGAAGCCCGCGCGCTCTTCGCCGATCTTGCAGAAGCCGGAGTCGACTACCAGGACGTCGTGGACACCCTCGAGGCCGAGGGTGTCCAGAAGTTCGCCGACTCGTTCACCACGCTGCTCTCGGGCATCGACGCAAAGCGCACGGCGCTCGTCGTCTGAGCACGGCTCGTCTCAGTGGGTCTAGCCGCGTTTGGGGTCGCCCACCTTGAGCAGGCCGACCTGGCCGAGGTCGACGTCTGCGAATGCGTGGCTGACGAATGGATAGAGACCCACGTCGTCGACTTTCACGTCGAAGACGGCGCCGCCGCCGGCAGGTACGACGATCGTCTGGACTCCCTTCTGCGGAGGGCTGCTCAGATCCGAGTTGACCCACGCGCGGTCGAAGATCGTTCCGACGATGTGGAAGTTCACGTTGTTCGTCGGCCCAGCGGCAACGACCCAGAACCGCGTCGTCTCGCCCGGGTCGGCGGTGAGCGGATGGGTCACGTACTGGTTCGCATAGCCGTTGAAGGTCACCCAGTCGGCCATCCGCGCGCGCGCCTTCGTCATGTCGAGCGACGCGGGCTCGGCGATGCCGTCGCCGTTCAGGTACCACTCGCTGCCGACGAGGACGTACTCGTTGTCGACCGGAGGCAGACCTTCCTTCGGCTCGACGATGATCGCGCCGTACATCCCGTTCGCGATGTGCGCAAGCACCGGCTTGGTGCCGCAGTGGTACATGAAGACGCCCGGGTCGTTCGCCCGAAATCGGAACGTGAACGACTCGCCGGGCTGCGCGTCACGGAACGCGACGTCTGGAGCGATGCGAGCGGCGTGGAAGTCGATCGAGTGTGGGATCGCGCCCCCGTTCGTGAGGGTCATCTCCACCATCTGCCCCTCGCGCACGTGCACGACAGGGCCCGGAGCGCCGTGGCCGTCGAAGGCCCAGGTGTTGTACTTCACGCCGGGCGCGATCTCGACGACCATGTCCTTGAGGGTCATGTGCACCTTCACGAGCTCTCCGGCGGCGGGTAGGGGCGGGAGCGCGGCGTTCGTCGCGGCGTGCGCTTTCGCCAGTTCCTCGGCGCTCTCGCCGGTCTTGCCGGCGAAGCTCTCGAGCGGGAGGCTGACGGCTCCGCTCGCGGCCCCCGAGGGAGCCGATTGATCCATCGTGCCGGCGGCGGCCTTGGCCTCGTCGCGCGCACTGTCGGCTGTCTGCACGAGGACCACGGCGACGATTGCGAGTACGCCGACCGCGATCCCGAGAAAGAGCGCAAGGATCTTGATACCCACGCCGGAGCCCGGCTCGCGATCCGGCGCTGTCGATCGGTGCTGCGAAGAAACCTGGTAGCTGGCCACGTAATGCCTCCCGGTGATTGACTTCTCGCACCGTAGAGGTCACGCGGAATCGGGGACTCCGCAGGTGTTACGCGCTCTCGTGCGGAGTTCTACGGAGTTGCGAAGGCGTTCAGGAGCTCGTCGTGGAGGAGCCCGTTGGACGTTATGGCCGTGCCGGCGTCGATACGTCGCGCGCCAGAGGCGTCCGTGAACGTACCCCCGGCTTCCTCGACGATCACCTGCACAGCGGCGAGGTCCCACTCGCACAATCCGAAGGCGCCGTCGACGGTACCGTCAACCGCGCCTTCGGCCACGAGCATGTGCCCCCAGAAGTCGCCGAGCCCGCGTGCGTGCCAGGCGCGCGCCGCGATCTCGCTGAGCCTGGTATCGATCGGAAGGCAGAGAACGGCATCCTCCACCCGCGCGACGGTCGAGACACTCATCCGTTCGCCGTTCGCGAACGCGCCTGCTCCGCGCTCGGCCCACCAGCGCCGGCCAAGAGCTGGCGCCGATGCCACGCCGAGGCACACGTCGCCGGAATCCTCGAGCGCAATGAGCGTCGCCCACGTGGGGATCCCGCGGGCGTAGCTTCGGGTTCCGTCGATGGGGTCGAGGATCCAACGGCGCTCGCCGCCGGCGCTACTCACGCCGTGCTCCTCGCCAAGGATTGCGTCTCCCGGACGCTCGGCGGTGAGCATCTTCCGCAGCTCGGTCTCCACGGCGCGATCGGCCTCGGTGACGGGCGTGAGGTCGGGCTTCGTCTCGATTGGTAGACCCGAGCGGAAGTAGGGCAGGGAAATCGCGTCCGCTGCATCGGCGAGCCGGAGCGCGAGTGCCAGGTCGGGGCTCATGCCCCGACGATACAGCGCTACCTGCCTGTGATCTGGAACGTCGGGCGGACGACGCGCACTGCGACCGGACCCGACCAGGTCATAGCGGACGTCCCGATCTGGGCCATGTTCAACCCACGCACGCGGTAGTACCAAAGCCCAGCCGGTAGGTTCAGCACCGTTGAGGTGGCATAGGTCGTCGACGAGCCACTCGTCCGCCACGGATACGTCTTTCGAGACCACTGCACCTCGTACTTGGTCGCTCCCATGACTGGCTTCCACGCGACGAGCGGCGTCGAATAGACCACCGGGTGGTGGCCGGCTTGCGCGAGCAGGCGACCCTTGGGAGAAAGCCCGGAGACGTACGGCGAACCGCCGCCGGTTCTCGCAGGCAGCGACTCCTTGCCGAAGGTCCCGATTCGGCCCGACTCGCACGCATCCTGAGGCAACTCGACGTCCCAGTACTGGTACTCGCCGGTGTTCTCGTCGACGACGATCGCGACGGGCACGACGGTCCAGAAGTACCGCGTCGTCCCCACGTCGAGATCCGGGAGGTCGAGGCGGAGCAGAGAGCGGTCGCTGCCGATTACCTCGTTCGAGATCAGCGGGAACGTGTCCGCCGTGAACGTCTTCGCCCCCTCGGTCTTGTCGTTGGGGAGGATCCCGGCGAGCGCTGGGTCGAGCTGTGCCTGATCCCGCGGAAGCCTCAGTGGCCCGTTGATTCGCGGTGCGAATGCTCGCCCTCCGACGACGGAGCCGCGGAAAACGACGTTGACGCAATCGCGATCCGTGAACACGTACGTGCGAAACAGGTGGTACGGAGCTCCCCCCGGGCTTGTTGCGTCGCCCGTCCAGGTCAGTGCCGGCATGAGCTGGTGTGGGGGATCCCAGCTGGAGCTCGTGCGGTCCGAGAGAGCGGCGCCCAACCGAATCCGTCCCGAGGATAAGCCCGGGTTCGTAGTCGCATAGACCGCGCTCCACGGCCCGTACGACACGGCGGGAAGTCCATTCAACAGGCTGCCTGTCACCTGTCGCACCGCCCGGACACGCCATTTCACCGTCCGCCACCAGCCCTCATCGAGGTGGAACGTTGTACAGGTCGCGCTCGTCCGCGACGTTCGTATGCGTCTGCACGATCTTGTTTATGTACTCGGTGGGGCTGCCGTACCACACCTCGTAGAAGGTCGCACCCTCCACGGGCGTCCAGCGGACGAGCCCTGGTTGCGACGACATCGGAATCGGGAGGTTCTCCCAGCGCATGTTGAATCCGTACGGCTTGCTCCAGCCGGTAGGCCCGCCGGCCTTGATGGCCCGAACGTGCGCGTACAGCGCATACGGCTTGCCGGTGAACCACGGGAGGAGGAGGTTGACCGATGTCGCCGGGATTCGGATTGCCGGGATGACTGTTCGGAGCGGTTCGGAGGCGGCGCTGTCAGAGGAGCCTCCCTCGGCCGCCGGCCCTGTGGCCGCAGGGGCCGTCATGACTACTGGGCGACAGAACGTTCCGGCACGCGTCCCTGAGGCGACGTTCGACCAGATAACGGAGCTTCCGTCGAACGTTCGGCTCGTCGCAAGCTCGAACTCGTAGCACGAGGCACCGCGCACCGGGCTCCAGGCGAAGGCGGGCGTACGGGAGAACGTGTGGGTCTCAGACTCGTTCGGCCGAAGATCGAAGCCGCGCAGCGCACGTGGCGCCCCGGAGGCGCCCGATCCTATCGCTGACGCCGAAGCTGTCAGCAACGCGCCGAGGAGAACCACGGCGACGAGAGCGAAGCGAGCCGCACGCATCGCTGTTCTCTTCGACATCGGGGTGGGCGGTGCCTTCCCTCGATCGAGGGATGCCCGCCGCTCGCGTTGCTTCGTTCGGGCCGGGTTCCGGCCCTAATCGTCCAAGTTACAAGTTGTTACAAGCGTTCTCAGCGCCGGAAGCTCCTGCCGTGGCGGGAGGCTTCGGCACTCACCCTGCTTTGTAACAACTTGTAACTTGGCCTTCTGGTGTCAGGTGGTCGCTGGCTTCCCGCTGAGCGCCGATTCGAGGAGCCGGCCCGCTGCGAGGACGAGCCCGTCGGCTCCGGTTCGCCCCACGATCTGCGCCGAAGCTGGGAGCCCGTCCTCGGCGACTCCACATGGCAACGCCAACGCGGGCCACCCGAGCGCGTTGAACGGGAACGTTCGGCTGATGAGTCTCTCGCGAACATCGAGATCACCCGTGCCTCCGGCGCCGACCCGTGGCGCCACGGACGGAAGAGTAGGGGTGACGCAAATGTCGATCCCGGCGAGCGCTTCTTCCATGACCTGTCGGTACTCCTCGCGCCGGTGGGACGCGTGTTCGGCATCCGCATCAGTTACGCCGAGACAGCGCTCGATTTTGATTCGGAGATCTTCGCCGTAAAGGTCGGAGTTCTCGGTGAAGAGCTCTCCGTGAACACCCGCGACCTCGTGCATGAAGAGCCGCCCGACCTCTTGGGGCTCGGGGAGCTCGATCGCGCGCCGCCGCGGGAAGAGCGCCGCGGCCTCCTCCACCCTGGCGCGGACGAGCGAGTCGGCCGTGGTGACCCACGCGACGCCGATCTCGATCTCCTCCAGCGACTCGAGCACCAACGGCTCGAATTCGCGAACCAATGCACGAAGCGCCTCCTCGCACGTCGCCACGTCTTGCGCCATCGGGCCCGCGTGATCGAAGCTGGGTGCGAGCGGGAAGCAACCCTCGAGCGAGACGAGGCCGTAGGTGGGCTTGAAGCCGACGACACCGCAACAGGCCGCAGGGATCCGGATCGAGCCGCCGGAGTCAGTGCCGAGCGCGAGGTCGGCGGCGCCGAGCACGAGCGCCGCGGCGTTCCCGCCGCTCGACCCGCCCGCGACCCGGCCCGGGGCGCGCGGGTTGGGAACGACGCCGAAGTGCGGGTTCTCGGAAGTCGTCCCGAACGCGAACTCGTGCAGGTTGGTCTTTCCCACCACCCCCCAGCCCGCCGCCTCGAGTGCGAGGACTGCGGGGGCAGTCTCCGCGGGCACGTGGTCGCCGAACAAGGGCGACCCGTACGTCGTTACGAGCCCGGCGGTATCGAAGAGGTCCTTGACCGCGAGCGGGCGTCCCGTCGGCTCCTCGTCAGGGAGCGCAAGGAAGACGCCGGGAGGACAATCCCGCGCTCTCAAGTGGCCGCTCAGTCCAGCTGGAGGTACAGCAGCGCGACTATCGCGGTGCCGATGAAAAGGAGCCAGAAGAGGCCGAAGAGGGCCCAGCCGAAGTGAAGGTTCTTGCGCTGGAGCTCTCGGTCGCTCACAGGATCACCGGGTCGAGAGCGGCTGCGACGAAGAGCAACGCGAGATACGCGAGCGAGAAGTGGAAGAGCACCTGCGCACGGGCGCGCGAGAGATCTCGACGCAAGAGCAGGGCGAGCACGATGAACGCGGCGCCGAGAGCGACCGCCGCCACCGTGTACAGCGGTCCGAGCCAGTACCCGACCGCGATCGTGAACGCGACCATCGCGAATGAATAGAGCACGATCTGCCGCGCCGTCTCGCGATCGCCGCGTACGACCGGAAGCATCGGCACCCCGGCGGCGGCATAGGCCTTCTTGATCATCAACGCAAGCGCCCAGAAGTGGGGCGGCGTCCACAGGAAGACGATGAGGAAGAGCCAGAGCGCCGGAAGCGCCAAACTCCCGGTCGCCGCCGCGTAGCCGACGAGTGGAGGCACCGCACCAGCCGCACCGCCGATGACGATGTTCTGCGGAGTCGAGCGCTTTAGCCAGCGCGTGTAGACGACGACGTAGAAGAGGTTGCCGACGAGTGCCAGCACCGCCGTCAGGACGTTCACCGCCGACGCAAGGAGCGCGAAAGAGACCGCCGAGAGCAGAATCCCGAACTCGAGCGCCTGCTCGGGCGTCACGCGCCCTGAGGCGACTGGGCGCTCCCTCGTCCGACTCCCCATGAGGACGTCGATGTCGCGATCGAGGACGTGGTTGAGCGCTGAGGCGCCGCCGCAGGCGAGCCCGAGCCCGAGCATGGTCACGACGAACAGTCCGAGCGGCGGGACACCTTGAGCCCCGACAAACATTCCGGCCGCTCCCGTGAGCAGGAGCAGCGTCATGATCCGCGGCTTGGTCAACGCCAGGTAGTCGCGAGCCGACGCGAGCGGCACCGGCGTTCCGCGGAGCGCCGCGACGACCACGAGGAGCGACGCGCCGAGCGCCGTTCCTGCGGCGCCGACGTGCAGGACGCTTGCCCAGGTTGCGTCACCGCTCCAAGCGACCACTCCGCCTAGCGCGATCGCGAGCGAGAACAACGCGACCGCCGCAACGGCTCGCACGAAGAGCCGTGGATACGCCCAGCGCGCGACGATCGCGTTCGCGACGAGCAGCGGCAGCGCGATCGCGGCGAGACCCCAGTGGGTGGCGCCCAACTCGAGGACCGCGCTCGCCACGACGAGGCCGACAGCGACCGCTGCGGCTGCAGCTGACAGCCGAAAGAGGGCGCCGGGTGTTGGGACGCTAGACAGGCTCTCTTCCTCCACGCTCAACACGTAGCTTCCGCCGGAGATCGTAGAGCGGCCTGGCGCTCGTGACGTAGGGCACCTCGTCGAAGTTGTGTGGTGGCGGCGGCGAGGTCGTGTACCACTCGAGGGTGTCCGCCTGCCAGGGGTCGTTGCCGACTCTCGGCCCGCTCCGCGACGTCCTGACGACGTTCACGATGAAGAAGAGGATCGCGATCCCCATGACGTACGAGCCGATCGTCGAAGCGAGGTTGTAGCCCTCCCAGCTCTCGTCGGCGTACGTGTAGACGCGCCGGGGCATTCCTTGAAGACCCACGAGGTGCTGTGGGAAGAACGCGACATGGAAGCCGACGAAGAGCGTCCAGAACTGCCATTTGCCGAGCTTCTCGTTCAGACACCGCCCGAACATCTTGGGCCACCAGTAGAAGAGCCCCGCGAAGATGGCGAACATTCCTCCACCGAAGAGCGTGTAGTGGAAGTGGGCGACGACGAAGTACGTGTCGTGAACCTGCCAGTCGATCGGGAAGGCCGCCAGGTAGATCCCGGTGAGCCCGCCCATGACGAAGATCGAGAGGAACCCGAGCGCGTACAGCATCGGCGTGTCGAAGCTGATGTTTCCGCGCCAGAGGGTGGCGAGCCAGTTGAAGATCTTCATCCCCGTCGGCACGGCGATGATCATCGACGCGATCATGAAATAGGCCTGAAGCGGGATCGGAAGCCCGACCGTGAACAGATGGTGCGCCCACACGAGCATCGAGAAGAAGCCGATCGCCACCGTCGACGCAGCGATCGCCTTGTAGCCGAACACCGGCTTGCGGGCGAACACCGGGAGTACCTCGGAGATGATTCCGAAGGCTGGAAGGACGATCACGTACACCTCGGGGTGGCCGAAGAACCAGAACGCGTGCTGGTAGAGGACCGGCGATCCTCCCTCGGCCGGGTTGAAGAAGTTCGTCTGGACGTCCCACGGCCCTATCGAGATCCCGCGATCGAGGAGCAGGAGCGTCAGGCCTGCGGAGAGCGTCGGCAGGATGGCCATGAGGAGCCACGCGTAGAGCAGGATCGACCAGACGAAGAGCGGCATTCGCGTCCAGGACATCCCTCGCGCCCGCGTGTTGTGGATCGTCACTATGAAGTTGATCGCGCCGGCGAGCGACGAGGCCGAGAGGATATGGAGGGAGAGGATCCACAGGTCCTGACCATTTCCTGGTGCCTGCGTCGAGAGCGGCGGGTATGCGGTCCAACCGGCCTGCGCTGCCCCTCCCTTTGCGAAGAAGCTCAGCATCAGCACAACGCCGCCCAGGGCGAAGAGCCAGTAGGAGAGGGCGTTCAGCCGCGGGAAGGCGACGTCCCGGGCGCCGATCATGAGCGGCACGAGGTAGTTCGCAAAACCTGCCAGGAGCGGGACGATGGCGAGGAACACCATCGCCGTGCCGTGGATCGTGATGAGCTCGTTGTAGCGCTCCGGGCCGAGTACGCCCGCGTTCGCTTGTGAGAGCTGGAGACGGAAGACCAACGCCATGAGCCCCGCGAGGACGAAGAACACGAGCGCCGTCGAGATGTAGAGGATCCCGATCCGCTTGTGATCCGTGGTGACGAGCCAGCTCGCGACCTTGCCGCGCTGCCAGGCCGGTGTCGGTTCCGCTCTAGCTGCCACGCGGAGGGTTCTCCTTCAGGTAATTGGTCAGCGCCTCGACCTGCTCGCTGCGCCAGCCCAAGCCGACAGCGGGCATCGTGCGGCGGCCGTTGCGAACGAGGTTCTCGATCGCGTCGGGATCGGCGAGAACGATCGAGCCGGCGATCTTCGGCCCGATCCCGCCTTCACCAGCGAGGCCGTGGCACTTGGCACAGACGCCTTCCCATTCCTCCCTGCCGAGCTCGCCGGAGCCGGCAGTTTGCTCCGTTCTGCGTTGCTCGAGCCAGGCTGCGAACTCCGCCTCGGGCATGACCTCGACCGACGCGAGCATGTTCGCGTGCTCGAGGCCGCAGAGCTCCGCGCATTGACCCGCGTACGTCCCCGGATTGTCGACCTCGAACCAGGTCTCGTTCACCGTGCCGGGTATCGCGTCGATCTTCCCTCCGAGCGCGGGAATCCACCAAGAGTGGATCACGTCGCTGTCCGGCGCCGTCACCTCGAGACGGACCGGAACGCCGGCGGGCGCGCGCATCGCGTCGATTGCGATGACCCCGTTCGGGTACTCGTACTGCCAGTAGAACTGCCGGCCGGTCACCGTGATCTCGAGCTGGCCACTCGCCCCGGCCGAGGGGATGTTCTTGATCCCAGGGAGCTCGATGAAGACGAACGCGCCGATCAGGAAGAGGATCGCGACCGGGATCGCCGTCCACAGCAGCTC
The DNA here is from genome assembly GCA_038910715.1 of Gaiellaceae bacterium. Taxonomy (GTDB): domain Bacteria; phylum Actinomycetota; class Thermoleophilia; order Gaiellales; family Gaiellaceae; genus GMQP-bins7. The sequence continues at coordinate 15,279 of JBCKBY010000045.1, forward strand.
GAGCTTTGTTGCTCCGTGGATCGG
>JBCKBY010000046.1:0-15255 GCA_038910715.1 Gaiellaceae bacterium
ACCCGATTTGGCAGCTTCAGGACGTCGTGCCCCTCGTCTTCGAAGACGAGGTAGTCGACCTCACGTCCGTGCCCGCGAAGCTCCTCGACGACGTCGCGCGACTCCTGTTCCACGACCCGCGGATCGTTCTGGCCCTGGATCACGAGGAGCGGGCACGAGATCTGGGCTATGTGCGTTCGCGGCGAGCGATCGACGAGGAAGTCGTGGTCCTTCTCCGGATCACCGACTGCAAGGGCGAAGTACGGCTTCCAGGTCTCGGGAATCCTGTCCATGAACGTGATGAGGTCGTACGGGCCGAACATGTCGATGGCCGCCTGCCAGAGATCCGGATGCCGGGCGGCAAGGGTGAGCGTCATGTAGCCGCCGTAGGAGCGGCCGACGACGCCGGCGCGTGACACGTCGACGCGGCTGTCGTTCGGCAGCACCTCCGTCATCGCGTGGACGTGATCGAGTCGGTCGAGCCCGCCCCAGTCGTGGTCGACGCGCTTCGAGTAGTCGAGCCCGTAGCCGGTCGAACCGCGGGCGTTCGGCACGAAGACCGCGAAGCCCTCGAGCGTGAGGATCTGGATGAGCGGCATCGAGAACCAGGCGAAGTTCGGCCGCTCCTGACTCTGCGGGCCGCCATGGACGTAGTAGACGAGGGGGCGCGGCCCCTCGAACCCCAGCTCGTCGGACGGGAGGTAGAGACGGGCAGAGACCCGAAGGCCGTCGTGCGATTCGAAGGAGGCGTCCTCACCGGAGGAGAGGAGCTGCGGAGCGAGCCCCAGTGCGCGCTCGTTCGTCCGCCTTCCGGGCTTCGACGCGCTGTCAGGATCGAGAACGTAGAGCTGAGTAGGCATCGTCGCGGTGCAGAACGCGACGGCGAAGCGCTCGCTCTCTCTGTCGTAGTGAAGGCCGTGCAACACACCATTAGCCAGCTCGCCTTCGCCCACCAGCACCCGGCTCGCGGTAACGGTGCGGCTTGCCTCGTCGAGGCGTGCGTCGTACACCCACGAGCAGCCATCGATGTTGTAGACGACGGCGAAGCGGTCACCCTCGAGGTGCTGGATCCGCTCGAGCTCACCTACTCCCTCGTGGGCGATTGGGGAGAACGTGACCGGTTCCACCACTCCTGGATGCTCGAGATCGAGATAGCCGGGCGAACCGGTGTCGGCGAAGAGCGCGGTCGTGAGCAGAATGCCCTTGCCGCTCGCGGTGCCGTGCGAGGAGCGGAAGCCCGTGAGCTCGGGCGCGACCTCGGGATCTCGTTCCTCGATCGGCGTGCCGTAGAGCATCTTCCGCCCGCCGTGTCCGTCGGACTCGTAGAGGACGACGTCGCCCATCGTGTACCCGTCGGCGTGGATCACGCGGGAGTGATCGGGCGTCCAGGCCGCGACGAAGGCGCCGTACTGGCTCTGGAGGAGGGACTCGACAGCTCCGGTGGCGAGGTCGACCCGTAGTGCGGTGATGAGCGACTCCTCACGCGACTCGACCGCGAAGTACGCCGTCTCCGTCTCGTCGTCAACGTCCGTGAGATGCGACCGGCTACCGCGGAAGGTCTCCGCGGCGAGCGGCTCCGGAAAACCGCCTTCGAGCGGGACGAGGTACGGCACGTAGTTCTCGTCGCCGTCGGAGTCGAGCATGAAGACGATGCGCTCCAGCCTCGGCAGGACGTGAAAGAGATGGCCGCCGACGAGCTCCGGGTTCTGGAGAGCCATCTGCGGCGGGAGCAGAGGTTCAGGAACACTCCCGCCCACATCCATCGAGTAGAGGCTCAGGTGCCCCGAAAGGTTCGAGACGAAGTACAGGCGGTCGCCTGCGAGCTGAGGCTCGACGAAGAGGCGCGCCGACAGCAGCGCCTCGATCCGAGGCGCTGTTAGCCCTGTTGTCGAGTCCGCCGCCGTAGTCGCCACAGAAGTCCCGCTCAGGCTACTACAGCTTCGAGCACGGCCTCGGGGATGTCGAAGTTCGCGAAGACGTCCTGGACGTCGTCCGTATCCTCGAGTCCCTCCACGAGGCGGATGAGCTGCCGCGCCGCGCTCATGTCACCGACGGCAACGGTCACCTTCAGAACCATGGCGAGCTCGACGGACTCGATCGCGAACCCGGCCGCTTCGACGGCGGCACGCACACTAGACAGCGCCTCTGGTGCGCTCGTGACCACGAAGCTCGATCCATCGAGCTCGACGTCGTCCGCGCCGGCCTCGGCCACGGCGAGAACGAGGGCGTCCTCGTCAACGCCATCGGCAGGCACCAATACGACCCCTTTGCGCTCGAACTGCCACGCCACGGCTCCAGTCGTTCCGAGGTTTCCGCCGTGCTTAGTGAAGAGATGCCTGACCTCGGAGGCCGTGCGATTGCGATTGTCCGTCAGGGCCTCGACGAGCACCGCAACACCCTCCGGCCCGTACCCCTCGTAGATCACCGTCTCGAAGCTCGAGCCCTCGGCATCGGCGCCCGACCCTTTCGCGATGGCTCGCTCGATGTTGTCTTTCGGCATCGAGTACGAGCGCGCCTTCTCGATCGCGTTCTGCAAAGCGAGGTTGCCTGCGGGATCGGGACCGCCTTCCTTGGCGGCGACGATGATCGCGCGTGACAGCTTCGAGAACAGCTGGCCCCGCTTCGCGTCAGCGGCGCCCTTCTTGTGCTTGATCGAGGACCACTTGCTATGCCCTGACACGCGCAGCCTCCTCGACCATGTCCAGGAACAGCTCGTGCACGCGTGGGTCGTCGGTCAACTCGGGGTGGAACGACGCGAGCAGGAGACGGCCGTCCCGAACGAGCACCGGCTCGCCATCGAGCTCGCCGAGTATCTCGACGTCCGGCCCCAGCTCACGGATGCGCGGCGCGCGAATGAAGACCCCGTGCAGCGACGGCCCACCGTCGGCGAGCTCGACTTCCGCCTCGAAGCTCTTGACCTGGCGACCATAGGCATTTCGGTCGACCTCGAGCTCTGCGAGGCCAAAGTGCTCCCGATCGAGCACGATCATCCCGGCGCAGGTGCCGAGAATCGGACCCCGATACTCACGAATTGCGTCATCAATGCCGTAGAGGCGTGCCAGATGGATGATCGTCGTCGACTCACCGCCCGGGATCACGAGCCCGTCCAGCCCGGCGAGCTCCTCCGGGAGACGCACCTCACTGACCTCGGCGCCCAAGCGGCGAAGCACGGCGCCGTGCTCCCGAAACGCACCCTGGAGGGCTAGAACGCCGATGTGCAGCGGCCGCTCCACCGCGGGCGCTACCAGCCGCGGACTTCGAGCCGCTCGTCGTCTCCAAGCGAGCTCGCCGATATTCCGACCATTGGCTGACCGAGCCCGGTCGAGACGTCGGCCAAGACCTTGGGATCGTCAAAGTGCGTGGTCGCCTCGACGATAGCGCGCGCTCGACGCGAGACGTCCTCGATCCACCCGTCGCGGTCGACGAGCGCGTCGCGACCCGACTTGAAGATGCCGGAGCCGACGAAGACGCCGTCCGCACCCAGCTGCATGCAGAGCGACGCGTCCGCCGGGGTCGCGATGCCACCGGCGGTGAAGGTGACGACCGGCAGGCGGCCGTTTTCAGCGACCAAGCGCACGAGCTCGTACGGTGCCCGATGCTCCTTCGCGGCCGCGTACAGCTCGTCCTCGCGCAGCGCTTGTAGGCCGCGGATGGCTCCGAACACGGCGCGCATATGCGTCACGGCGGTGACGACGTCGCCTGTGCCCGCTTCGCCCTTCGTCCTGATCATCGCGGCTCCCTCGGAGATCCTCCGCAGCGCCTCGCCGAGATTCGTCGCACCGCAGACGAACGGCACAGTGAACTTCCACTTGTCAACGTGGTGCTCGATGTCGGCGGGCGTGAGAACCTCGGACTCGTCGATGTAGTCGACCTCGAGCTCCTGCAAGATCTGGGCTTCGGCGAAGTGGCCGATCCGGCATTTCGCCATGACCGGAATGGAGACGGTGGCCTGGATCTCCTTGATCCGCTGCGGATCGCTCATCCGCGCAACGCCACCCTCGGAACGGATGTCGGCCGGGACGCGCTCGAGCGCCATCACGGCGCAGGCCCCTGCTTCCTCGGCGACCTGTGCCTGCTCGGCGTCGACGACGTCCATGATGACGCCGCCCTTGAGCATCTCGGCCAGACCGGTCTTGACTTTATGGGTGCCGTACTCGGCCATTGCCCCAGTCTAGCCGCGCGCGGCTATCCAGAGCCCCTGTGGAAAGCCACGACGGAGTTTGTCGAAATTGCGACTTTCCGGCTGTGGAAATCATCTGGAAAACTTCGAGTCCGTCCGCACGATGTGAAACAGATACCGGGTACCGGCGCGACTCCTCTCCCCGCAGGCGGATACGCCTGACCCCGAAGTTGCGCCGTTCCAGTAAGGGGCCCGCCCACCCGGGCCCCTTGCTATCCCGCAGATCAGGAATCCACGAGTGTGGATTCCTGATCGCGACAATCCCTAAAGCGCGGGCCGCCGAGCGGCCCGCGATGCTTGCGTGTGCTCAACGCCGCGGTGAGACGGCGCTCTATTCCTCGGGGGAGTCGACGTCCGCGGATCGCCGGAAGACGCCGAGCAGCCCGCGCCGACCGTCCTCCTCGCGCGCCTGCCGCTTCGCTTCCTTCTTCTCCTGTCGCTGCTCACCCATCTCGGTCTTCTTGACCTTCGCGTCGTCGTACGAGTCCTTGACGAGCTTCGAGCCACCACTCCACCCGAAGACGACGCAGACGACGATGATCGCGAAGCCGGTGTTGAATGCCGTCGTGATGAGCTGCTGCCCGAGCGAGTAGGCAGTCGCAGTCTCCGGGTCCGTGTAGCTGTCGAGGGCGAACGTGTTGAACGCCTGGTTCACGCCGACGCCGCCGGGCGTGAACGAGAGCAGGTTCGCGAGCTGGTTCGAGCCGAGGATGCTCATGACCGAGCCGAACGTCACCGGGATCCCGTACGCGGCGAGGAACACGATGATCACGCCGACCTTGGCGGCGTAACCCCCCATCTGTGGGAGGAGGACCCACTTCACGTACGCGCGCAGGTCGCCGAGGATCGCGGCGCCTTGCTTCGCCTTCTCCCACATCACCTTCACCCAGCGCCAGAAGATCCGCAGGAGCAAGGCGACCAGGAAGATCGCGCCTCCGATGATCCCGAGCGTCAGCAGGGGATGGTTCGAGATCGCGTCCCGCTCGTTCCCGAACTGGAACTCGAACGAGCCCGCGACGGCCGCGAAGAGGTAGATGTAGATGAGCGTGCCGATGATCAAGTAGAAGATCTTCTGCACCATGTAGCCGGCGAGCACGCCCGGGAACGTCGCGCCTCGAACGACCGCGACGTACATGAGCAGCATCACGAACGTGCCCATGTTCGCCGGGACGTAGTTGTTGAGGGCAACTCCCACCGCGTACGCCGCGAGGACCTCCATGTACGTCACGCCGCCGGGATACGCGTAGCGGAGGATCCCGTACCAACCGAGCGCGGTCAGCGTCGTCTGCGCACCCTGGAACAGGCAGCCGAGGATGACGTACCCGATGGAGATCTCCGTCACGGAGTCCCAGAGCTGCTCAAACCAGCCGACGACGTCGATTCCGGCGAGCTCGAGCCCACCGACCACGATCAGGGTCCCGGTGACCCACGCCGCCATCCGCAGGAACCGTCGGCGCGGGTGATCGGCAGCGACGGGCGCGGGCGTCAGTACGGCTTCTGACATGCGCGCCTGAGCCTAACGGAGCAGTTCGAGCACGAGGCCGCCGTCGGAGGAGCGATCAGCGTGGCTGGGGCACGATCCGAATGTACGGCTTCGGCTCCTTCCAGCCGTCCGGCCAGATCTCCTTGGCCTCGTCGTTCGAGACGGAGCCGGCGATGATCACGTCGTCGCCTTGCTGCCAGTTCACAGGAGTCGAGACCCTGTGCGTAGCAGTGAGCTGCAGGGAGTCGATCACCCGCAGCACCTCGTCGAAGTTCCGACCCGTCGTCATCGGGTAGACGAGGATCAGCTTCACCTTCTTGTCCGGACCGACGACGAAGACGTTCCGCACGGCCTGGTTGTCGGCGGAGGTGCGGTCCTTCGCCTCGCCCTCGGTCTCGGCAGGCAGCATCCCGTACAACTTCGAGACGTTGAAGTCCGCATCGCCGATGATCGGGTAGTTCGGCGCCTGCCCTTGGGTCTCTTCGATGTCGCGAGCCCAGCCTTTGTGATCGCCGGTGGAGTCGACCGAGAGGCCGATGATCTTCACGTTCCGCCTGTCGAACTCGGGCTTGATCTTCGCCATGTACCCGAGCTCGGTCGTGCACACCGGGGTGAAGTCCTTCGGGTGCGAGAACAGCACCGCCCATGAGTCTCCGACCCAGTCGTGGAAGCTGATCGTGCCTTCGGTGCTCTCCGCCGTGAAGTCTGGTGCCATGTCGTTGATCTTCAGGGTCATGTCTCCCTCCTTCGAGGCCGAAGCCTCCATCGTCCAGGCGCGCAGGCCACTCCCTCGCGCCCGAGCCACCCTGTCCTATAGGTGCCCGAACGCGCGTCGGTCTTCCATTGTTCCACGGTGGGGACTATGCGAGATGGGCCCGCCTGGACTCAGACTCCCCTGCTAATCGCATTTCTGACGCTCCAGGTAGGCACCGGGGTAGGCGCGAAGCGGCCACGCTTGACCAAGTCGGCGGTCACCGACTTGAGATACGTCCGCGCGGGAGCGTACGCTCCGTCCTGCGTTGCCAGCATCGCGAACACCCGCACTGCAAGCAGTGCCGACGCTGTTCTTCGGCACGACCGCGTTGGAGGCGGCCTCCCCGAGAGGTGTCGCTCCGAGCACCGCCACGAGCAGCGCGGTCGTCGAGAAGGATGATTGGCGGTCGGTCGCGCATGAGTCCCCCGATCGTCGCTTGGTCGGTCGGCGACGACCTATGGAATCGCGGCGCCTCGTCCACGAGGGTGTGCTCGTCGACCGTGGCCGCGACACCGCGATGCTCGGGATCCTGCTCCGCACTGCGCTCGGAAGGCCGGCGGCCTCGTAGCCTACGGCGGCCGCCGACTCACATCAAGCCTCTGGCAGCGGTCGACGCCCTGCCGACGGGACGCGGCAACAGGAGGCGCGAGAGCATGGCGGCTGCCGGCTGCCGGTGCCGAAGCTCGGCCTTGGCTGTCGAAGGGTCACTCCACGAAGGCGGACTCGAGGATCTCGAGCCGTCCCGCATCGGCGTCGAGACGGGCACGAACGCCGAGGGGCACTGTCACGACCTCCCGGCCGTGACCGACCCGGAGACCGTGGATCGTCGGGATGCCGAGCGGCGCGATCAGCTCTTCGATCAGCTCTTCGATCGTGAGGTTGTAGCCGTCCCAGCGGGGCTGCTGCCGCCGTGGTTCACAGTGCTTGAAGTCGCCGAGCCAGATCCCGGCGCACTGCTGCAGCGTCCCGGCGTTCAGCAGGTGAGTGAGGAAACGATCCACGCGCGGGGGTTCCTCGTTGACGTCCTCTAGGAGCAGGATCCTGCCGCGCGTATCGATCTCGAACGGGGTTCCGAGCAGCGTGTCGACCAGCGACAGCGTCCCACCGACGAGCTCCCCCTCGGCGACACCGGGACAGACCGTGCGCGCAGGCGGGCCGTCCGCGTCGACGACGCCAAGAGGTTCCGCAGTCGTCAACGCTCGCAGCCAGTTCTCCTGCGTCCACTCGGGGAGGACGGCGAGGGCCGAAACCATAGGGCCGTAGAACGTCACGAGGCCGGCGCGCCCGACCAGCGCCGCGTGCACCACCGTCAGCTCACTGAAGCCGACGAACGGCTTCGGGTTTGCCGCGATCAGCTCGTAATCGAGGCTACGAAGGACTCCGGGTGCGGCATGCCCGCCGGCGAGCGGGCAGATCGCGTCCACTTCCGGGTCTGAGAACGCTTCGTGCAAGTCCTGTGCTCGGAGCTCGGGGTGGCCCGCCTTGAAGCTCGCGCCGATGTTGGCGTTCCGTGTCAATCGAGCACGGAAGCCGCGTGCCTCCAGCCAGGCGACGCCGCGCTCCAGGTACTCCAGGTCGAGCAGCGGCGAGGCGGGAGTCGGGACGGCAATGAGCGCGCCCGGCCGAAGCGGTCGGCCTTTCTGCCTCGTAGCCACTTGCCCGCCAGCCTATCCTTCCCATACAACATGGGGATGAGCTTCTGGCCGCCACGCGCTGCGGGGACCGTAGCCCGACACGGGATTCGTGTGTACGCGGACCAACCCGCAACCCTTCCGGAGCTTATCGAACGTGCGGTGGTGCGGCGCGCCGCAGAGCCTGCGGCTTCCGAGCTCGGCGGTCGTAGGCTCACGTATGAGGAGCTCTGGGACGAGACCGAGCGCGTTGCAGCGACGCTTCAGCACCGCCACGGCGTCGAGCCCGGCGACCAGGTGGCGATTCTCAGCGCGAACTGCCTTGACTTCTTGATCGGCGTGATCGCGACCTGGCGCGCGGGCGGGGTCGCAGTGACGCTCAACGCGAAGTACACGGCGCCCGAGCTCGAGCGTCAGCTGGCCTCGTGCTCCCCCCGTGTTCTCCTTTCTCAGCCGGAGTGGCTGCCCAAGAGCCCCGTAGCCGCGCATGTGCTCGGCGAGATCGGCAACGGGCGCTTCGAGCCGCCCCCACTGAGCGCGACCGACCCCGCGCTGCTCATGTTTTCCTCCGGCACGACCGGCAGCTCGCGGGGCGCACTCCAGTCGCACCTGAACCTGGTCAGCGCCGCCGAGACATGGGTGCGGTGCCTCGACCTGCAGCCGGACGACAGGACCGTCGTGGCGGCCCCGATGCACCATGCGACGGGGCTTAACGGCCAGTCGCTCCCCGTACTCGCCGCTGGCGGCTCGGTGGCGATCATGCCGCGCTTCGACGCAGCCGCACTCGTCGACCTGCTCGAGGCCGGAGCAGCGAGCTTCTTCCACGCCGCGCCGACGATCTACACGCTCGCGATGCGCGCCGCTCGCGACCGCCGCGCGCACGGCCTGCGGGTCTCGGTAAGCGGGGGCGCGTTCGTGAGCCGGACGCTCGTGGATCGTGCAAGGACGTTCGCGCCAGGTGTCGACTTCCGCATCAGCTACGGGATGACGGAGACGAGCTCTCCCGCCGTGCTGACCCCTCTCGGCTGGATCGACGAGCGTCCGGGCAACGCCGTCGGCGTCGCCGTACCCGTCGACGACGTGCGCGTCGAACCAGACGGCGAGATCATGTTCCGCGGCGCGACGGTGATCACGGAGGGCGAATGGCTGCGCAGCGGCGACCTCGGGACGATCGACGACCGAGGGTTCGTCACTGTCCTCGACCGCATCAAGGACGTCATCAACCGGGGCGGCGAGAAGATCGCTTCGCTCGAGGTCGAGGACGTGCTCTGCTCACATCCGGGTGTCATCGAGGCAGCCGTCGTCGGTGTGAGCGACCACGTCTACGGAGAGGTGCCGCGCGCGTTCGTCGTCGGCGACGTCGAAGCCGAAGCGTTGCGCACGTTCGCTCGCGAGCGGCTCGCGGGGTTCAAGATTCCGGTCGAGTTCGTCTTCGTCGAACAGCTGCCGCGCAACTCCGGCGGCAAGGTGATCAAGGCGGAGCTGCGCGGCGCCAGGGGTGCGACGGCCGCTGAGCCGCACGACCAGGAACTGGGAGTGCACCGCATGCGTCCCACCACTCGTCTATGAGCGTGTGTCGCCCGGAAGGAGGCGGCGCCACGGGTGTACGGACCCGGAGAGCCGGACGATCGGCCCACCGTACCAGGTCGCCAGGAGCGCTCGTCCCGTCCGCTCCCAGCCGAGCCGCCCGTGCGCCTTCCGCGAGCGTCGGTTCGTGAGCCTGATCCCCGCGTACGCGTACCGGTACCCGAGCCCGGCACTGAAGAGCAACATCTCACGCAGCAACGCGGCGTGGATGTTCCTGCCGCGATAGTTTGGGGCGGTGTACGCGTCGGTGGTGTGCACCTCGTGGGCTCGTAGGTCGACGTAGAGGCTATTGTCCTCCCCCGGCTTGTACTGCGTCCAGTTGTAGGCGACCAGCTGCCCGTCAACCCTCCCGATGAAGCACACGAAGCCGTCGTCGAGACACCGTGCGTACCGTTCGCGCGACGACGGGTCTGAGAGCAGCGCCAGTCCCGCTACTTCCTCGAGGACTTCCCTGCGTGAGGCGACATACGTTTTAAGAGGAACGTCCGCCACCGCCTCGGGTATCGGCTGCGTCAGATCTCGCCGGAGGATCGTCCTGACCTCGACGGGGAGCAGCTTCGACAACCGCCCGAGAATCCCATGGCCTCGGATGTACCTGCGCCAAGCCTGCTCGACAGCACTGCCGGCTCCCGATCTCTTGCCTTCCCGTCGATTCACGAGCGCTCGCGGCGCGTCCCGCGCCGCCCCAGGTAGGCACCGATCACGAGCTCATCCCTTAGAACCTCCAACGGAGGCCCCTCGGAGACCTTCTCGCCGTGGTGAAGGACGACGACCCTGTCGGCGAGGCTGGTGACAGCCCGCATCACGTGCTCCACCATCAGCATCGAGACTCCCTGCGCTCGCACGCGCCCGATCAGCTCGATCGCGAGGTCGACCTCGGCCGGGTTCAATCCGGCCATCACCTCGTCGAGGAGCACGAGCTGCGGCTCCATTGCCAGCACCCTCGCGATCTCGAGACGCTTGCGCTCCGGTGCGTTGAGGCTCGCGGCCGGCTGATTCGCCTTGTCTGCCAGGCCGACTGACTCGAGAACGGCGAGTCCCTTTGTCCGTGCGGCGGCCATCCTCTGCGCTTGGCGCCGTCCGAACAACGCCCCGACCATCACGTTCTCCAGGAGACTCATCTCCGTGAACGGCTGCGCCACCTGGAACGTCCGGGCAATCCCCAGCCGACCGATCTGGTGCGTCCGCAGACGGCGGAGCGGGTGGTTGCGGAAGCGGATCTCGCCTGCCCACTTCTTGACGCTGCCCGCGATCAGGTTCACGACCGTCGTCTTGCCGGCACCGTTCGGGCCGATCAGCCCGAGAATCTCTCCCTCGGCCAACTCGAAGCTGACGTCGGCGACGGCGGTCAGATTCCCGTACTGCTTGGTGACGCCTCGCACATCCAGGAGAACGCTCATGGCACTCCAAGGTACTCGCGAGCGAAGGACGCGTCCGCGAGCAGCGACGACGCGATTCCGCTCATCACGATGCCACCGCTGCGGAGCACGTACGCCCGGTCGGCGTAGGTCAGCAACGTCTCGACGTCCTGGTCGACCACGAGCAGGCTGGTTCCTTCCGCACGCACGTTGACGAGCGCGTCGAGCAGCCCGTCGAGGACGACCGGCGCAAGCCCGAGTGAGAGCTCGTCGATGAGGAGGAGACTCGGCCCGGTCATCAAAGCGCGTCCGACAGCGCACATCTGTTGCTCCCCGCCCGAGAGCGTCCCGACCTGCTGTCTTCGCCGTTCGGCCAGCACGGGAAAGAGCTCGAGGACGCGCTCGACGCGGGACTTCGCTTCCCTCCCACGCACGCGGGAGGCACCTGCGGCGAGGTTCTCGCCCACAGTCATGCCGGCGAACAGCCGCCGACCCTCCGGAACGAGGGTCAGGCCACGTCGCACTCGTTCGTGCGCTGGCAACGCCGTGACATCTACACCGTCGAGCGCGACCCGGCCGCGCCGCACCGGGAGCGAGCCGGCGATCGCCCCCATGACAGCGGTCTTCCCGGCGCCGACGGCTCCGACGAGCGCCACCCATTCGCTCTCGCCGACCGTGAGATCGACGTCTCGTACGACTTCGAGCGTCTCGTAGCCCGAAGCAAGGCCGCTGACGTCGAGCCTCATCGGCTCAGGAGAGCGGCGACAGCGCGCGCGCGGCTGCGCGCGAAGGCGACGACCCCACGCGGTAGGAAGAGGACGATTACCATCACGATCCCGCCGAGGATCAGCAGGTTGTAGCCGAGGAAGTTCCCCCAGACCTGCGACTCGAGCAGTTGGATCCCGAAGGCGCCGATCACCGGTCCGAAGACGGTTCCGACTCCGCCGAGGAGGACGATGACGAACATCTTGATCGAGATCCCGATATCGAAGACGGCCGGCGGCTCGATGAAGCTGATCCAGTAGGCGTAGATCGCCCCGGTGAGCCCGATCAGCGCTGCACTCAGCGTCCAGGCGATCGTCTTCAGCAGAGTCGTGTTCACGCCCGCGGCCGCAGCGGCGTCCTCGTTGGCGCGGATGCTGCGGAGCCCATAGCCGAGCCGCGTCCGCACGATGACGAGCGAGACGAGAACCGTCAGTGCCATCGCCCCGAGGAACAGGTAGTAGAAGAAACGGGCCGTCGATTCGACCGAGCCGGTCGTGATCGGCAGTGCGAGACCCGATCCGCCGCCGGTGACGTCCAGATTCTGGACGAGCGCGCGCGTCGCCTCGTTGAGGGCGAGTGTGCCGATCGCGAAGTAATGCCCACGCAGCCGGAGAAGCGACGGTCCGACGAGCGCTGAGAGCACAGTGCAGAGCAGGACCGAGACCGGGACCGCGGCGACGAAAGGCCAGTTTGCCTTCACCATGAGCGTCCCGGTGGCGATCGCGCCGAGCCCGAACCAGACGACGTCGCCGAACGCCGGGTAGCCGATGAAGCCCGCTGTAATGTTCAGCGCCGCCGACATCGCCGCGAACATCAGCGCGAATGTGACGACCCGCATCCAGTACTGGTCGAGGAAGGCGGGGCCGGCGAGCAGGATCCCGGCGGCGAGCACGCTGCTCGCACTCGTGATGATTCGCGCTGCAGCCCTAGACGGAGCGGCCCCCCCCGATAGTTTTTCCACTAGAGCTCGGCATAGAACCGCTTGCCGAAGAGCCCCCGGCGCCGGACGACGAGGACCGCAAGCAGCAGGCCGAAGCTGACGAGCTCCGCGTACCCCGGTTGCCAGTACGCCGTGTACGCCTCGGCGACCGCGAGCACAAGGCCGCCTGCGATCGCGCCCGGAATGCTGCCGAGCCCGCCGAGGATGACGACGACGAACGACTTCGTCGTGAAGGCGACGGATCCAAATGGCGAGAACTGGTGAACGGTCGCGACCAGCGAGCCGGCGATCCCGGCCATCATCGCCCCGATGGCGAAGGTGATCGAGTAGACCTGCTTCGTGTTGATGCCGACGAGCTCGGCAGCCTCGACGTCGAAGCTGGTGGCCTTGATCGCATTTCCGATACGCGTGCGGTTCATCAGCACCATCAGGAACAGGGTGAGAGCGATCGCGGTCCCGAACACGGCGAGCCTGGCATAGGGGACGAACAGCGATCCAATGACGAGGCTGGAGGTCGCGTACCCCGTGTGCACGGCTCGAAGATCGGCCTGGAAGAGCTCCAGGTGGACGTTCGTCAGCACCATGTCGAGCCCGAACGTGAAGATCAGGCTGAGGAACACGGATGTGGCAACGATGCGGTTCAGCAAGTACTTCTGGAGGAAGAAGCCGAAGCAGAACAGCGCTGCGCCCGAGACCGGAATCGTGGCGAACGGGTCGATCCCGTAGTCCCGCCAGATCCAGTACGTGATGTAGGCGCCCATGATGATCATGCTCCCGTGGGCGAGATTGATGATGCTCATCACGCCCCAGATCACGGAGAACCCGATCGCCATGCACGCGTACAGGCCTCCGAGCAGGAGGCCGTTGATCAGAACCTGGACGTAGACCACGAGCGCAGGGATGCGGTCATCGATCTAGAAGCCTGGAGCCGGGTAGATCAGCTTTCGCTGCGCAAACTCAGCTGGCCAAACGACGACGGGCCTGCCGCCCTGGATCTGAGCAATGCCCATCGACTTGCAACTCTCAACGCCCCGCGAGTCGAAGCAGACCTTGCCGTAGAAGCTCGTCAGCTTGACCTTGGCGATCGCATTACGGACCTTCTCGCGATTGAGCGAGCGCGCCTGACTGATGGCCTTGTAGTACACCTCGAGGGCGGCTGCCGACTGCGGCGGGTGGTAGTCGGGCAGGTACCCCATGTCGCGGAAGAACTGCTTCGAGAACTGTTTCGCGTTCCAGCCGAAGATCTCGTCCTTCTGCTTCGGGTTGAAGTTCGCAGCCCACTGGATCGGCTCGAGCAGGAACTCGCCGTTCCGCTTGACCGCAGCCATGAACCCGGGCACGGTCGGCCCCAGCGAGAACATCCACATCGGGAACGACTGGCGCTGCTCCGCAGCCTGGCGCACCAACCCGACCATGCCGAGGCTGTAGCCGCCCGTGACCATGATGTCGGGCTTCGTTTCACCGGCCGCACGGATGAGCGAGGCGAAGTCGACTCCCTGAGGGAAGCTCTGCTTGTACACGACCGTGAAGCCGTGCTTCTCCGCCAAGCGCGCCGCCGCCTCGGCGAATGCTGTCGGGAAGAGCGCGTTCTCGTGGAGAATGGCGACCTTCCGCGGCGGCTGATTCTTGATCGTCTTTGACATCAGGAAGAGCGGCTCGGCGTACTGGTCTACGGTGTTCAGGACGCCGAACAGGTACTTGTAGCCTCGTTCGTAGATCGACGTGGTGGCGGCGTGCGCGACGACCATTGGGATCTTGTACTTCTCCGAGATCGTGCTGACTGCATTCGTCACGCCGCTCGAATACGGCCCGAGCAGGAAGTTGACCTTGTCCTCGGTGATCAGCTTCTCGTAGAGCTGGACCGAGAGGTTCGCGTTGCTCTGATCGTCGTAGGAGACCATCGCGACCTTGTACCGCTTCTTTCCGACCGGGATCCCCCCCTTCTTGTTGATCCACTTGACCATGAAGTCGTAGCCGGCCTTCGAGGTCTTCGCCTCGGCAGCGAGTGGCCCGGTGAGGGACATCGCTGCTCCGAACTTGATGGTTCCGTCGAACTGCTGGCTCGTCCCGGCTCCTGCACTACCGACGGCAGTCGCCACCAACGTGCTGGCGAGCAGCGCGGCCAGAACCCCCAGACTTGCCCGCGCGCCCCTCTTCGAGCTCCTCCTCATGCTCCCTCCCCTCTCTCAGCGACTCCAGCTGCCTGAACCTGATGTTAGCGGGCAATTCGACCGCTGGGAACCCCTTGTGACCATCCGTCACGAGGCGACCACCGCCCCAGCAGAACAACACCCCGGTTGAAGCCCCGTCGAGAACGCCGCATGCTTTTTGCCCCCCCGCTCAGCGAGCACCGGAGTGCCGCAATTTTGATCCTCCATCCTGACACTGGGCTTGTGCGTTTGTCAACGAAGGCAGCGCCGCAGTGGACCAGATGAACCCCCGACTCCGACGGGAAAGCACGCGCCTCGTTCTGCAGTGACGCACGCAACCAAGCGAATGGAGTCGGTTCACCCCGCCCGCATCCAGCTCCCGCTCCTCGATCCGCAGGGAGCTCGCGAGCTCGGGATCGTCGCCGCGG
>JBCKBY010000047.1:0-15112 GCA_038910715.1 Gaiellaceae bacterium
CGTTCGGCGAGCGGAACATTGAGCGTGTGCTCGTCGCTCGACCCCGGTCCACCCGTCCCGGGCCAGAAGGGCCATTGATGCATGGAGACCATGAGGACGGAGGGGTCTTGGCGGAAGAGCGCCTCGGTGCCGTTCCCGTGATGAACGTCGAAGTCCACGATCGCGACACGTGTGAGCCCGAGCTCCACCTGGGCATGTCTTGCGGCAATGGCCACGTTGTTGAAGATGCAGAACCCCATTGCGGACGAGCGCAGAGCGTGGTGGCCAGGCGGGCGCACGAGAGCGAAGCCTCCAGTCTCGACGGCGCGGATCGCGCATCCTGCGGCGAGGCACGCTGCCTCCCACGTCGTCGCGCCGGCGAACGTGTCCTCGTCGAGCCAGACCTCTTCGAGAACCGCGTCCACCGCGTCGACATAGTCGCCGTCGTGAACTCGCTCGATCTGCGCGCGTTCGGCCTGCCGGCCATGGACGTAGCCCGGGAAGCGATCGAGGAGTCTCTCGAGCCGGTGCGGATTCTCTGGATGGGCGTGACGACCGGGTGAGTGCAAGTGGGCGAGCGCCGGGTGGCTGATCACATCCACGTGCTGGCCTCCTCGAACCTGTCCGCCACACCTGCCAACCCGAGCTCACGCGCGTGCTCGGCCGCCGCTGGCCAGTCGGGTTCGACGTCGGGGAACGGAGGCAGTGGAGCTTCCCGGTCCATCGTCGCGATTCGCCGATAGAGGCGCAACGCATCTGCCTCCGCCGCGAAGCGGCCTTCTCCGAGTATCGCCTCGAGCGAACCGAACTGGTTGAGCAAGTCCGCAGCCCTCTTCTCTCCGATACCACGCGCACCCGGTATCCGATCGGACGGATCGCCACGCAGAGCGATGAAGTCGGTTACCTGCGCAGGATCGACCCCGTAGCGCTCGCGCACCTCAGCCGGGCCGATGCGAGTGGGGGCGGATCCGCTCACGGGCTGAAGAATCGTCGTCTTCGCGCTCGCGAGCTGGAAGGCGTCGCGATCCGACGTCGCGACAAGGGTCTCTCCACCGGCGGCCTCTTCGAAGACAACGGCCGCAGCCAGGAAGTCGTCGGCCTCGTAGCCGGCGTCTTTCGCGCAGACGAAGCCCGCCGAGGTAGCCAGTGCCGGGAGGAGGTCGAGTTGCTCGAGCAGCTCCGCGTCGAACACGCGGCCGGACTGGTAGCTCTCGAGTGCCGTGTGGCGATAGGTGGGAACATCGAGCGTGTCCCACGCAACGAGGACGGTTCGCGGCCGTTCCTCCTGCCATAGGCGCAGCAGCATGTTCGTAAACCCGATGAGAGCGTTGCCCGGGCCGCCGTCGCGTCGACGCATCGTGGAGGGCAGGGCGTGATAGGCGCGGTGCGCGAACGAGTCACCGTCCATGACGAGCAGGGGTCTCATGAAAGCGAGCGCTCCAGCTCAGTGATCGCCTCCTGCAACCGATCGGTCGCCACCTGGGCGGCGTCTGCAGCGGAGAGACTCGTGAGGTCGCCGAGCTCGATCGGACGGCCGTAGGCCACTCGCAGCGGACCGAGTCGGGCAAGCCGGTTCGTGCCCGCGATCCCTGCAGGTACCAGCGGAACGCCCGCCTCGAGCGCGATGCGAGCGGCTCCCGTATGCCAGCGCGCCTCGTACTTCTTGCGTAGACCCTTCCGCCTCCTGGTGCCTTCCGGAAACATCACCACCACGTGACCGTCGCGCGCGAGCTCCACGGCGGTGCTCATGGCTTCTTCGTCGCGCTCGCCGCGGCGTACCTTGAAGCCACCACCTGCCGTGATCACGGCGCTGAGGGGGAACCAGAAGAGCTCTGCCTTCGCCATGAAGCGAAAGAAGCGTCGCGGGAAGAAGTCGAGCGCGAGCGGCCAAGGGTCGAAGTTCGACCAGTGGTTCGCCGCGATGACGAAGCCTCCGTCCGGCGGAACGTTCGCGACCCCGATCGCCCGATGGCGAAACACCGTCTTCAGCACCGGCCAGCTGAGGCCTGCGGCGAGGTAGTAAAACCAGCTCGGGCGATGTGGTCGGGCCACGCGCACCAGTATCGCGGGATTGCGGCGCCTGATCCCGGCGCTAAGGTGTTCCGCCAATGCCGAAGCGCCTAGTCATCGTCGAGTCCCCTGCGAAGGCCAGAACCATCGCCGGCTACCTCGGCAGCGATTACGCGGTCGAGTCGAGCGTGGGCCACATACGCGACCTGCCCGACCGCGCGTCGGACGTTCCCGAGGCGCAACGAAAGCGGTTCGGTGCGCTCGGAGTAGACGTCAGCAAGGGGTTCGAGCCGTACTACGTCGTCGACCCGCGGAAGAAGAAGGTCGTCAGCGAGCTTCGAAAGCTCCTCGCCGAGTCCGACGAGCTCCTGCTTGCAACGGACGAAGATCGCGAAGGAGAGGCCATCGCGTGGCACCTCGTCGAGGTCTTGAAGCCGAAGGTTCCCGTCCGTCGAATGGTGTTCCACGAGATCACGAAAGAGGCGATCTTCCGAGCGCTCGAGGAGACCAGGAGCATCGACAAGCGCCTCGTGGACGCACAGGAGACGCGCCGGATTCTCGACCGTCTGTACGGCTACGAGGTGTCCCCCGTTCTGTGGAAGAAGGTCACCCGCGGACTCTCGGCTGGGCGTGTGCAGTCGGTCGCAACGCGTCTGGTCGTCGAGCGGGAGCGCGAACGCATGGCGTTCACGTCAGCCGAGTATTGGGATCTCGTAGCCACGTTCGATCCCGGCGCCTTCGACGCTCGGCTGGTCGCGCTCGATGGTGCGCGAGTCGCACAAGGACGCGACTTCGCACCATCCGCAGAGCTGCGCGACGACGGGGTCACTCGACTCGACGAAGAAGGCGCGAGATCGCTCGCAACACGACTCGAGAGCTCCACGTTCCTCGTTCGCTCGGTCGAGGAGCGGCCCTATCGTCGCAAGCCCGCCGCACCGTTCAGGACCGCAACCCTGCAGCAGGAAGCGAGCCGCAAGCTCCGCTTCTCTGCCCAGACCACGATGCGGGTTGCCCAGCGGCTCTACGAGTCCGGCTACATCACGTATATGCGGACGGACTCCACGACGCTCTCGGAGTCCGCGCTTGAAGCAGCGCGCACGCAGGTTCGGGATCTCTTCGGCGACGAGTTCGTGCCCGAGAAGCCGCGCCGCTCCGGACGCGCGGTCGCGAATGCCCAGGAGGCCCACGAGGCGATTCGGCCCGCGGGCGACGAGTTTCGAACCCCGAAGGAGCTGCAGGGGCAGCTCGGGCGCGACGAGCACTCGCTCTACGACCTCATCTGGAAGCGGACGCTTGCGTCGCAAATGGAAGATGCCCGTGGCCAGACCGTGTCGCTGCGAATTGCGGCAACGAGCTCGGCGGGCGAGGACTCGGAGTTCGGCGCATCGGGAACGGTGATCACCTTCCGCGGCTTCCTCGCGGCATACGAGCCGGGTCGCGATGAGCCCTCGGATGACGACGAAGAGCGCGTCCTCCCGCAGCTCAGCGTAGGACAGGACGTCTCCGTGGTCGAGCTCGAGCCTGAGGGGCATGCGACCGTTCCCCCGGCTCGTTACACCGAGCCGACTCTGGTGAAAGCACTCGAGGACCGCGGCATCGGGCGCCCGTCGACCTACGCGGCGATCCTCTCGACGATCGTCGACCGAGGCTATGTCTTCAAGAAGGGCACGGCGCTCGTCCCCACCTTCGTTGCGTTCGCCGTCGTCAACCTGCTCGAACGCCACTTCGAGCAGCTCGTCGACTTCGACTTTACGGCGCGAATGGAGGACGACCTCGACCGCATTGCCTCAGGAGGCGAAGAGCGGGTGGATTGGCTCACCAAGTTCTACTTCGGCAACGGGGATGACCCGGGTCTCCATCATCTCGTCACCGAACACCTGGACGAGATCGACGCGCGGGCCGTGAACTCCATCGCAATCCCGGGAAGCGAGGCCGTCGTCCGCGTGGGTCGCTACGGGCCGTACCTCGAACGCGGGGAGCAGCGCGCGAGCTTGCCGGCCGACGTCGCACCCGACGAGCTGACACCCACGAGAGTCGAGGAGCTCCTCTCCCAGCCGGACAGCCGCTCGCTCGGAATCGATCCGGAAAGCGGACAGGAACTCGTAGCCCGCACGGGTCGGTACGGCCCCTACGTCACCGAAGTGCTGCCCGAGGGGGCCGAGACGAAACCCCGGACAGCCTCGCTCTTCGCGTCGATGTCGCTGGAGTCCGTCTCCCTCGAGGATGCGCTGAGGCTCCTCTCGCTACCGCGGGTCGTGGGCGAAGTCGACGGCGAGGAGGTGACGGCGCAGAACGGCCGTTACGGTCCCTACGTAAAGAAAGGCACCGAATCGCGCTCGCTGGAAGGCGAAGAACAGCT
The DNA here is from genome assembly GCA_038910715.1 of Gaiellaceae bacterium. Lineage (GTDB taxonomy): Bacteria > Actinomycetota > Thermoleophilia > Gaiellales > Gaiellaceae > GMQP-bins7. The sequence continues at coordinate 4,349 of JBCKBY010000047.1, forward strand.
CTTCACCGTGACGCTCGAACAGGCGCAGGCGCTCTTCGCGCAGCCCGCGCGACGGCGAGGGGGCAAGGGCGCGGCACGCGGGCCGCTCAAGGAACTTGGTGCCGATCCGACGAATGGCCGCCCGATCGTCGTCCGCGACGGGCGATTCGGGCCATACGTGACGGACGGTGAGACGAACGCGAGTCTTCGGCGCGGCGACACGCCTGAGGGTGTCACCCTCGAACGGGCGAGCGAGCTCCTCGCAGAAAGACGCGCTAAGAGCGCGTAAAGCCTTTGCGAAGGGGGTTTCCGCCGTCCGCTCGAGCGGTCATGATCTAACTTGCCTGGGGCGGAGAACGTCTCAGGTAGGAGTGGGCGTACGGGCTCCGTGCGTTTGCGCCGTGAACCGCTTGTAGCGCTCGGGCGGAATACAGAACAAGGGCGCGGACGTTACGAGCTTGTGACACACAGTCGTCGAGATATCACCCTGGAATTAGGCCGATAACCACCGTAGACTCCGTAAGTTTGTCACTACCCCTGAAAAGGCTCGAAAGGACTGAAACACGAATTTGACGCAGAACCAGCTCATCGAACTGTTCGAGTCGGAGCACGTAAAGACTCTGATCGAGCGCGCCGAGGAGCACGGGGGCCAGCTCGAGGCGCCCGAGCTCGAGGCGTTCGTGCTCGAGCACGACATCGGCGAGGAAGACGCCGAGCTGCTCCAGCGCGAGCTCGAGGCGCACAACATCGAGATCACGCAGCCGGACGCCGACGCCGAGAAGGAAGAGGAGGCAGCCAAGAAATACGAGGCCGGCGCCGTGTCCGGCGCCGCCGACAGCCTCCAGCTCTTCCTGGCCGATGTCGGTCGCCACAAGCTCCTGACCGCCGCCGAGGAAGTCGCTCTCGCCAAGCGGATCGAGCGTGGCGACCCGGTCGCGAAGCGCATCATGATCGAGTCGAACCTCAGGCTCGTCGTCTCCATCGCGAAGGGCTATCGGGGCCTCGGCGTGCCGTTCCTCGACCTCATCCAGGAAGGGACGCTCGGCCTGAACCGCGCGGTCGAGAAGTTCGATTGGCGGCGCGGATTCAAGTTCTCGACATACGCGACCTGGTGGATTCGCCAGTCGGTGCAGCGTGCCGTGGCAAACCACGCGCGGACAATCCGCGTGCCCGTGCACGTCGTCGAGCGGCAGCAGAAGCTCTCCCGGGCCGCACGCCGGCTCGAGGTCGAGCTGGGGCGCGAGGCGACGAAGCAAGAGCTCGCCGAGGCGACCGGCCTTCCGATCCAGCATGTCGAGGAAGCGCTCGGCGCTGCCCATGCCTCGGTGTCGCTGAACCAGACCGTCGGCGCGGACGACGAGGGTGAGCTCGGAGACCTCTTCGCCGACCGCGAGGCAGCGGATCCGTTCGACGAGGCCGAGGAGTCGCTTCGCCGGCAGAGCATCCGGCGCGCGCTCGACGCCCTTCCGGAGCGCGAGCGGCGGATTCTCGAGCTTCGCTTCGGGTTCGAAGGGGAGCCGTGGACGCTCGAGGCGATCGGCCACGAGCTCGATCTCACGCGCGAGCGGGTTCGCCAGCTCGAGGGACAGGCGCTGAAGCGCCTCGAGGCACTGCGCGATCTCGCAGGCCTCGCCGCCTAAAGCGCGATTAATCCGATGAGACGTTGGGCGGGCTCTGCTCGTCCAACGTCGTCTTGAGGCTGGCTCCTACCCGTCGGCTTTCCGCTTCGGCCAGGGCGTCCTCGTCGTAGAGGTGGCACTCGACCTGAACGGGCCCGACGTCGAGGAGCCGGGGCTCGATCGGTTCATGCCACTCGATCTCGACGTTCTCGCCGTCTGCAGACATCCGCCGAACCCCCCGCCAAAAGGGCTCTTCAGAATCCTCGCTTCGCACCCTCTCGAGAAACCGCTGGACATCGCTGCCCGATGCACCCTTGCCCGCGCGAAGACGAACTCGTGAGGCCCCTGCGTCGAGGGAGGCGATCTCCTCGATCAGGGCTTGCTCGGCGTCGTACTCGTCCCCGGCCATATGCGCCCATCGGTTCTCGAGAAGTTCGCGGAGATCACGGCTCTCGAACCCGCACACTTCGAACGCCGCCGAGCACCGCGGGTGGAACGAGCATCCGAGCGGTGGACGAGCTGCATCCGGAACCTCTCCTCTCGGCAGGTCCCGAGGAACGCTGCGCAGAGGATCCGGCTCCGGGATCGCACGAAGCAGCGCCTTCGTGTACGGATGCTTGGGATCCGCATAGATCGCCTTCGACGGACCGATCTCCACGATTCGCCCGAGGTAGAGGATCGCGATGCGGTCGCAGAAGAACTTGGCCGTCGCGAGGTCGTGTGTGATGTAGAGGTACGTGAGGTCGAGCTCACGCTTGAGCTCGAGCATGAGCTCGAGGATCTTCGCCCGCACGCTCATGTCGAGCATCGAGACCGGCTCGTCGGCGACGAGGAGCACCGGGTTGAGGATGATCGCGCGCGCGATGACGGCTCGCTGCTTCTGGCCGCCCGAAAGGTCCGACGGGTACTTCTCCAGGAACTGCTCGGGCGGCGCGAGGCCGACCGTCTCGAGTGCTTCCGCAACACGAAGGCGGAGCTCGCGCCCCTTCGCGATCTTGTGGATCCGAAGCGGGTGACCGACGGAGTCCTCGATGGTCATCGCCGGATTCAGCGAGGCGTGCGGATCCTGGAACACGATCTGCATGTCGCGGCGGAGAGCCCTGAGCTCGTGCTCCGGCATGCGGATGATCTCCCGACCCTCGAATCGCACGCTGCCCGCGGTGGCGGGGACCAGGCCGAGCAGTGTCCGCCCGAGCGTCGTCTTGCCGCTCCCCGACTCGCCTACGAGCCCGAGCACCTCGCCCTTTCGAAGGTCGAAAGAGACGTCGTCGACAGCTTTGACGAAGCCGGCCTCGCGTCCGAGCAGGCGCTGCCCGAAGCTACCGCGAATCGAGTAGTAGGTCTTCAGGCCACGAACCGAGACGAGAACTTTGTCCCTGGCGACGTTAGGCTTCGTCAGCAACCTGGATCTCTTCGCGCTCGAGCGGTGACAACGCGCCTTCGGACAGGTCGTCGGCGGGCCCGTGCAACCAGCAGAGCACCCGCCGACCGCCGTCGAGCCCCTGTTCGACTGGGTTCTTTGTGGCGCACACATGCATCGCGTTTGGACAGCGCGGATGGAAGCGACACCCCGCCGGAGGGTCGATCAGATTGGGCGGTGCTCCGGGAATCGAGTGGAGCTCCGTCGTTGCCAACGAGATCGTCGACCGTAGGAGCTCACGGGTGTACGGATGGGCAGGCTCGCTGAACACGTCCCGGGTCGCACCCTCTTCCACGATCTGACCGGCATACATCACGGCCACACGGTCGCATGCCTCGGCAACGATCCCGAGGTTGTGCGTGATCAAGAGCAGCGCGGTTCCGAAGTTCTCCTGAAGGTCGGCGAGCATACTCAGGATCTGCGCCTCGACGATCACGTCGAGCGAGCTCGTCGGCTCGTCGGCGATGAGCAGCTTCGGCCGAAGCACAAGCGCGAGCGCAATCATGATCCGCTGCCGCATCCCCCCCGAGAACTCGTGGGGGTATTGCCGAAAACGGGTCGGCGGGATCCCCATCCTCCCCAACGTCTCGAGGGAGCGCCGGCGGACCTGACGATCGTCGAGGTTGGGCTCGTGCTGCGTCAGCGTCTCCGAGAAGTGCTCCTCGATGCGCATGAGTGGGTTCAGCCGCGTCATCGGCTCCTGGAAGATGAGCCCGAGGTCTGGTCCACGGAGGCGGCGAAGCTCCCTGGGGGACGTTCCGACGAGGTTCCGACCTTCGTAGAGCACCTCCCCGTCGGACACCGCACCCTCGGGCAGCAGCCCCAGGATTCCGCGCCCGAGCGTCGATTTCCCGCACCCCGACTCGCCCACGACACCGAGAACCTGCCCGGCCTCGATGTCGAGCGACACGCGATCGACAGCGCGAACCGTGCCGCGCAGCGTGCCGTAGTAGACACGCAGGTCGCGGACCGAGACGACCGGCGAGGAGGTCACCGGGTCTGGGCCTCCACACCCGATGGAGGAGCCATGTCGACGTCCACCTTCGGCCGCTTGCGCAGGACGGGATTGATCGTCTCGCTCAAGCCTTCGCCGAGGAGCGTCAATCCAACGACGAGGAGGACGATCGCAAACCCGGGGAAGAGACCCGTCCACCAGATCCCGGACGCTGCATCGGACACCGCCCGGTTCACGTCGTACCCCCACTCGGCGCCGTCGGTCGGCTGGATCCCGTAGCCGAGAAACCCGAGCGCCGCGAGCGTGAGGATCGCGTCAGCCGCATTGAGCGTCGCGAGCGGCGGGACATTCTGCACGACGTTGAAGAAGACGTACTTGCGAATGATCGTGAGCGGCCGGGCGCCGAGGGCGCGCGCTGCCTCGACGAACGGCTCCTCACGGATGCTGATCGTGTGATTTCGCACGACACGGAAATACAGCGGGATGTACACGACCGTGATCGCGATGGCCGCGGTGAGGATGCCCTGACCGACCTTGTCGGCCAGCAGGAACGCGATCACGATCGCAAGCAGGAGAAACGGGAAGACGAGCAGAGCGTCCATCACCAAGACGAGCACGCGGTCGAGCTTCCCACCGAAGTACCCCGAGAAGAGGCCGAGCGGAACGCCGATCGTTATCGAGAGGAGCAGCGAGACAAACACGACCTTCAGCTCCGTTCGAGTCCCCCAGACGATCCGCGAGAAGACGTCCGTCGACTGTACGTTCGTCCCCATCAGATGATCGGACGAGGGCGGCTCGAGCTGAGCAAATCGCTGCCCGTTCGCCTGGAAGGTGTCGAAGTCGTACGGTGCGATGACCGAGGCGAGGAGGGCGATGAGCACGAACGCGATCGTGATCCCGGCCCCGAGCCAGAGCATCGTCCGCGTCATCCCCCGGGCTTCCGTCACCGGCGAGAACGCCCGCCTGAGACCTGACAGCCTTTTCCTTCTGGGAGCCGGGGCGCTCTCCGCCCGCGCCGGAACTGCCATCAGTACCGAATCCTCGGATCGATGTAGGCGTTCACGAAGTCGATGATCAGGCTGGCGAGCACGACGACGAGGGCGAACACGACGATGATCCCCTGGACTGCCGTGTAGTCGCGGTTCTGCAGGTACAGGATCAACGTGTGGCCGATCCCGGGCCAGTTGAAGGTCGTCTCAGTCAGCACCGCCCCTGAGAGCAGCAGTGCGACCGTCAGTCCGACGATCGTTATCACGGGTACGAGCGCGTTCCTGAACGCGTGGTTGTACACGACCGAGCGCTCGTCGACCCCCCGCGCCCGCGCCGCCTCGATGTAGTCGTCCTTCATCGTCCGGATCACGTTGACGCGGATCAGTCGAATGAAGACACCGGCCGTGACGAGGCCCAGCGTCATAGCCGGCAGGATCAGGTGCTTCGAGACGTCGACGAAAGCGTCCCAGTCGCGGTTGATCAGCGTGTCGATCGTGTAGATGTTGGTGTGCGTCTCGAGCGTCGCGTCGACAATCGGGCTCGCTCGATCCGAGGTCGGCAGCCACCCGAGGTACGACCCGAAGAAGAGCTGCGCCATCAGGCCAAGGAAGAACACGGGCATCGCGTAGATCACAATCCCGAACAACCGGCCACCGCCGTCGATCCACGTGTCCCTGAAGCGGCCTGCGAGGAGCCCGAACGTGACACCGACGACAAGCGCGACGATCATTGCGAAGAACGTGAGCTCGAGCGTCGCGGCCCCGTTTTCCTTGACGATGTCCCCGATCGGACGGCGATCGGTGATGGTCGTGCCGAAGTCGAGCCGCACGACGTCGGCGAGATAGTCGCCGTACTGAACGTAGATCGGCCGGTCGAACCCGAGCTCCGCCTTGATCTTGTCGACCTCCTCCTTCGGCACCCTGCCTCCGAGCGCCGAGGAGATGGGATCGCCCGGCGCAACCCGCATGAGCAGGAAGACGAACGTGAGCAGGATGAAGACCATCGGGATGACGAGCGCGATACGCGTGAGCGCGTACTGCCTGAGCGATGTTCCCTTGGCGGCCATGAACGCTTATCGAGTGGGCGCACCGACACACTTCGGCGTCGCAGGGTCAACCGTAGCCCCTCGAACGACCGAGTGGATACGCGCCGTCACGAGAGAGACGGAGGGGCGCCGCAAAAGCAGCGCCCCTCCGCAAGGTCTACGACTTCGAGACCTTCCAATACCGCATGATGAACGACGCGTCGAGAGTGCTCGGGATCCCTCGCACGTTGCTCCGTCCCACGGCGATCATGTTTGCCTGCCAGTACGGGATGATCGGGACGTCGGCAGCCGCCAACTGCTGAATCTGGCGGTAGATGGCGAATCGCTTCGACTCGGTCTTCGCCTCCAGTGACGCCTTTATCAGGTTGTCCATCTTCTTGCTGTTGTACCCGTTGGCCACGAACGTGTCGGACCGGTAGAACGGCACGACGTAGTTCTCGACGTCCGGATAGTCCGGGAACCAGCCCAGCTGGAACGCGTTGTACTGGCGCCCCAGGGCATCGCTGTACTGGGCCCATTCGGTCGACTTCAGCGTGACCTTGAAGACACCGTTCTTCTCGAGGCCGCGCTTGATCTCGGCGTACTCGTCAGCCGACGCGTCGCCGTAGTGCGTGGGCGTCCACCAGAGCTCGATCGGGAACGGCGTGTCCAGCCCCGCATCCTGAAGCGTCTTCTTGGCCTTCGCGGGACTCGGAACACGCCCATAGCGGGTCGCGAACGCGTCGATGTGCCCGGGCAGACCGGCCGGAGGCATCGAGTAGAGCGGCTTGACATCGCCGCGGTAGACACGAGAAGCGACCGACTGTCGCGGAAACGCATAGGCGAGCGCGCGCCGAACCGCGATGTTGCTCGTGGGCTCCCGTACAACATTGAGAGCGAGATAGCGAATCACCGCGCCCTCACCGGCGTACACACGGAGGCCGTTCGCCTTCTTGAGCGATGCAAGCTCCGTCGGAGTGAACGTCTGGAAAGCCATGTCGATCTCGCCACGCTCAATGGCGAGCTTCATCGTCGAAGACTTGGCATACGTTCGAACGATCAGTCCGTCATTCCTGGCCTGCGGTCCCCAGTAGTCGTCGAAGGGCTCGTAGACCGCCTGCTGGTTCGCCGTGTACTTCGTCAGCTGGTACGGGCCCGTTCCGATCTGCTCCTGATCGTTTGCCTGGAGCTTGGTCGCCGGGTAGCTACTCGGAACGATGAATCCAGCACTCGTGGCGAGAATCAGCGGCCACGTCGACTGCGGTGATTTGAGGTTGAAGGTCACGACGTACTTGCCGTTGGTCTTCGTGCTCTTGAGGTTGCCGAGCAGGGACGAGATGCCCGAAGGGTCGTTGATCTTGATGACCCGGTCGAACGTGTGCTTCACGTCCGCGGAGTCGAAAGCCGACCCGTCGTGGAAGGTGACGCCACGTCTGAGATTGCATCTCCACGTTTTGTTGCTCCCGACAGCGAAGCACTTCGTCGCGAGCATCGGTTGGAGCTTCGCCCCGTTCGGGAAGCCCATCAGCTGCTGGTAGATGAGTACGTCGGCCGAGAACGAGCCGTAGTCGTATTCACCGGCGGGATCGAGGTTCGTGATCGTGTCGCTCGTGCCCGCGACGAGCACCCCACTCTGATCCACTCCGCTCAGTGCAGACTGCCCGACGCTTGCACCCGCAACGACAACGACGAGCAGGGCAACAGAGGCCATGGCACCCAGCCGCCAGCCCCGTGGTCTTCGTTTCATGTAATCCCCTTTCTCCCACCCGCGGCGCAGGCAAGAATCGTCGGTCCGCAAAAAGTACGACGCCGCCGGCGCCAAAAGGTCGGGATCGGTAGACCCGTGTGGTTCTCGGCGGCTGAAATCAAGCATCTCCCATGCAGTGCGGACCTTTAAGTAATCCAAGTAATCCAAGTAATCCAATCTGATCGTGCTCGATGAAGTTTACGCGCAGCGCCGCCGCTCTCCCCCGTTCGAGCCAAAACTGCGGCGGCCAACCTAAAGCGCGAGGCCGTTGAGGCCGATACCGGAAGCGTGGACGCCGCAGAGCGTAAGGAGATTCTGAACCGGTATCGCGACCACAGCCGTCGATTCGAGGCGGCTGCGGCGCGACGCAGCTCGAGCCGGCACGGATCGGTGATCCCGTTCACGCCGCCGTCTACCCGCGAGGTTGGTCCGGATCCGACCGCCCGCGAGATCGAAGTGCTTCAACTCGTCTCGGACGGCCTCGTCAATCGCGAGATCGGCGAACGCCTCTTCTTGTCCGAGGAGACGGTGAAATCACATGTCAGGCATCTGCTCGCGAAGCTTCAAGCGCGAAGCAGAGCCCACGCCGTAGCTGTCGGCTTCCGGCGTGGGCTCATTGCGTAGCTACATCCCGTCGGCATCCATTTTCTCCACCTGGGTCGTTCCCACGGGTTACCCCCAAAAGAGGGATGCCCACCCCTGGCGGAGAAACGAGGATGCGACGGACCTACCAGATCTTTGCGCCCCTGGACATAGGCAATGACTCCTCGATTGGGAACTGACGGCATCCGCATCGTATACCCCGTTCGAGGGATAGTTCAAGGGTTCCAAAAATTTGGCTCCCACCCGCAGAGGAGAACACTGGCGTATGTGGCCTGCCTCGCGACGGTCGCCGGACTCACCGTTGGCGCCCTGATCGCTGCGGGTTACAAGCTTGAGGCCCCAATTACCGTTATTGCGCTGGCCGTGGCGGCCGCGGTTGCTGAACGAATCAGCGTACGGTTCGCGGTAGCGCAGCGCGGCTTGACGAGCACCGAAGAGCAGTCGATCTCGCTCCTCCCCACGCTCTTCGCGGCAGTGCTATTCGGCCCGCTCGCTGGAGCTGCCGTCGGAGCTGCCTCAATGCTTGGGGATCCAGAGCTCATTGCACGCCGAGACGTCGACCGCGCCCCGCGCCTGAAGTGGGCGACATACACAAGCACCCGGTGCATTAGCGGTGCCGCAATGGGCCTTGCGGCACAGGCGACGCTCGCGGCAGTTCCATCGGAATTCGGAGGGCTAGTCGCCGCGTCACTCGTGGGCGCAGTCATCGGCGAGGTGTTCGATGTCTTCTTTGCGGCGCTTACCGCACGCATTCGCGGCCGCCCAATCCGTGACGCCATTCGTACCGTCGTGCCTGTGGTTCTCACGTCGGCGCCCGTTTACGCACCTATCGTCGCTCTACTCGCCTTCATGTACATCAGGGTGTCGCCCTGGACGCTTGCACTCTTCCTGGTGCCAGCCATGGCTGCTCAGCGCCTATATGGGCTTTACCAGGAGCAACGACAGCTTGCGGACGACCTCTCGACAGCAAACGAAACGCTTGAGCGCGCGAACCTCCAGTTCGCCGCCGCGCTGATCGCCACGCTCGATGCTCGAGACCAATACACCGCCGGCCACTCGGCTGCGGTCGCGATCTACTCGCGCGACATCGCTCAGCGCATGGGCCTCGCTCTCGAGATCCAGGAGCATGCGTATCTCTGTGGCCTAGTGCACGACATCGGGAAGATCGGTCTTCCGCCGGGGCTTCTCGAGAAGCCGGGAGCGCTCACGCTCGAGGAGAGGCGCCAGATGCAGGAGCACTCAGCCATAGGCGAACGGATCCTGGCCCACGTCGACGAGTACTCGGAGATCGCAACGGTCGTACGACACCATCACGAGCGGATCGACGGGCAAGGGTATCCCGACGGGCTGATTGAAGAATCCATTCCTCTCGTGTCGCGCATCATCGGAGTCGCCGATGCCTACAACGCGATGACTTCGAACCGCCCGTACCGCGACGCAATGCCGAGTCGCGTCGCGCGACTACGACTCGCTCAGGCCGTCGACAGCCAGTTCGACACGTCTGTAGTCGCAGCGTTCGAGGCCATCCTCGCCGGCGCTGACGAAGACTACCGGCTGGCACATCGTCCCGACTTTCGCGAGTTCGCTCAGAGCTCTCACGATAACTCGACGTCGGAGGACGCTTCGTCCGTCGCAGACGTTGCTTGATCTGATCGTTCGAGCATCGCATGAACGGCAAGAGCAGTCCGCGAACGCATGCCCAGCTTGTCGTAGATGTGATGCGCATGAACCTTGACAGTCGACTCCTCGATGAAGAGCAGCTTCGCAATCTCGCGATTGGTCAACCTTTCAGTGAGCAGTTCGTAGACCTCGCGTTCGCGGCGTGACAGCCTGTCGCGCGGATCACCCCCGGTGAAGACCGGCTGACCCACCGCTCGTGCAAGGTCTTCATCCGCGGCGGCCCTTATTAGTCCAACAAGTCGATCCCGCTGTGAGGTGGCGCGCAAGAGAACTGTGAGTAACACGGGTGTCGAGCGATAGGCCGTGACCAGCAGATCGAGAGCGCCTGTTCGAAACGCTGTTTCCTCGAGGTTCAGGACTTGATCGATCGCCTCCGGACCGTGCAGCTCCAAAGCGCAGATCGCATCAACGGACGAGATCAGAACCGCGGGCTCGACCGCGTGAGACAGACCGCGAACGCCGTCGACCAGCGCTCGAGCCTCAGCTACCCGGCCAACCGAGGCAAGCACAAGCGCTCGTGAGCATATGACCTCCGCCCGCGCGGCAGGCAAGGGCGACCGAACACTCGGAATATCAATGGCAAGCGCCTCTTGGTGCCGCCCCTGTTGAGCCAGGACGCGTATCCGCTGTGAGGCGCACAGCTGGTAGGCGTGGGCATCTCGGCCTGCGCGCGATATCCCGATCGCCTTGGACACATACGCGTCAGCTTGGGTCCAACGCCGCATGCCGGCCGATGCCAGCGCCGCC
>JBCKBY010000048.1:0-15067 GCA_038910715.1 Gaiellaceae bacterium
GCCGCCGGAGCAGACGAGCGCGACGAGCCGCTCAGGGTGCGTACCAGCGAACTCGTAGCCGACCCTGGCTCCGTTCGAGTAGCCCCAGAATTAGAAGCGATCGAGGTCGAGCTCGGCCACGAGCGCGATCACGTCGGCCGCATACTGCTCGACTGAGTATGCGGCAGCATCATTAGGCACATCACTCTGGCCGTGACCACGGTGGTCGAAGTGCACGCTCTGGTACCCCTCACGCGAGAGACCACAGCGACGTAGCTGGCGTCTCGCCACATCCCCGAGTCGCCACCCGCCCCAGTGTGCAACACGACCGGCGGGCCGTCGCCGACGACGTCGTAGGCAAGGCGAAAGCCGTCGTGGTGGAAGTACTGCACGGGCCGCAGCCGCCGCTACGCGACCCCGGCAAGGAGGAACGCGCGCGACTCGCGAAGCATCTCGCGCGCGATCACGAGCCGCTGGATCTCGTTCGTCCCCTCGTAGATCTGCGTGATCTTGGCGTCGCGCATCATGCGCTCGACCGGGTACTCGCTGATGTACCCGTACCCGCCCAGTATCTGCACCGCCTCGGTCGTGACATCCATCGCGGTGTCGGTGCAGAAGAGCTTCGCCATCGCCGAGGCCTTCGTCAGCTCCGCGTCGGGGGCGCCCTCGTCGACCATGCGCCCGAAGCGGTAAAGGAGCCCCCGCGCGGCCTCGCACCGCGTCTCCATGTCGGCGAGCTTGCCGGCGATGAGCTGGTGCTCCGCGATGGGCTTCCCCATCGTCTCGCGTGTGCGCGCGTACTCAAGCGCATAGTCCGTGGCGCCCTGCGCGATGCCGAGTCCCTGCGCGGCGACTCCGGGCCGCGAGCGATCGAGGATGCGCATCGCGATCCGGAAGCCCTCGCCCTCCTCGCCGAGGAGGTTGGCGGCTGGGATACGAGCGCTTTCGAAGACGAGCTCACCCGTCGTCGAGCCGGCGATCCCCATCTTCGGCTCGAGCCGGGCAACCTCGAACCCCGGCGTGTCGGACTCGACGACGAACGCCGAGATGCCCGGGTGCCCGGCCTCCGGGTCGGTCTTGGCGAAGACCGTGTACAGGCTCGCCACCGCCGCGTTCGTGATGAAGCGCTTGGAGCCGTCGAGGACATACTCGTCACCCTCCCGCCGTGCAGTCGTTCGCATCGCCGCCGAGTCGGAGCCCGAGCCCGCCTCGGTCAGGGCGTACGCCGCCAGCCACTCGCCCGACGCCAGCTTCGGGAGGTATCGGTTCTTCTGCTCGTCAGTGCCTGCGACCTTGAGCCCGAGCGATCCGAGCTCCTGCACGGCCAGGATCACGCCGCTCGTCGCGCAGACCTTGGAGATCTCCTCGATCGCGACGAGCGAGAGGAGCGTCCCGGTTCCGGTACCCCCGAAGGCCTCGTCGAAGAAGAGCCCGAAGATCGCGTGCTCCCGGTATAGCTCGACGATGTCCCACGGGAACTCGTGCGACGCGTCGATCGCCGCTGCGCGCGGAGCAATGCGCTCGCGCGCGAGCGTGCGAACGAGCTCGCGGATCTCGAGCTGTTCGTCGGAGAGCGGCTCCCAGGGCACGATTGGAGTCTAGGTCGAACGGCTACTCCGGCTTCTGGCAGACGGCCTCGACGTTGTTGCCGTCGGCATCGAGCACGAACACTCCGTAATAGTGCTCGTGGTAGTGAGGCCGCAGGCCCGGCGGCCCGTTGTCCTTCCCACCGGCTGCGAGCGCCGCCTCGTGGAACGCATCGACGGTCGCCCGATCGTCGCACTTGAACGCCACATGCGCGCTGCCGACTGGGTCTCGGCGGATGACGCCGAGATCCATTCCGTGGGAGTCGGCGAACCCGCGGTACTCCCCGATCTCGAACGCGAGCGAGTACCCAAGTGGTTCGAGCGCCTTCAGGTAGAAGCTCTTCGCAGCCTCGAGGTCGGTGACGTTGACCGAGGTGTGATCGATCATCTCCACTCCTTTCGTGCGGTTACAGTCGCGAGCATGATCCTGGAGAACGGCGTCGTCCGCACGATGGATCCGTCGCTTCCCGTCGCGCGCGCGCTCGCGATTGCCGGCGACCGGGTCGCGGGCGGCGTCGGAACGCACGAACGCGCGCTCCCCACGCCCGATGTCGTCGATCTCGGTGGACGCTGCGTCCTGCCGGGGTTCACCGACTCCCACGTCCACTTCCCGACGTGGTCGTTAGCACAGAACGACGTGAGGCTCGAAGGCGTGGCGGGTGTCGAAGAGGCGCTCGAACGGGTGCGGACACATCCCCGACACGGCTCGTGGGTCCGCGGAACCGGCTGGCGCTCGGCCGAGTGGGAGGTCCAACCGACGAAGGAGGCGCTCGACGCCGTCACGGGTGAGACGCCCACCGCGCTGTTCTCGAAGGACTACCACTCACTTTGGCTGAACTCGGCAGCGCTCGCGAAGGCGGGCGGGGATCTCCAGGTGTCGGGGGGCGTCGTCGAACGCGACGACTCGGGCGAGCCGACGGGGATCCTGCGCGAGGAGTCGGCGTGGCAGTTCCGTGCGCGCTTCGCCTCTCCGCCGGAGGACGAGTTCGTGGATGCGACGCGAGAGGGGATGCGCATCGCTGCGAGCCGCGGTGTGGTCGCAATCCACGACAAGGATGGATGGCTCGGTGCACCGCGCATCTTCCAGCGACTCGCGGAGCGGGAGGGACTCTCGCTTCGGGTCTGGCAGTCGGTACCGCATGAGCGGCTGCCCGAGCTCGAAGCCCTCACGGTTCGCTCGGGCATCGGTGACGACTTTCTCCGCATCGGCTACCTGAAGGCGTTCATGGACGGGACGCTCGGCTCGCAGACGGCATGGATGCTCGACGGCTCGGGCGTGCGCATCACGAGCGGCGACGAGCTGGCCGACATCATCGGGCGAGCGGCTCGCGCGGGGTGGCCAGTCGGCGTGCATGCGATAGGCGACCGGGCAAACCGAGAAGCGCTCGACGCCTTCGAGGCGACCCGCGACGAGTGGGCGCCGCTCGGCCTGCGGCAGCGCATCGAGCACGCTCAGTGTCTCGCTCCGGAGGACGTGGCTCGATTCGCCGCGATCGGGGTCGCCTGCTCAGTCCAGTTCAGCCATGCGCCATCGGATCGCGACCTCGCCGAGCGCTTCTGGGCGGATCGAACCGACGGCGCCTATGCCTTCCGTTCCCTCTGGGACTCAGGAGCGCTCGTCGCGAACGGCTCGGACGCGCCCGTCGAGGAGCTCGACCCACTCGCGGGGATCCGAGCCGGAGTCCTCAGGACGATCGACGAGCGACCTGCGTGGCGGGCGGATCAGTGCCTGACGATCGAGCAAGTTCTGGTCGCGAGCACTGTGAACCCGGCCTGGCTCACGGGCGACGAGCGGCGCCGCGGGAAGCTGCTCCCCGGCTACCTTGCCGACCTCGTCGTGCTCTCGCGCGACCCGCTCGGGTGCCCGCTCGACGAGCTCGAGACCATAGAGGTCGTGGCGACGATGGTCGGCGGCCGCTGGGTACACAACTCCCCGCCTTGGGACTAGCGATGTCACAGATCGACCGCAAGGAAGGGCGGCTCCTGTTCGGCTTGGACCCAGCCGCATACGATCGCGCACGGCCGGGACATCCCGATCGCGTACGACGTTCTCGTCGAACGATGCGGCCTCGGGCCAGGAGCAGCGGTTCTCGAGGTAGGGCCGGGCACCGGGCAGGCGACACGCCGACTGCTCGAGCTCGGCGCTGATCCGCTGGCCGCCGTGGAGCCCGACCCGGCACTCGCCGCGTACTTGGAGGACGCACTGAGCGCCCGCGTCGACCTGCGTGTCGTCGCCCTCGAGGACGCCTCGCTACGGACAAGCTTCTTCGACCTCGCCGTCGCGGCGTCGGCGTTCCATTGGGTCGAGGAGGCGCTCGGGCTCGCAAAGGTCCTCGACACGCTACGTCCCGGCGGCTGGTTCGGGATGTGGTGGACGCTCTCCGGGGACGAATCCAGACCGATCCCCGATCCGTTTCGGGACGCGATCGACCCCATCGTGGGAGACCTTCCGTCGAGCCCGAGCGAGGGGGGATCGGGCAGGCCGCGCTTCGCGCTCGACGTCGAAGCTCGAACCGCGGCGCTCCGCGCCGCAGGCTTCGAGCAGTACGAGCACGAGTTGATCCGATGGAGCTTCGGGTGGAACACGGCGGGGATCCGCGCGCTCTTCGCCACGTTCTCCCCGATCGCCCGACTCGACGAACCTCGTCGAGAGGCTGTGCTCGACGCTGTGGCGAAGGTCGCCGTAGATGAGTTCGGCGGGCAAGTGACGAAACCGCTCCTCACGTCGCTGTACACCGCTCACGTCCCGTGACTAACACGGTCGGCACCGTCGCCTCGTACAATCAGATCGTGGCCGCCCGCACGATGCTCCCTGTCCACGAGGCGCCGACCTGCTCGGTCGCCGGCGCCGCCGAGATCGTCGGCTCGAAGTGGACTGTCCTCCTCGTGCACGACCTCTCCGAGGGGCCGCGCCGCTTCACCGAGCTCGAGCGCTCGTGCGCGGGCATCAGCCCGCGAACCCTGGCGGAAAGGCTCCGTTGGCTCGAGACCGAGGGCATCGTCGTCCGCCACGGCTACCCGGAGTCACCGCCGCGCGTCGAGTACGCGCTGACGCCGAAGGGTGAGGCGCTCCTCCCGATCGTGCACGAGATGCGCCGCTTCGGCCACGACTGGCTCGGCTGCGGCGTACATGAAACCTGAGTTGCGACGCTAGTCGCCGAGGCCCTTGGCCCGCAGCTCGGCGAGCGCGCGCTCGGTCTTCTCGAGTCCGCCGAGCCCCATTCCTTCGAGGATCCGCGGCGTCTTCGTGAACTGGATGTCGCGGTAGTCCACGACCTGCCAGTGATTGCCCCACGGATCGCGGAAGTCATGGCTTCCGATCATCTCTGCGCCCGTCTCTCGTGCGCGACGGACTGTCTCGGCCTGATCGTCGACGACGAGGCCGATGTGCCCGGCCGAGACGGGCCGGCGCACCGACTCGAGCCCGACGAACTGGTCGCCCATGTCGACGAATGCCATGTTCCCTGACCGCCCGCGGAGCCGCACGTCGTCGAAGATCCGCTCGAAGAACGCGATCGCCTCGTCGAGGTCGCCGACCTCGACGGCGAGATGGTTGATTCCCACGAGCCTGGCCACCCGGCCAGACTAGCCATGCCCCGGGGTCTGACCCCGGGTCTGACCCCGAGACATGTTCGAAAGGACCACGAGACCTACGGTGAGGTCTGGCCAAAGCCAGACCCCCAGGCGATCGCGGCGGCACGTCAGGGTCTGGTTTAGCCAGACCCTGACTGCTCACACAGGCTCCGCCCAGACGCCGGCAAGCTCGACGATGGTCGCCGCGGCGGCGGCCATGTCCTGCACGCTCGCCCACTCGCGGACCGAGTGGTACTCCTGCCCGCCGGTGAACAGGTTCGGGGTCGGCAGTCCCTGCGACGAGAGGACGGCGCCGTCCGTTCCGCCTCGGGTGATCGCCAAGCTCGGCTCGACACCGACGCGCCGGATCGCCTCCAGCGCAGCCTCGACCACGCGCGGGCTCTCTTCGATGTACGGATGCATGTTGTTATACGAGCTGCGTTCCTCGATGTCGACGTGCGCACGCGGCTCACGCTGGACAACCTGATGCGCGAGCTCGCGCAAGAGGGCCATGTGCTGTTCGAGGAGCTCGTCGTCGTGGTCGCGCGCGATAAAGTCCACGATCGCCTCCTCGGAGTTCCCGCTGATGCGATGCGGGTGGACGTAGCCCTCGCGGTCTTCGGTCGTCTCGGGCGAAAGCCTGCCTTGCGGGAGCGACATCACGAGCTCGGAGGCGAGCTTGACGGCGTTGATCAGCTTCCCCTTCGCCGATCCCGGATGAACCGAGAGCCCACGGATCGTGACCCGCATCGACATGGCCGAGAACGTCTCGACTTCGAGCTCGCCCAGCCCCGAGCCGTCGAGTGTGTGCGCAGCGACAGCTCCGAACGCTTCGAGGTCGAAGCCCTCGGCGCCGCGCCCCACTTCCTCGTCGACCGTGAACGCAACGCGGATCGGCGCGCGCGGCCTCTCCGGATGACGGGCGAGAAAGGCGACAGCGGCCATGATCTCCGCGATGCCCGCCTTGTCGTCCGCGCCGAGCAGCGTCGTGCCGTCGCTCGTGACGATGTCGTGGCCGACCCGCTCGGCGAGTGCCGGCAGCTGCATGGGATCGAGAACCTGTCGCGAGCCGCCTGGAAGTTGAATCGCGTTCCCTTCCCAGGCTTCGTGGACGATCGGCACGACACCCGCACCGACGACGTCCGGAGTCGTGTCCACGTGTGCGATGAATCCAACCGCCGGTGCGGCGACGGTCCCGGGCAAGGTTGCGAAAACGGTTGCGCTCTCCGTCAGCTCGGCGTCGGAGAGGCCGATGGCGCGCAGCTCGTCGACCAGCATCCTCGACAGATCGAGCTGCTTCTCGGTGCTCGGCCGCTGGGAGACGCGATACGCCCCTTGCGTATCGACGCGGACGTAGCGGAGGAAGCGCTCGAGCACATCGCCGGCGAGATCCTCCGCGAGCGGGCCCGCGAAAGCTGCCTTAGGTACCAAGCTGTCCGAGCCGGAGGAAGACTTCGCGCATCGTCTTCACGCCCAGTTCGACCGCGTCCTCGGGAACGTTCTCGTTCGGTGCGTGGACGTTGCATTCGCTCTCCACCCCGAATCCGGTAGCGAGCGTCGGGAGCCCCCGCGCAACGAGCCCCGCGTAAATCGGAAGCGTGCCGCCGGACCGAACGAGCAGCGGGCGTGCGCCGATGACGTGCTCGAAGGCGTCACCGGCCAGGCGGATCGCCGGAGCGTCCGTCGGCGTCATCGCCGGGCGCGCGCTGTTGCGGACGGTGATCTCGAGCTCCGCCCCATCAGGAGTGGTCTCCCGAACCTTCCGCTCGAAGACCTGTCGGATCTCGTCTGGGTCCTGGCCCGGTGCGAGGCGGATCGACACGTTCGCCCGAGCCTCGACCGGAAGGACGGTCTTGACGAGGTCCGGCGAGCCGCTCGCGAACCCGTTCACGTCGAGCGAGGTGTCGGCAAACGTCCGGAGGTAGAACTCGTCGGTTGCACCCGGGGCGATCGGAAGGGCGCCGTAGTGCGAGAGCTGCTCGCTGCCGGGAGGAAGCTGCGACCACGCTGCGAGCTCCTCGTCCGACGGTGGTGTCGCCCCCACGCGCAGCTCGTCCGAAAGGTAGCCGTCGGCACGCGGAAGGACGCTCGCCAGCGCAGTCATGAGCGCGTGGCCGGCGTTGAGAGCTGCGGCGCCGAACATGCCGGAGTGCATGTCCGTCGTACCCGTGCGGACCTGGAGGTGGAAATAGAGCATTCCGCGGACACCGACGTAGAAGACCGGTTGACCGCGGCGGGCCATGGCGCCGTCGAGGATGAGAGCCGCGTCCGCCCCGCGCTCGTCCTGCTCGACCCACTGCACGATCGAGTCGCCGCCGACCTCTTCCTCGCCGTCGAAGCCGAAGCGAACGTTGACCGGAAGCTCGCCCGCTTCGGCGAGTTGCCGCACTGCCTCGACGAGCATGAAGAGGTTCCCCTTGTCGTCGGCGACCCCTCGTGCATAGAGGCGACCATCGCGATGCGTCAACTCGAACGGTGGCGTCTCCCACAGCTCGAGCGGGTCGGGCGGCTGGACGTCGAAGTGCGCGTAGCAGAGGATCGTCGGCGCCGACTCTGAGTGCTCGGACGCCGCCACCTCCCCGATGACGAGCGGCCGCCCGCCATTCCAGGGAACGACATCTGCCGTTCCGCCCCCGGCGCGAATTCGATCCGCGACCCAAGCCGCGGCACGCTCCACGTCGGTGGCGTGGTCGGAGTCGGCGCTCACCGACGGTATGGCGATCAGCTCGGCGAGCTCAGCGAGAAGTTCCTGGTGTGTCGGCGGCACGGCCGCGCAGTCTAATCGGTCTAATCAGTTGCGAACGCGAGGCCTATCCGAAGCTCTCGTCCACGGCCAGCTCGAAGATCTCGGCACTCGTCCTGCGCCCACTGCCCTCTTCCGGCGACATCTGATTGAGCGTAGCGTGAGCGCGTTGCATCTTCTCCTCCGTCTCGCAGAACGCGATCCCGACGGAGGTGCCGCTCTGACGGTCGACGAAGTGCATGAAGCGGCTAACGGTCTCCATGAGCGTCTTCACGCCCTCGGGTGCGTCGGCAGGCAGTCCACCCGACTTCGCGCCTTGCATCTGCATCTTCATCTGGGCGACCTGCGCGTCGATGCGACTCGGTTCGCCGCCCTCGAACCGTGCGATTCGTGCGTACATCGTGACTCCTCTCCTTGGGTGTCTTGTGCGAGCTAGCCCGGCACCCTACGCGACGTCGCGAACGCGCTGCGCATCTGCAAGCGCGCGGAGCTTCTTCAATCCCTGGTGCTCGATCTGCCGGATCCGCTCCCGCGTGACGTTGAACGCGCGTCCCACCTCGTCGAGCGTCCGCGGCTGCTGGCCGTCGAGCCCGTATCGCAACTCGAGCACTTTGCGCTCGCGCTCCGAGAGCGCGCCGAGAATCGTGCGGAGCGCCTCGCGCTGAAGCGTCGTCTCGGCAAGTTCGTCGGGAAGCGGTGCCGTCGAGTCGGCGAGGAAGTGTCCGAACTCGGACTCGTCATCGTCGCCGACGGGTTTCTCGAGTGAGATCGGTACCTGTGCGCTGCGCCGAATCTGCTCGACCTCGTCCGACGTCATGTCGAGATCTCGTGCGATTTCGTCGGTCGTCGGCTCACGACCGCGCTCCGCTCGAAGCTTCCGCTCGGAGCGAAGAATCCGGTTGAGCTTCTCGACGACGTGAACGGGCATGCGAATCGTCCGCCCCTTGTCGGCGATCGCCCGCGCAACCGCCTGTCGGATCCACCACGTCGCATACGTAGAGAACTTGAATCCCTTGCGGTGGTCGAACTTCTCCGCTGCGCGAACGAGGCCGATCGTGCCCTCCTGAATCAGATCGAGGAAGGGCAGCCCCTGGTTTCGGTAGCGCTTGGCGATCGACACGACCAGGCGCAGGTTCGCTTCCACCATCGCCTGCTTCGCGACGTGATCGCCGCGCTCGATGCGCTTGGCGAGCTCGACCTCTTGTGCGGCGGTGAGAAGCGGAACGCGGCCGATGTCCTTGAGGAAGAGCTGCAGGGAGTCGGTCGTGATCTCTGCCGGGAGCTCGACCTCCGGTTCCGCCTCGTCTTCCACCGTGACCACGGAGATCCGCGCCTCTTCCAGGGCGGCGTAGAACTCGTCGATCTGAGCTGGATCCAGCTCGAGCTCGTCGAGCGCGAGTGCAACTTCGTCCGCGTCGAGGCTGCCGGTTCGATAACCGCTCTCGAGCAGCCGCTGCGCCTCGTCGGTCGCGAGGATCTCCTCGATGGGTATCCGAGTGGTCGCGCCCTTCGTTTCTCCTGCGGCCAGAGCAACCCCCCTTGGCGACGGCCGTCACACGGTAGTCACAGCAGGGGCTGTCGTCAAAAGCGCAACCCGACGGCGGTCTACGACCGTGCGCGCTTGATGGTCTCGAGATAGCGCGCGGCTTCGCGGGCCAGCGGCGAACCAGGCTGCGCGCGCGCTGCAAGCCTGAACTGGCGCTGCGCTGCCTCGATGCGACCCGTCCACAGGAGAAGCACGCCGAGGTGGAACCGCACCGACGGCTCCTTCGGGAACGTGCGCGTGAGTGGGCCGAGGCTGCCGAACGCGCGCTCGGGCGCGTCCTTGTCGAATCGGCCGACGGCGTCGGCGACCCTGGCGTCGGCGTCGCTCGGTGCATCACGCGCCGCCTGGGCAAAGACCCGCGCGGCTGAGACGGGCCGCCCGACGCGCTGGAGTCCGACCCCATAGAGCAGCTGCTCTCGAACCCCGCCTTGCTCGGCGGCGCGGCGAAGTGCCTCGAGCTGCCGCGCCGGCGGAAGCCGAGTGATATCGGGCGACGCAGCGAACGACGGAATGAACGCCGGAAGGCCGCGGGGCAGCTGCGGATGGAGCAGGTTTCCCGCGACGATCGCGTACGGCGCGTCCGGTTCCGCCTCGATCGTCGCCCGCCAGGCTGCCAGCGGGTCGCCCTCGTTTGCCCACAGCCGGGCAAGGCCGAGGTGAAGCTGGGTGACGGCCAACTCGGGAAAGAGCTTGGCGAGCTGCTCGAGCCGGTCGACCGAGCCCTCCGGCCAAGTTGCGAGCGCGGCGCCGACTTTGGCTTCGATCGAGTCGTGCCTCGCGAACAGGGCAGCTGCTGAGGTCTGGTCGCCGCGCTGATAGAGAGCGGCAGCGCGCGCCAGGTCGCGAGCCTCGGGATCGGTACGAAATCCGAGCGCGAACGAGAGAGGCGGCCGTCCTTCGCGAAGCTCCGGCTGGGCGGCCGTCATCGTCGTCGAGTCGCCGTTCGAGGACACGACTGCGAACGCGACCACCGCGACGGCAGCAGCCGCTACAGCCGCGACGAGAAGGGTGACGCGACGCCGAGCGCTCACCGTACGACGATAGCCGTGCCCTCGCCGCTATAGTTCGGAAAGTAATGGCGACGTACCGGGAACTGCTCGCGCGGATGAAGGAGGAGATCGACGAGATCTCGACGATCGAGGCGCACGAGCGCCTCGAGTCGTTGGATCGCCCGCTTTTCGTCGATGTCCGCGAGCCCGACGAATGGGAGGAAGGCCACGTCCCCGGCGCGGTCCACATCACCCGCGGGCGCCTCGAGTCGAGCATCGAAGGACTTGTCCCCGACAAGGTTCGCCCTCTGATCCTCTACTGCGCCGTCGGATCGCGCTCCGCGTTCGCGGCGAAGGTGCTCGGTGAGATGGGCTACACGGACGTGGTCAACATGGCGGGCGGCTTTGTCGACTGGAAGCGGAACGGCTTCGACGTGACCATCCCGCGCGTGCTCTCCTCGGAACAGCGCTCGCGCTACAGCCGTCACCTCCTCATCCCGGAAGTCGGCGAGGAAGGACAGCAGCGCCTTCTCGACGCGCGCGTCCTGCTTATCGGTGCGGGGGGTTTGGGTTCGCCCGCCTCGCTCTACCTCGCCGCCGCAGGCGTCGGAACGCTCGGGATCGTCGACGCCGATGTCGTCGACGAGTCGAACCTCCAGCGCCAGATCGTCCATTCGACCGATCGGCTCGGCGAGCCGAAGGTGCTGTCTGCGAAACGGACGCTCGAGGGACTCAACCCGGATGTGAAAGTCGTCCCGATCCAGGAGCGCCTGACCTCGGAGAACGTCGAGCGAATCCTCGCGGACCGCTGGGACGTGATCGTCGACGGGTCCGACAACTTCCCGACGCGCTACCTCGTGAACGATGCCTCCGTCTGGCATGGCATTCCCGTCGTGCACGGATCGATCTTCCGCTTCGAGGGTCAGGTCACGGTGTTCGCGCCCGGCGCCGGCCCGTGCTACCGCTGCCTCTTCCCGCAGCCCCCGCCCGCCGAGCTTGCGCCAAGCTGCGCTGAAGGCGGCGTCCTCGGAGTGCTCCCGGGGATCATCGGCTCGATCCAGGCCAGCGAGGCTCTGAAGCTGATCCTCGACCGAGGCGACTCGCTCGCCGGACGGCTTCTTCTCTTCGACGCGCTCTCAACAACGCTCGACGAGGTCACGGTTCGCAAGAACCCCGACTGCCCGGTCTGTGGAGAGAACCCGACGATCACGGACTACGTCGACTACGTGGAGTTCTGCTCGACCCCGTTGGAGCTCAACTGATGGCGGCCGTTCGGATTCCCCCCCACTCTTCGAGCAGAAGTCGGAGGCGCGCGCGAGCTCGAGGCTCGCGGCGACACGGTGGGCGACATCATCGACGATCTCGTCGAGCGTTATCCGGCGCTCGGCGGGCAGCTCCTCGAGGACGGAGAGCTTGCCTCCTACGTAAACGTCTACGTCAGCGGCGAGGACATCCGCACCCGCGACGGGCTCGACACGCCGGTGCGGGGAGGGGATCACCTCATCCTGCTCCCGGCGATGGCCGGTGGGGTCTGACTCCACGGGTCTGACCCCGAAGGTGCGTAGAGCCCAAACCGTTGCGAGGTCGCTTCTCGACCTCATCGGGTCGACCCCGCTCGTCGAGCTTCAGCGCATCTCACCGAAACCCGCAGTCCGCGTCTTCGCCAAGTTGGAGGGTCAGAACCCGACGGGATCGATCAAGGACCGGGTCGCGGTCGCCATGCTCGACGCCGCCGAAGCGTCGGGCGAGCTTACGCCGGGACACCAGCTGCTCGAGCCCACGAGCGGCAACACGGGGATCTCGCTCGCGCTCGTCGCCAGGCTGCGTGGACATCCGCTCACCTGCGTAGTGCCCGCGAACGTCACGGAGGAGCGCCGAAGGATGCTCCGTCTCTACGGCGCCGAGATCGTCGACTCGCCTCCTGAGGAAGGATCAAACGGTGCCGTGCGCCTCGCACTCGAGCTCGCGGCGCGCGACCCGTCCTTTTTCATGCCGTTCCAGTACGCGAACGAGGCAAACCCGCGCGCGCACTACGACGGGACGGGCGCCGAGATCGCCGAAGCGCTCGATCGTGTCGACGTCTTCGTCGCCGGGCTCGGTACGGGCGGGACTCTGATGGGGGCAGGCGAGCGCCTGCGCGAGTCGTTCCCCGATGTCGTCGTTGCAGCAGCAGAGCCGTTGCCGGGCGACGAGGTAATGGGGCTGCGCTCCCTCGCCGACGGCTACGTGCCACCCATCCTGGACGTATCGAAGCTCGACCGGAAGCTCCTCGTTACGAACGAGGAGTCGGTGGCCGGGCTCCGACTGCTCCTCGACCGCGAGGGCATCTTCGGCGGCGTCTCCTCGGGCGCCGTGATCCACGCAGCGCTCAGGCTCGCGGAAGAGCTCGACGAAGGAGTCGTCGTCTGTGTCCTCGCCGACGGCGGATGGAAATACCTCTCCGCCGGATTCTGGGACGCGGAGGACGTCGACAGCGCGATGGAACGATCCGTCTGGTGGTGATTCCCGCTCACGTGCGCAGTGAGCTCGAGGCACACGCGGGGGACGAGGCGCCGAACGAGGCCTGCGGCCTTGTCGTCGTGAAGGAGGGAGTCGCCGATCGCTACATCCGCGGCCGCAACGCCGCGGCGTCGCCCTATCGCTTCGAGCTCGACGTCGACCCGGATACCTGGTTCCTCGAGGATGAGGGGTACGAGCTCGCCGTCTTCCACTCACACCTCTCGTCGCCGCCCCGACCTTCCCGCACCGACGTCGAGAACATCGGGCTCTGGGTGGGGCGGCCCTACCTCATCTACACGGTGCGAACCGGCGAGCTCGCCGCCTGGACGATCGCGGACGGCTCGATCGAGCCGCTCCCGCTCGCTAGCCCCCCAGACCCGTAGCAGCTAAGACTCGGCCGTCGAAAGACCCGACGCCTCGATCGCGCGCCGGGCGAGCGCGTCGTCGTCAGGCCCAGGAAGACCACTCACACCGATGGCACCGGCCCGACGTCCACCCTCGAACGCGGCGACGCCGCCTTGGAAGAACGTGAAGAAGGGGTCGAAGCTCACGCGCTGGGCAGCGTCCTCGCGTGCCTTCGCGGCAAGTTCGGCTGTGGAGCGAGCATCACTCCGCGCCGCGGTGTACGCCTTGCGCTGCGCGTTGAGCCGCGTGTCGGGAGCGGCGCCGTCCATTGTCGCTGCAGCAACGAGCTCGCCGTGGTCGTCCGCAACGAAGACCGAGACGGGTGCGCCAGCATTCTCCACCACGAAGTGGACCTGGGCGAGCGCCTGCTCGAGCGTCACCTGCCTATCCTGACCGTTCGAGCCCAGCGAGGTCGAGCAGATCGGTAAGCGCGGGCACGCCCTCTGTCGCCCCGACTGCGGTCGTCGCTAAGGCACCCGCAGCACACCCCAGCCGTACGCACCGCTCGAACCGCCAGCCGGCGAGCTTTCCATAGAGGACACCGGCGGCGAATGCGTCCCCGGCGCCGGTGCCGTCGATAACCTCGACCGCCGGCGCCTCGACGTACCCCTCGAAGCTGTCGCCGGACGCGTAGCACCCCTGGGACCCCATGGTCAGCGCGACCTCGCGTACGCCGCGCTCGTGCAGCCAGGCCGCGACGCGCTGCGGCTCCCGCTCTCCGGATAGGGCCTGACCCTCGGCAAGGCTCGGCGTCGCGAGATCGAGATGAGGCAGACACGGCTCGAGTCGCGACCAGCGTCCAGTCGGATCCCACACGGTGTCGAGGCTCGTGAAGACGCCGAGGCGCTGCGCTTCGGCGGCCACGCGTGCGAAGGGCTCACCGTCGAGGCGCTCCATGACGAGCGCCCCTGCGAGGTGCAGCGCCCGTCCCGCGTAAAGGATGCGGGGATCCAGTTCGTCGATGCAAAGCGCGCCGTTCGCACCCGGCGCGTGAAGGAACGTCCGCTCGCCGGCCGAGTCAACGAGAACGACAGTCGAGGACGTCGGAACGGTCGCGTCGCGAAGAACGCCCTCTCGTCCCACGCCGCAATCGTCGAGGAGCGCGACGAGCAAGTCGCCGAAGGGATCGACTCCCACCTTGCCCACGACCGCTGCCCGAAGGCCGAGCCTGACGAGCGCGCTCGCGGTGTTCAGCGCGCATCCGCCACCTTCGACCGAGATCTCATCGACGATAGCGAGAGACCCCGCCGGCGGCACCTCGTCGACTGGGCGCGCAATGACATCCGCGACCAGAATTCCGAGGCACACGACGTCCATGCGAGGGATTACGTGCGCGCCGAGCCGTCGAAGAAGCGCTGCGCGAGCGCCCAGGCGTTCTTGCCGCAGATCGAGCCAATCTTCCGTCCCTCGAGGTCGTCCGGCGAGATGTGGATGCCCATGTACAGGCGCGAGATGCCTGCGGCGTCGGCCGCGTCGTAGTACGTAGCCCATTGCAGCGTGAGGTCCTCGGACGGCCCGGCCTCGGTCTTGAGCGATCCGGCCGGGACGGGCCACTCGAGGACGCCGCCCGGGAAGTAGGTATCGGCGGTAAAGGCGGTGAGCACCTCGGCAGCAGAGCGGCTGAACGTGCTGTGGCCCGAGACGTACCCGGCGAAAGCCGGGGTAACGAACGTCGGAAGTTGATACGGCAACCAGTCGACCGCGCGGATCCAGCCCACTCCGCCGCGCTGTGTCGTCGGGTCTTCCG
>JBCKBY010000049.1:0-14680 GCA_038910715.1 Gaiellaceae bacterium
GAGCCCCTGGTTCTTCCACTTCCGGTAGATGCCTTGCGCCTTGCGGTTGAAGCTCTGGACCGCATCGGCAGGGCTCGACTTCCCCTGCGCGACCTCGGCGAACATCTGCGGGATCATCCAGGTCTGGAAGATCTCGTCGATGACAGGGGTCGTGTTTCCCGGGTGGCCTGGGTTAGTCGTGTACTTCTCGGCGATCGTCGTCAGGATCGTGTACTTGCCCTTCGGCTTGTGCGTGTCCTGTGCGGTCATCTCGCGGATGGTCTTGAAACCGCCTTTGATGGCGCCCGTCCACGCTGGGAAGTTGTAGTACTGGCTCCGAATGAAGTGCTCTCGGTAGCCGAGTTGCTGGTCCACGAGGTACTTCTTCGCCGCTTCCTTGTTCTTCGCGAACTTCCAGATCACGAAGACGCCCATGACATGCTCGTTCCCCAAACGCATCACTGGGCCGCGCGGGATCGACGCGAGCCATGTGTCGTCGGAGAGCGCCGTATTTCCGGAGTTCTCCGCAGAGCGGGCGATCGAGATCGCGTTGAGCGCAACCGAGAGCCGGCCGGCGAGGAAGGCCTGGTTGTTCGACGCCGCGGTCCAGGCGAAGACCTCATCCGACATGCCGTTCCGGTAGATGTCGCGCATGACCTCCAACGCCTCGATCGCGCCTTTGCGGTTCGCGCCTTGGCCGATGACGACTCGGTTCTCCTCGTTCTGGATGAAGCCGCCATAGCAGTAGAGAAGCGACGTGAGGAGCATGTTCGAGTCGATCTCGTTCGACATGCCGAGGCCGACCGGATGGCCGATCTGCTTCAGCTTGGCGGCCCCTTTGCGCAGGTCCTCCCATGTCCGGAGGCTCACGCCAGCTTCCTGCAGGTAGCTCCTGCGGTAATGGACCGGATCCGGTGCGTAGTCGTCCGGGAAGCCGTAGAACGTCTTCGTCTTCGGGCTGTACGTGCTCTTCTTTGCGACCTTCGCCATCGGCCCGAGCTTCCTGGTCACCTCCTGGACGATGTCGTTCAGAGGGACGACCTGCTTCTGGAACGACGACGGCGGCGAGATGAACCAGAAGAGATCGTGGCCGCTCTGGGCGGCGACCTCGGAGGACGCCGTCGCGACGAGCAGGGCGTTGTTGATGTGGTCGATCTTCACCTCGACGTCGTTCTTCTCGCCCCACTCCTTGGCGTAGGTGTTGTCCAGCCACTGGTCGTACGAGGGGACGAAGTGGGCCCACTGCAAGATCTTGAGCTCACCGGAGAGCTGCTTGCCCTGGTACTTGAGCGGTCCGTAGAAGCCGAGGGCCTTGTCCGGCAGGGCACCGAACATGCTCACGGCGAACGCCGCGGCACCACCCCTCTTGAGCAGGTCGGCCCGGGTGAGCGTCGAGCTCCCGCCCTCGAGCTCGTCTGATACGTGCGTCACAGGCACCTCCTTTCGCTTGCGTCGATTGTCTACCTAAAGGCGCCGCCTGTAAAGCCTTTGATGAAGCGGTCGAGGAATGCGTTGTAGAGCAGGGCGAGCGCGATGCTCGGAAGCAGCGTCGCAGCCATCAAGGACTGCCAGAAAAAGACGTCACCGCGGATGAGCTCGTTGGGTACGCCCGACGAGATCGTCCGGTTCTCCGTCGAAGAGATGAACGTGAACGCGTAGATGAACTCGTTGACGCAGAGGGAGAAAGCGAATATGACGACGGTGAGGATGCCCGGGAGCGAGATCGGTAAGACGATCCTCGTCAGCGCCTTCAGCCGCGAGCAGCCGTCGACGAGCGCAGCGTCCTCGAGCTCCTGGGGGATCGTCTTGAAAAACCCCATCAGCAGCCACGTCGAGAAGGGAATCGTGAACGACGGGTACACCAGGATGAGCGAGAGGAGCGAGTTCTGGAGGCCGAGGCGGGCGACGAGCGGGGAAAGGGGCAGGAACAGCAAGGTCGGCGGGATCAGGTAGACGAGGAAGATGCCGATGCCCGCGGTCTGGCCCCAGCTCCCGGAGAGTCGCGCCAGCGCGTAACCCGCCGGCAGCGCGACGATCAGCGTGATCACGACAACCGCAATGCCCACGATCGCGGTGTTGACGAGCCAGTCCGGGTAGTGCGTATCGGTGAAGAGGAACTCGACGTGCTTGGTAGTCGCGGATTCCCAGAACTTCCACTGGATGGGGTTGTAGACGTACGGGACGTTCTCGGCGTTGTAGAGGTCGAGATCCTCCTTGAACATCGTCACGAGCATCCAATAGAAGGGGAACGCAAGCAGGATTGCGAACGGCCCCAGGACGAGGTACGTCGGGAGGCTGCGGCGCGCGGCTGTGACTCGTCCGGCCACCTACGACACCTGCGCCCTCTTCGCAAAGAACAGCATCGCGACGGTGACCGCCGCGAGCAGCGGGAAGAGGTAGAGCGAGATCGCGGCCCCCTCACCGAGCGAGCCGGAGTTGATCCCGATCTGGAACGACCATGTGGTCAGCATTTGCGTCGAGTTGAACGGCCCGCCCTGTGTGAGCACGTAGACCACCGTGAAGTCGGCCGCGGTGAACACGATCCCGAACAGGAGCGCGACGAGCGCGATCGGGAGCTGCAGCGGCAGCGTGACGTAGAGCAGCTTCTTGATTCCCGTCGCCCCGTCGATCTTGGCGGCGTCGTCCACCTCGGAGGGAATCGAGGCCAGGCCGGCGAGGAAGATGATCACCGCGAAGGGCAGGATGCGCCAGGCGTGCACCACGATCACGGACAGAAGCGCGAGATTCGGGCGACCCAGCCATTGCGGCGGGTCACTCGAGTCGACGACGCCCAGGCCGTGGCCCAGGGTCCAGTTGATCACGCTGAACAGCGAATCGAAGATCCACAGCCAGCCGAGCGTTCCCAGTGCCACCGGGGCCGCCCACGGCATGATGATCAATAGGCGGATGAACCACTTGCCCCGAAAGTCGCTCATGAGGTAGTGGGAGAGAACCGCCGCACCGACGAGCACGATCGCTTGCGACGCGAGCGTGAAGATGAGCGTGTTACGGAACGCCTTCCGGAAGTTGTCGTCTGCCCAGGCGTTGGTGAAGTTGTCGAAGCCGACCCAGTTGCCTTTCAACGAGCCGCCGATCGCGTCCGTCAGGCTGAGGTAGATCGCCCAGCCGAACGGGAGGCCGACCACGAGCACAATGAAGATGACGGCCGGCGCGATGAGCAGCGGCGCAAGCACTCGGCGATCCTCGAGCGCACGTCGCCAACGACGTGTGCCGGGTTTCCACCGCCGAGCGGCCTGGGCCTCCATCGGACCGGTTCGATGCTAGTAGATTCCGGTCGGCGGAAGTCGTCCCAGGGAGGCCGTGGGTGGCGAACATCACACTCGAGAACCTGACGAAGGTCTATGCGGATGGCACGGAGGCGGTGACGGACCTCGATCTCGAGGTAGGGGATGGCGAGTTCGTCGTCTTCGTGGGGCCGTCCGGTTGTGGCAAGACCAGCGCTCTGCGGATGATCGCCGGCCTCGAGACGATCACATCGGGGACGGTGAAGATCGAGGGCCACGTCGTCAACGACCTGCCTCCGAAAGATCGGGACATCGCGATGGTGTTCCAGAACTACGCGCTCTACCCCCACATGAACGCGCACGACAACATGGGCTTCGCGCTCAAGATGCGTGGCGTCTCGAAACGGGAGATCGAAGCCCGCGTACGGGAGGCGGCAGTCGTCCTCGGCCTCACCGATGCGCTGAAGAAGAAGCCGCGAACCCTCTCCGGAGGGCAGCGACAACGTGTCGCGATGGGACGCGCGATCGTCCGCCAGCCGCAGGCCTTCCTGATGGACGAGCCGCTCTCGAACCTCGACGCGAAGCTCCGCGTCGAGATGCGGGCGGAGATCGCGCGCCTGCAGCGCGACCTGAACGTGACGACGGTGTACGTCACCCACGACCAGACCGAGGCGATGACGATGGGCGACCGCGTCGCGGTGATGCGAGGTGGCCTCTTGCAGCAGGTCGACGCCCCGCAGGTGCTCTACGAGCGTCCGCGGAACCTATTCGTGGCCGAATTCATCGGATCTCCCGCGATGAACATTGTGATGGCCGATCTCGTCCGCTCGAACGGCGACGTCTGGGCGCACTTCGGCGACCACCGCCTGCGGCTGGACCCCTCCACGCCGGATAGACGCCCCGCCCTTTCCCGCTTCGAGGGCCGCCGGGTCGTCATGGGAATACGACCGGAGGACATGGAGGACGCCTCCCTTCTCGGGGAGACGCATGAGGACCGCCGCATGTCGATTGTGTGCGACATCCGTGAGGACATGGGCTCCGAGGTCTATGTCCACTTCAACGTTCCCGGGGAGGCGGTCGTCTCCAAGGAAGTGGTCGAAGCCCTCGTGACCGAGGCTCCCGAGGACGCGGAGGCCAGGCTGGCCGCGGAGCGTGCCCGTGGGGCCGGCGTCTCGTTCGTGGCTCGCCTCGAGCGAGAGACGCATGCCCGCGAGCGGAAGCCGCTCGAGATCGAGGTGGACGTCACGCGCCTTCACTTCTTCGATCCCGATACGGGTCTCGGCATCTACGACGAGCGGTAGCTGCCGGAGGCAGCCTGGGTCAGCTCACCCTAATCGACCCGGCGATCCTCGCCGGAGCCCAGGAGAACGACGCCGCTCCAGCGCCCGCCACCGAGTCCCGCGAGCCCCGCTGATCGCGATCCTTGTGACGCCCTCGCCGCCGCCGAGCACCTCGGTCGTCTCCGCAGACGGGCCAACAGCTCGATCGCGAGCGAAGCCGTGCGCGCCGCTCGCGAGATCGAGCGCCTCGAGGCCGCCGCCTGCGTGAACGCGGGCCTGTCACCCGACGGGATGGCACCGTACGAGACGCCGATCTCGAAGGGCTCCTATGAGGCCGTCGGACCGAATCGGGAGTACGAGGTCGAGCGCGTGCGGCGAACGATCCGCGAGGACGTGCTGATCTCCGGAGCGTCAGAGGAGATGGCCGACTCCCTCGCTCAGACCTGGCAACCACACCCCGGTGTGACATAGCCGGGCCATGCAAGATCGCGCGTCACATCGATCCAGGATCAAGCTTGGGTCGGTGTCGCAGTTCCGCCAGAAGGCGACGCCGTCGCGGATCAGGGCTATAGCTCGCGCGGGACGACGTAGGCCGCGAGCCGAGCCTTCGTCTGGCCAAGCTCCCCCCAGCTCTGCACGTCGAGCTCGAACGCCGCCAGCGCGCCCGTCGGAAACTTCTCGACGAGACGCTCGGAGCCGGGGGCGAGCCTGAGCGCTAGATCTTGGAGACCGGGGTTGTGGCCGATCACGAGGACAGAGCCCACGGTATCGCTCACGGAACGCATGCGCGCGAGCAGCCCGTCGCTTCCGGCCCCGTAGAGGCCCTCCTCCACTTCGATCGTCGGGTCGCCGAGCGAGGAGCCGATCAGCTCGAGCGTCTCTTGCGTACGCCGCGAGGACGAGCAGAGAACGAGCTTTGGCCGGATCTCCCGGCGCCGGAGCTCCTTCGCCATCTTCTTGGCCGCCTTGCGGCCGCGCGGCGCGAGCGGGCGCTCCTCCTCGTCGGCGAGGGAGGGATCCGACCAGCTCGACTTCGCATGGCGCAGGAGGTAGAGGCGTTTCACTCCGGTCAGTCTGAACGCAGGCGGGGTGCCGGAGCGGGCGAACCCGCCAGTCGGGCGGCGCGCCGATTGCCAGCGAGTCGGCGATGATGACCGAAATGGCCCCGGCGCTCGTCTCGACTCGGCCACAAGCGGGAGGTAAAGCGTGATTCGGCCCCAAGCGACCGAGGCTACGGCGGTTAACTCATCCCCCGCCGGCGCCCGGCGAGCGGCGTGTCGGGTGGGCCGATTACCAGCCGTTGAGCGAGCTCGGTGTGCGACGCTGCGTGCACGTGAGCGGGCTGATTCCAATGGTGGTCGAGCAGGACTCGCGCGGGGAGCGTGCCTTCGACATCTACTCGCACCTGCTTCGGCAGCGGATCATCTTCCTTGGCATGCCAATCGACGACGAGATCGCCAACCTGACGATCGCCGCGGGATCACGAAGGAGATCTCACAGGCGTCGCGGACGCCCCGCGCCGACAAATAGTCGTGCAGCAGTGCGATGCCGTCGAAGTGTTCGTTCGCCGCGAGGATGCCGAGCGCTTCCTCGAGGACGTGGGGCGCGACGATCCGGAGCTGGCAACGCACCTGCGGATCGAGGAGCGCGAGCTCGAGGCCGGCGGCGAGAACTAGAGGCTTGATGTGAAACTCGGGCGTTCGGGACCGGACACGCTACGCAGCCCTCGGGTCCGTGGAGTCGATGTCGATGACCTCGCGGGTCTTCATAGCGTCGGTCACAGGAATGACAAGACCGGTCTTGGCGTCGAACACCGCCCCCGGCGTGCGCACGTACTTCGCGTACTCGGCCGACCTGTAGTCGATCGGGAAGTCGGCCTCCCGGGCCAGCCGCTCCCTGAGCGCCGCGCGAGTAGCCTTCGTGACCCGGGGTGCCATATGCGCGAACCCGGCCTCCGGGCCTAGGGGCTGGTACTCCACGGCGGCTCACAGTAGCAACGACGAGAGACCCTCTCGGGCCTCGTCGTCGCTAGGAGTCGAGGAGCGCTGAAGCCTGATAGGACGGGTCAGGCCCGGGCATCCTCGTTCCTCAGTCTACCGCCAGTGCACCTCGACCCGATCTCCGAGCGCCTTCGAGTCCTCGAACTGCTCGGCGGGCCGCGGAGCGTAGTCGGCGTCGCCGAACATGTCCTCGGCGGTCTGCGGGCGGAACTCGTCCTTGAGCCGGGTGCCGGCGCGGGAGACGTGCACCTTCAGGACTACCCGCCGGATCGCTTCGCGCTTCTGCTCGATCGAGCCGGTGTCGAGGATATCGCGGGCCTCCTCGACGGTCAGGAACTTGCGCGACTTGCCCATCTCGTCGGCGAGTGCTGCGCTCGCCGCGCCGACTTCGGAGGCCAGGGCGGCCAGCGTCTCCTGCGTGACGCCCGGCTGAAGCAGCGCTGCGTTCGAGCGTCGGGTTGCGTCCTCGACGTCCTGCTCCAGCGCCGTCACCTTCTCGACGTCCGCGTCACGCCCGACGCCGCGCTCGGACACGAGCCGCGCGAACTCGTCGAGCGCTCCGTCCACGACGAGGCCCTCCAGCTCGTCCGCGTTCGCCCGTGCCCGAGCCGGGCAGGCCCGGTACTGGCAGCGGTAGGACGAGTACGTCTTACCGTCGCCGCGCCGCTCGCGGCTGGGGCTCATCCGGTGCCCGCAGCCGTCGCAGAACACGAGCCCGGGCAGCATCGCCCACGAGCCGAAGTCGCGGCGCGGCGAGCCGGGCTGCTTCTCTTGAGCCGACTGCCACTCCGAGGGGGTCACGAGCGCATACGCCGGGAAGTAGTGCTCGACGCCGTTCGCGAGCGTGCCCTTGTACACCGGGTGGTGGACGAGCGAGCGAACCGAGTTTGTGTGCCAGCGCGGGCCGCCTTCAAGCGTCGCCTCAAACTTCGCGACGCGTTCGGCGTCCTTCTCGTCGTTGATCTTCTCGCGAGCGTAGCGATAGGTCGGGGGCTCGACACCGGCCGCCTCGAGATCCGCGGCGAGTTGGTTCCACGAGCGCCCGGCTGAGCGCCCTCTGTAGACCTCTCGCACCGCCTCGGCGTCCGCGTTGCGCCGGAGCGTGCCGTCCTCATTGCGGTCGAATCCGGTCGGGGTGATACCGACGAACACGCCGCGAGCGTTCGCGCCGTCGGTCGCCCGCTTCCAGCCCTCGGTCTTCTGCCTTCGCTCCTCCTCCGCGTACTCCAGTGCGAAGGCGAGCATCCCGATCGCGCCGAGACCCTCCTGCTGGAAGTCCTCGGCGATGAGCCGACCCTTCGCCTCGAAGATGTCGAGGGCCACGCGAAGGCCGTCTACCTTGTCGCGCGAGTAGCGCTTGACGTTGTAAACGATGAGCCCGCCGGACTCGCCGTCCTTGATCTTCTGCACAAGCCGACTGAGTTCGCGCGCCTCGACGGCCTTGCCGCCGGAGACGTCCTGCTCCTCGACTATCTCGTCGAGGGTGATCTTGTGATTCTGAGCGAGCCGCTCGATGCTCGCGCGTTGATCGCCCGGGCTCCGGTAAGACTCGCCCGAGCGCCCGTTTACGCGCGAGACGCGGATGTAGCCGTCAAAGGCTGGCGCTGCCGGGGCAACTTCGTCGTGGGACTTGCTCACGGACACATCAACAGAAATCGGTGAGATCTGACGCCCGCCGAACGGCGCGGGCAAGACGACCACGCTCAAGATCCTTTCCGGGCTGCTGTACGTCAGCGGTGGCGAAGCGCGGGTGCTCGGCCACGTTCCATCGAAGCGCGAGCGTGACTTCCTGCGCCGGATCTCGCTCGTCATGGGGAACCGAAACCAGCTGCAATGGGGCCTTCCTGCACTGGACTCGTTCGAGCTCAACCGCTCGATCTACCAGATCCCGCGCCCAGATTTCGTCGCCCTGCGCGATGAGCTCATCGCGCTGCTCGAGATCGGTGATCTCGTGCGCAAGCCTGTCCGGCAGCTCTCCCTCGGCGAGCGGATGAAGGTCGAGATTGTCGGGTCGCTCCTCCACCGCCCGCAGGTGCTCTTCCTCGACGAGCCCACGATCGGGCTCGACGTGACGATGCAGAAGCGGATTCGCGAGTTCGTCGCCTTGTACCGCCAACGCCACGAGGCGACGGTGATGTTGACGAGCCACTACATGGCCGATGTCGAGGCGCTCTGCGAGCGCGTCATCGTCATCCACCACGGAAAGATCCTGTTCGACGGCGACCTTGCGGCGCTCGCGGACACAGTCGCCGCCTGGAAGACGATCGCGGTCGTTCTGGAGAACGGCGCCGGCGATCTCTCCACCTACGGCGACGTGATCCATCGCGACGGCGACCTCGTCACGTTCCGCGTCCCGAAGGCCGAGACGGCTCGGGTCACCGCACGGTTGCTCGCCGAGCAGGACGTTCTCGACTTGAACGTCGAGGACCCGCCGATCGAGGATGTGATCGAGCTCGTCTTCGCGCGGGAAGCCGTCGAATGAGCACGACTCCCATAACAGCGCCGCTCGCGCAAGTAAACCGCCTTCGCTCGCTCGTCGACTTCTACCTGACGACGATGCGAACGGCGGTGCAGCAGCAGTTCCAGTACCGCGCCGCCACCTACATGTATCTCGTCGGGATGGTGGCCGAGCCGGTCATCTACCTCGTCGTCTGGTCGACAATCGCCGATCAGTCGGGTGGGACCGTGGGCGGGCTCACCGCCGGTGAGTTTGCCGCCTACTACATCGTCTGGACGCTCGTTCGGACAATGAATATCGTCTTCACGCCATACGGCTGGGAGTGGCGGATCCGCGAGGGAGAGCTTTCGGGACAGCTGCTCCGCCCGCTGCATCCGATCCATTACGACCTCGCGTGGTTTGCGGGCGGGAAAGTCCCCTGGGTTCTGTTCTACCTGCCGATCGCGGTGGTCCTGACGCTCGTCTTCAACCCGACCTTCGACGTCCGACCGCTCGAGGTCGCGGTCTTCGGCGTCGCCGTCTGGGGTGCCTACCTGATCCGGACCTTCAACCAGACGGCTCTGGGGCTGATCTGCTTCTGGACGACCCGCGTCGGTGCGTTGTTCCAGCTCTACATCGTGCTCGAGCTCTTGCTCTCGGGCCGTCTCGTCCCGCTCACGCTCTTCCCCGAGTGGGTGCAGACCATCGCCTGGTTCCTGCCCTTCCGCTGGACCTTCTACTTCCCGATCCAGACGCTTGTCGGCGACCTCACGAATGCCGAGCTCTTGGGCGGGCTTGCGATGCAGGTGTTCTGGACCGTCGTGGGCATCGGCGTCTTCTCACTTGTCTGGCGTTACGCCATCAGGCGCTACACCGCCGTGGGGAACTGATATGACGACGCTTCGCGTAGCGCTTCTGCACCTCCGGATCGGGGTGATGAACGACCTCCAGTACAGGGTCAACTTCGCCTTGCAGGTGCTGCAATCCGCACTCGCACTCGCGACCGGGCTCATCGTCATCGCACTCGTCTACTCCCATGTTGCGGAGCTGAACGGGTGGTCGCAGTCCGAGCTCCTCGCCGTGCTCGGCACCCAGATCCTCATGGGCGGTGTGATTCGCATGCTCATCCAGCCGAACATGATGCGGCTGACCGAGGACGTGCGGGAAGGGAAGCTCGACCATGCGTTGACCAAGCCCGTGGACGCCCAGATGCTCGTGAGCGTCCGCGAGGTGCAGGTCTGGCAAGCGGTCGACATTCTGGTGGGCGCGACCGTGATTGCGATCGCGCTTGTCCGTCTCGGTGGCGACCTCGGCGTCTTCGACGCGTTGGCTTTTGCGGTCGCCCTCGCCTTCGGTGCCGTGATGCTGTACTGCTTCTGGCTTCTGCTGGCTACGGGGTCCTTCTGGATCGTCAGCATGTGGTTTCTCCCGGAGCTCTTTGAGGGCGTCTTCCAGACCGGCCGCTGGCCGGTCGGCATCTATCCGCAATGGCTGCGCTTCGGCATCACGTTCCTCGTGCCGATCGCGTTCGCAGTGACGGTGCCAGCCGAGGCGGTGACATCCCGGCTCGAGTGGCAGACGCTCGCTCTTGCTGCCGGGTTCGCCGTCGTCCTTTTCGCCTTTACCCGCTGGTTCTGGCGCTTCGGTCTGCGGAACTACACGGGCGCGTCCGCGTGACTGCGGGCGAAGCGCATACGTGGCACTACGGCGTCGTCGCGCGCTGGTGGGCGGAGTTCAACCTCGACGGCCCGGAAATCGACTACTTTCGGCCATTCGTCGAGGCCGGACAGCCCGCCCTCGACGCGGCGTGCGGCACCGGGCGGCTGCTCATCCCGTACCTGCAGGCAGGTCTCGATGTCGACGGATCCGACATCTCACCCGACATGCTCGAGCTTTGCCGTGAGCGAGCCGAGCGCGAAGGTCTGGAGCCGCCGAGTCTTTACGCGCAAGCGATGCACGAGCTCGACATCCCGCGTCGTTACCGAACGATTGTGGTCTGCGGCGGGTTCGGTCTCGGAGGTCACCGCGAGCACGACGCAGAAGGTCTGCGGCGCCTGTACGAGCATCTCGAGCCGGGCGGCGTCCTCCTCCTCGACAACGAGGTTCCCTATGCGTCGTCGCCATCGCACTGGTGGAAGTACTGGCTGAGAGAGGGGCGCTCGGAGCTGCCCCGACCGTGGCGCGACGAGGGTGAGCGGCGTGTCGGCGCGGATGGGGTCGAGTACGAGCTCAACTCACGACTCGTCGACTTCGACGCGCTGTCTCAGCGCGTCACTCTCGAGATGCGCGCCTCCATGCGTCGCGACGACGAACTCGTGGCTGAGGACGAGCACGTCCTCGTGATGACGCTGTACTTCACACACGAGATCGTGCTCATGCTCGAGCAGGCGGGCTTCGTCGACGTCGAGCTCTACGCGGGCTATACGGACGCAGCGCCTACGAGCGACGACGACTTCGTCGTCTTCCACGCGAGGAAACCGGTGGACCAAGTCTGATCCGAGAGTCCTGCTAAAGTCCTGTCGTCTGTTGTGAGGCAACGTGGCCTCGGGCGATCCCGCCCGGGGTCTTTTTGTTTTTCAAGGGAGGTTTTTCATGGCGAGACCCAGGACACCGGCTCGTGGTGCGATGGTCAAGAGCCGCGACCGCGCGACGTCGAGCTTGGCTGCGCGGCGCGCGGTGTTGAAGCGGATCAGGGACGAGGGCGTCGAGCACGTCCTCTTCTGGTTCACCGATCTCGAGGGGCATCTGAAGTCCTTCGCGATCACGCCGTCGGAGATGCAGGAAGCGCTGAACGACGGGATGGGTTTCGACGGCTCGTCGATCACCGGCTTCAACGCGATCGAGGAGTCCGACATGGTCGCGATCCCGGACCCGGCGAGCTTCCAGCTCATGCCGCGGCCGATCGACGAGCACGGGCACGCCATCGGCGCCAAGGTCGCTCGCATGATCTGCGACGTCGTCACACCAGACGGCGCGCCCTACGAGGGAGATCCACGCTTTGCGCTCCGGAAGGCGCTCGACCGCATGAAGAGCATGGGCTTCGACGCGTTCAACGTCGGTCCTGAGCTCGAGTACTTCCTCTTCGAGGACGACAAGGGGACGGAGACGATCGACGAGGGCGGCTACTTCGCGATGACGGCGCAGGACGCGGCGACCGAGGTGCGCAACGACACGATCGCGGCGCTCGAGGCGGTCGGCATCCCGATCGAGTACCACCACCACGAAGTGGGTCCCTCGCAGCACGAGATCGACATGCGCTACGCGGATGCGCTCTCGATGGCCGACTACACGGTCACGTATCGGCTCATCGTCAAGGAGGTCGCAGCCTGGCACGGCTACTACGCGACCTTCATGCCGAAGCCGCTCTTCGGCGAGAACGGGTCGGGAATGCACACCCACATGTCGCTGTTCAAGGGCGGTCGCAACCAGTTCTTCGACCGACGCGACCCGCATCACCTGTCCAAGAACGCCAAGAGCTTCATCGCCGGCCTGCTGGTGCACGCGCGGGAGATGTCCGCCGTGCTCGCCCAGTGGGTGAACTCGTACAAGCGGCTCGTGCCGGGATACGAGGCGCCCGTGTACGTCGCCTGGTCGCAGCGGAACCGCTCGGCGCTCATACGGATCCCGCTCTACAAGCCAGGCTCCGAGCAGGCGACGCGTGCCGAGATCCGCTGCCCGGATCCCGCCTGCAACCCCTATCTGGCGTTCGCCGCGCTGCTTCAGGCTGGCCTCGAGGGGATCGAGAAAGGCTACGAGCTCCCCGATTCGATGGAGGGGAACCTTTATCGGCTGACGACCGAGCAGCGCCGCGAGCGCGGGATCATCGCGCTTCCGGAGTCGCTCGGCGAGGCGATCGACGAGCTCGCGGGCTCCGAGGTGATGCGCCTCGCGCTCGGCGAACACATCTTCCCGCGCTATATCGAGCTCAAGCGTAAGGAGTGGGACGAGTACCGCGTGCAGGTCACAGAATGGGAAAAAGACAAGTACCTCGCGGCTCTGTGACGTTGGCACTTGAACTCAGCCGACGAAAGTTTCATGATGCGCGCTGCAGGGCGAACCGCTAGGCGAGCGGAGCGCCTTGTATCTGACGGCCGATCGCGGGCTCCCTGGTGTGGAGCCCGTGGTCGTTCAGGCGCGGATGAACCTACGGTTCCCCCGCGAACCCCCCTCCCTCACCGCAGCGCTCCGAGAGCCGCACTTGGCCTCCCGGCCGGCTCAGCCGTCCTCCGGCCTCAGCGCGAACGCACCAGCAACCACCTCTCGGCGCGCTCGCCTCTTGCGAGCGTCGCCCCAGGAACGAGATTGCACGTCCGCTGCGGCGAGCTACGGCTTCCAGACCATCAGCGCCACGATCGAGATCGTGGCTACGAGAAGCGATGCGTTGAGCGCGAGGTTGAGCGGGTCTCCCAGCCGTTGCCTCAGCTCTGCGCTCGGGCTGTCGTCCTCGGCCGCGAGCCGTTCGGCGAGCTCGCGGGTATGGCGATCCTGGCGTCCGGTCAGCCCGCCGACAACCACCGTCCAGGCGAGCAGGACGAACGTCGCCGTCAGCCAGGTCGAGCCGAGGTCGATTCCAAGGTGGTCCGCAAGCAGAAAGCCGAAGACGAGCGCGAGGACGAGCCCGAGTGCAATGAGCGGCACCGTCGGGCGGACCGCGCGCATCAGCAGTGCGATCTCGCTCGGCCGATTGCGCTGCATCGCCGCGATCCGCAGTGTCGCGGCCGCGAAGGCGCCGGCAACGAACAGGAACGCGCCGGCGAGATGGAGGAACAGCAGCCACTCGGTGCTCATCGGATCGAACGCTAACCCGCGACAATGAAGCTCGTGGATGTCACCGGTCGCCACCTCAGGCTCCTCACCGAGACCATCGCCGCAGTCAACTCGTCGCTCGACCTGCAGGAAGTGCTCGAGCTCGTCGCGAGCAAGGTCGCCGACGCGCTGGGCACGGACGCGTGCTTCGTCTACCTCTATGACGAGCGCACGGGCGAGCTCGTTCTCCGCGCAACGCGCGGAAGCAGGGTCGAGGAGATGACGCGGACACCCCGGATGCGGCCGGGGGAAGGGATCACGGGTGCCGCCGCAGCCGCCCGAGCGCCGGTGATGATCCCGGAGCTGGCTCACCTCGACCCGCGGTTCAAGTTCTTTCCGAACCTGCCCGAGGACGAGTACCAGTCGATCCTGGCGGTGCCGATCCTTGCGCGGGACATCCTCGAGGGCGCGCTCAATGTGCGGACCCGAGAGCCCCGCACGTTCACCGAGGAGGAGATCGAGTTGCTCGTGGCGATCGCGTCGCAGGTTGCGCAGACGATCGCGCACGCGAAGCTCTACGAAAGAGCGCAGCGGCGTGTTGCCGAGCTCGAGGCGCTCGCACGGATCTCCGAAGCCGTTTCCGAGTCCCTCTACCTTGAAGAGTCGCTCGAGGCGATCGTGAAGACGACGATGGAGTCGTTGCACGCAACGGGTGCCGCACTCGTCCTCGAGGACGGGAAGATCGCCTGGCCGGAAGGGCGCGCCGGCGCCTACGCCGTGCGCTTGCCGCTGCGCTGGAAGCGGCGGCAGATCGGCGAGCTTGTCTGCGATCGCGATACGCCCTTCTCCGACGACGACGAGGCGCTGCTCGAGGCAATCGCCCACCACGCGGCAGTCGCGCTCGAGCACGGGCGCGCGGTCATGCGCGGAGTTCTCGCTCAGGAGATCCACCATCGCGTGAAGAACAACCTCCAGTCCGTGGCATCGTTGCTC
>JBCKBY010000050.1:0-14417 GCA_038910715.1 Gaiellaceae bacterium
TCCAACCCTCGGTGGCGACGACACCGCCGGCGACCGGGCCGGACATGCCGACCCCGCGCATGTCGAACCAGAGCACGCGCGCGAATCGCCCCAGGGAGTAGACGAACTCCGAAAACAGCGGCTGCTCGGCGATGGCCTCGAGATGGCTCCCCCAGTCGAGTGCGAGGACGATGTCGCGCGGGCCGTCGCCGATCACCTGGTACGCGAGATCGATGTCGCCACTGCGGACGTACTGCGTTCGGGCGAGCGCCACGACGTCAGGCGGCGGTCGCGCTCTCGACGGCGAAGAGGCGCCACTCGCCGGGGACACCCTTCAGCTCGGCGGCGCCTCGGTCGCGAAACTCGATTCCCGAGCCCGCGACGAGATCCTTGACCGTGCTCGACACGAGCACCTCGCTCGGCCTCGCCTCGGCGGCGACCCGCGCGCCGATGCTCACCGCGATCCCGCCCACCTTGTTGTCGATGCGCTCGCACTCGCCGGTATGGAGACCGGCGCGCACGTCGATGCCCAGCTCGCGCACGTTCGCGCTGATCGCACATGCGCAGCGGATTGCTCGCGCAGGGCCGTCGAAGGACGCGAAGAAGCCGTCGCCGGCGGTGTCGAGCTCGGTGCCGCGGAAGCGGACGAGCTGGCGCCGGATGATCTCGTGATGCGCCAGGATCAGCTCCCGCCAGCGCGCATCGCCGAGCTCGGCCGCACGCGCCGTCGAGCCGACGATGTCGGTGAAGAGGACGGTCGCGAGCACCCGTTCGGACTCCTGGTCCTCCCAGGCACGCTCCTCCCAGGTCTCGATGGCGAAGCGCTCGATCTCGCGCAGGTAGGGCTCGGTGTCACCCGCAAAACTGGCGTGGTCGCTGCCCGGGAGCTCCACGTGCTGCGCGCCCGGGATGTGCTCCGCAAGGTATCGGGCACCGTCCACGAGGTGCTGGTCTTCGGCGGCTCGATTGAGAACGAGCGGCGGCACGCGGATCGCGGGGAGGACGTGGCGCACGTCGATCTCCTTGTTCATGCGCATGAGCGCCACTCGGGCGCCCGGGCTCGCGGATTGCCGAATCATCGTGGCGAACGCGGCCTTCGTCTCGGCGTCAGCGCTCGGGGCAAGACGCTCGACCAACTCCACCGTGTACTCGACCACGCCGGTGACGCGTTCGGCGTGCTCGATCCGGCGCTCGTACTCCTCGTGCGTGATTCCCCACGGATAGTCCGGCGCCCAGGTGAAGCGCGCCGCAGCGCCGGCGAGGACGAGCGCCCAGGCGCGCTGCGGATACGTCGCCGCGAAGAGGAGGCTCATGGGACCGCCCTCCGAGACTCCGACGAGCGCCGCACGCTCCGAGCCGGCCGCGTCCATCACGGCGCGCACATCGTCCATGCGCACCTCGAGCGACGGCGCGCCGCTCACACGATCCGACATGCCCGTCCCTCGCTTGTCGAAGCGGACCAGACGGCAGAAGCCAGCCAGCTCGCGCATGAACTCGGCCATGCCGGGCACCTGCCACGTGAGCTCGACGTGCGATACGAACCCTCGCACGAGCACGACGTCGAACGGCCCGTCGCCGGTGACCTGGTACGCGATCGAGACGTCGCCGCTGCGTGCGTAGCGGGTCTCGGGAACGTCCATCAGACGGTCAGAGGTTCCCGCGCAGCGCCTGCTCGCGCTCGATCGCCTCGAACAGCGCCTTGAAGTTCCCGATCCCGAAGCCGCGCGAGCCGTGGCGCTCGATGACCTCGAAGAAGAGCGTCGGGCGGTCCTGGACGATCTTCGTGAAGAGCTGCAGCAAGTAGCCCTCCTCGTCGCGGTCGGCGAGGATCCCCATCGAGCGAAGGTCGGCCCAGTCCTCCTCGATCTCGCCCACGCGCTCCTCCACGATGTCGTAGTACGAGTCGGGTGTCGCGATGAAGAGCACGCCGTGCTCGCGCAGCGCGGCGACCGTCTTCACGATGTCGTTCGACTGCATCGCCACGTGCTGGACGCCCGGCCCGCCGTGGAACTCGAGGTACTCCTCGATCTGGCTCTTGCGCTTGCCCTCGGCCGGCTCGTTGATCGGGAACTTGATCTTCCCCTCACCGTCCGTCATGACCTTCGACATCAGCGCCGAGTACTCGGTGTGGATGTCCTCGTCGGAGAAGTGCGTGAGCTGCGTGAAGCCGAGCACGCGCTCGTAGAACCCAACCCATTCGTCCATCCGCCCGAGCTCGACGTTGCCGACGACGTGGTCGATCGAGATGAGCCCGACACCGGGCGCAGGGCCGCCGTTCAGAGAGACGGATTGATAGCCGGGCATGTACGGGCCTGCGTAGTCCGCGCGGTTCACGAAGGTGTGGATGTTGTCGCCGTAGGTGGCGATCGCGGCAAGCTCGATTCGCCCGTGGTCGTCGTCGACCCAATACGGCTCGGCAACTCCGCGGGCCCCGCGCTGAACCGCTTGGCGGTAGGCGTTCGTCGCGTCGGGAACCGCGAGAGCGACGTCCCTGACGCTGTCCCCTTTTGTCGCTGCCCACTTGCAGATCTCGCTCTCGGAGCGCAGCCCGCTCGTCAGCACCAAGCGAATGTCTCCCTGCTCGAGGACGTACGACGCACGGTCGCGAATACCCGTCTCCGGCCCTGCGTACGCCGTGCGCGTGAAGCCATAGGCGTTCTCAAAGAAGTAGGCAGCCTGCTTCGCGTTCCCGACCCAGATTTCGATGTGGTCCCAGCCTTCGATCGGCATGAAGTCGTGGTCGCTCATGGGATTGATTCTAGGTTGCCTGCCGAGCTGGCGCCCGCCGACGGACGAAGAGGATGCCCACGCCGATCAAGGCACCGCCGACTATCTGGAGCCACGAGAGCGGTTCCGACAGAAGGATCACGGCGAGGACCGCTGCGACGAACGGCTGGAGGTTCGCGGCGAGCGTCGCCTTCGCAGGCCCGATCTTGTGGATCGAGCGGAACCAGAGGACGTTCGTCAGGACGAGCGGGCCGAGGGTCGCGAAGACGAGAAGCGCCCAGACCTCCCAGCCCAGCGACCACTCCTGGTCTTGCGTCTGCCGAAGCCCGACGAGAGCGAGCAGGATCCACGTCATCGGGATCACAACGGCACTGACGCGCGACGGGGAATACGTGCGCATGAGCGGGGCGACGGTGACCGAGTACACCGCCCAGGTCGCCCCGGTCGCCAGGCCCAGCAGGATCCCCACGCGCGAGGTGGACACCTCCCCACCCGCGCCCAGCGCGACGAGGCCGACGCCGACGGCAGAGATCGCCGCTGCGATCCAGAAGCGCCGCGACGGGTGCTCGGTGCCGAGAACGAGTCCGAGGACCGCGGTGAAGATCGGAATCGCTCCGAGAAGGAGCCCGATCGTCGAAGCCGTCGTGAGGTCGAGCGCGAAGACGAACGAGAGCTGATTCAGACACAGAGTCACCGCGGCGAGCGCGAGGATCGGGAGATGCCGCCGCTGGATGCGCAACGTTCGCTCGGCGACGATCGTCAGCGCGATGAAGATGAGCGCGGCGAGGCCGTAGCGGACGGTTGCGTAGGGAAGGGGGCCAAGGCCGTGCGTGAGGATGTACTTCGTGACGCTGAGGTTGAGCGCCCAGAGCAGAACCGTGGTCAGCAGCATCAGCTCCACGCTCGACGGCCGGCGCACGCTTGGACGCTACCGAGAGACACCGGTGTCAGACACTGGGTCACGGGCGCCTGCCATACACCTGTCGATTCCGAGCCTGCTCGTAACGAAGTTCAGGCACGACACCGGGCGTTCAGCTGTGAAGAGGTCGGCGCACAATCGTGACGAAAGTCCTTGACAGAGATTCGTGTCTGACACCGGGGTAGGCTTTCCGACCATGGCCGCGCCCACCTTCGACGACATCGACGCGCTCGTCGGTCCGGCGACTCCCCACTTCGCCTACCAGTTGAGAGCGCGCATCCGGGAGCTCATCGAGGATCTCCCCGACGAGCACCCTGTACGCCGCTATGGCGAGGAGAAGATGGACCTCCTCGACCGGCTCGGGCACGCGTCGTCCCTGGCGGAAGACGGCGCGCGCGAGCCGCTGACGCGCATCGGGTGGGAGACGATCCCTTCCTCGGCCCCCGCCTTCGACCCACTTCCCAAGCGCGAATGACCTTCGAGGGCGCCTCGGTCCTCGTCACGGGAGG
Source organism: Gaiellaceae bacterium (assembly GCA_038910715.1). Lineage (GTDB taxonomy): Bacteria > Actinomycetota > Thermoleophilia > Gaiellales > Gaiellaceae > GMQP-bins7. Next base: position 4,135 of record JBCKBY010000050.1, read on the forward strand.
ATCGCGAAGCATCGGTAAGACGATCGCGCTCCGCTTCGCCACACTCGGGGCGACGCGCGTCGCTATCGGCTACATGCGTGGCGACACGGCGGCAGAGGAGACGGCCGAAGAACTGCGCGTTCTCGGCGCCGAGCCGGTCTTCGTCCGCGGGAACGTCGCGTCCCAGCGCATCGCCGACGAGGTCGCCGCTCTCGGAGCGCTCGACGTGTTGATTCACAGCGCCGCCACCGGAGTCATTCGCCCGGCGCTCGAGACGGAGGACAAGCATTGGGACTGGACGCTCGCCGCAAACGCACGAGCGCTGCTCTCCTTGACTCGCGCCGCAGCGCCCTCGATGAAGCCCGGTGCATCGATCATCGGGCTCTCAAGCCTCGGGTCGATCCGCGTGCTCGAGAACTACGCCCTCGTCGGCGCCTCGAAGGCGGCGCTCGAGGCGATCGTCCGCTATCTCGCCGTAGAGCTCGCCCCACGTGGGATCCGTGTGAACGCCGTCTCGGCCGGGGTCGTAGAGACGGGAGCGCTCGAGTACTTCCCGAACCGGGAGGCCATGCTCGAGATGGGGAAGTCGAACCCGGTCGGACGAATCGTGACCCCGGACGACATCGCAGCGTGCGTCACGTTCCTCTGCTCGCCGGATGCCGAGATGATCCGCGGCCAGACCATCGTGGTCGACGGCGGCTGGAGCCTTCTCGCATCACTCGGCGCTACGTAGTGGCCGGGCATGCCCGGCGCGGGCGAGAAATGCCTCGCGTCTACGACAACCGAATGAAGCCCTGGCGAGCGGCCGAGACGAGCGCAACCGCCTCCGGGAAGAGCACACGCATCGCGTCGCGCAACGCGAGTGCCTGCGCATCGGACGGGCCCTCGACCTCGATCTGACCGAGAGCCGCCGCTGTCAGCTCCACGGCAGTGTTGAGCGTGAGCGTGGCGAACTGCTCTCGCTGCGTTTCCTGAACCGACTCGGCCTGCTTCTCGGCGAACTGGCGCAGCGCTCCGAGGAGTTCGTCCGGATCACCGCCGCCGAATGGGAAGAAACCGCCGCTGCCCTCCATCCCGAGAAGCCTACGTGAGCTCGGTCCTGTAGCCCGCTTCGATCTCGCGCTCGAGCTCGGAGACTGCGCCCTGCGAGGACTGCAGTGCAGCGGCGAACGGGGACGAGCTGGACGAATCGAGCTCGCGCTCCAGCCTGCGGGTCGCCGCGCCGATCTCGTCGAGTCGCGCCGGAGTCGCAAGCCGAGGAGGATCGCCGAGCACTTCACGCAGAGCCCGGGCAGCAGCCTCCGCGTCCTCGATCCCCGGCGGAGCCTCCTTCTCGCGAATCTCGACGAGCGTGGAGATGAGCGCATCGAGGTCACCCCCACCAGCGGCATCTTCGGCGACCTCGCACAGCGCCGCGATCGACACCGCCTCGCGCAACTCAGCCCGGCTCGTCACCGGAGCACCGTCAGCGCGGATTGCAAGCCAGCTACGCCGACCGTCGGCGTCGTCGAAGGAGCACAGGTACAAGCGCCGCCCCGCGGTCGGCTCGGACGCGATGATCCCCGAGATGACGTCGCCGGGCTGGGCGTGGGCGGCTGCGAGCTCACCGGCCCGCTCGAGCTCGTCTACCAGGGCCACAGTGACCAGAATACGGCTGATGTCCGGTGTCGACGCAAGAGAGCTGTTCGCCCCGCTGGGGCCGTCGTACGACGGTGTCGGCGCCACTCTCTCGCTCGGTCAGGATCCGCTTTGGCGCCGCTTCCTCGTCTCGCGGCTCCCGCGCGGCGGGCATGTGCTCGACGTCGCGACCGGAACCGGGCTCGTCGCAGCCGAGCTCATCCGTCGCGGATTCGCGGTCACCGGTGTCGATCAAAGCGCGGAGATGCTCGCCGTCGCACGACGCCGTTTTCGCGACACCGTCGAGCTGGTCGAAGCCTCCGCGAGTTCGCTCCCCTTGGAAGACAGCACGTTCGACCACCTGACGCTCACGTACCTGCTCCGCTACGTCGACGATCCTGGAGCGACGCTCGCCGAGCTCGCGCGCGTCGTGCGGCCGGGCGGCACCGTGGCGTCTCTGGAGTTCGGGGTTCCGGGCGGGCTCGCACGGCCGCTCTGGGAGGCGTACGTCCGGGGCGTACTACCCCTCGCCGGACGCGTACTTCCGCAAGGCTGGGCGGAAGTCGGTGACTTCCTGGGCGGTTCGATTCGCGCTTTCTGGGCGGAGTACCCGATCGAGCGCCAGCTCGAGCTCTGGCGCGCGGCGGGACTCGGAGAACTCGAAGTACGTCGACTCAGCCTGGGCGGCGGGGTCGTCATCTGGGGACGCAAGGCGTGAGCACACCACCATCCGAGCGTCCCTCGTGGTACGCCCTCGAACGCGGTGCCTGGCGCGACTACGTGACCCTGCTGCACCCGCCGTATACGGCGTGGCACGTGTCGTACGTCGTGATCGGTGGGTGCTTAGCGCCGACGATCGCATGGGGACGCCTCGGCGCCGCTGCCCTAGCGTTCGCGCTCGCCGTGGGAATCGGGGCCCACGCGCTCGACGAGCTCCGAGGGCGTCCGCTCTCCACGGAGATCCCAAGCGGAGTTCTGGTGATGTTCGCGGTCAGCTCGATCGGGGCGGCGTCCGCGATCGGCGTCGTCGGCGCGCTCTCTTTCCGACCCTGGCTCTTACTCCTCGTCCCCGTGGGGCTGTTCCTCGTCCTTGCGTACAACCTGGAGCTCCTGGGAGGACGGTTCCACTCCGACCTCTGGTTCGGCCTAGCCTGGGGCGGATTCCCGGTCATCTGCGGATACGCAGCGGTCGCCGGCGAGATCGGCGTGGCCGCCGTCCTCGCTGCTGCCTTCGCGGTCCTTCTTTCGCTCGCTCAGCGCGCGCTCTCGAATCACGTCCGCTTCGTGCGCCGGCGAGTCGGCGAGGTGACTGGCGCGCTCGAGCTGCGCGACGGGAGCCGCGAGCCGATCGATGCTCGCTGGCTCATAGCGGCAGAGGAGCGCGGCCTGCGACTGCTGGCGGCGGCCTCGGTCGTGCTCGCGGCCGCCCTGGTGGCCTACCGGCTCTAGATCTACAGTGGTCTCGTGGACGGCGTCGCATGGATCCTCGTCGCAGCTCTCGTTGCGGCCGTTTTCCTAAGCATCACGCTTGCTCTCACACTGCGCCGATCACGCGCCCGCGCCGCAAGGACCGACGAGCTCGTCGCCGACGCCCGGCGTGCCGTTCGCGCGGCAGCGGAGGAGGAGGCGTCGACGCAGGCGGAGCAGCTACGCATCACGATCTCACGCGCCCATGCTGACTCGCTGTCGACGTACGTCGCCGAAGAGCGCCGGCTCTCGGACCAGCGCCGTGGTGAGCTCGGCGTCCGGGAACGCGAGCTCTCGGAGCGCCTGGCCGAGCTGGTCGCAGCGGTCGAGCAGCGCGTCGAGGAGCGACTGCGGGCATGGGAAGCCGACCTCGAGCGGGCGCAGAACGCACTCCAGGGCGCAGTGACAACCCTCGAGCAGAGCCTGAGGCAGCGCGTCGCAGATGTCGAGGCCAAGATCGAAGCCGAGGCCTCCGAGCTCGGGACAACGGTCGACGAACAGCGGGCGGGCGCGCTTCGGTTGCGCGAAGCGCTCGAGACCAGCGCTAAGGAGGCTCTTGCCCAGGCACTCGATGAGCTGCAGTTGCATGTGGACGACCGTCGTCGCGCAATCGACGACACGACCGAGCGGCTCCGCCAGCACGAGCATGCGGTCGCCGAGCAGGTCGATCGAGCGGAAAGCGAGGCGCGAGCCCGAATCGAGGTCGCGTTCGCCGAGGTCGAGAGGGGACAGGTGGAACAGCTAGAGCGGTCGATCGCCCGTGAAGTCGATCGACGAGCCGAGGCAAGCGCGCTCGAGTTCGAGAATCGGATGCGGGCGATCCGCGAGGAAGCTGCGAATCGGCTCCGCGACGAGCTCGACCGCACGGCCGAGTCGTTCCTGCGCCGAGCCGACGGCTTGATCGCCGACCAGCTCCAAAAGGCCGTGGAGGCAGCCGCGCAGCGTCTCGACGACCGCATCGTCGAGCTCGCGAAGCGCTACGAGTCGTCGCGTGCCTCGGCAGAGGTCTGAGAAAGCGCGACCGCCCCGTTGCGGGGTGAGCAGGAAGCGCCCGAGCGACGGCGAATCTCGCGCGCATGGCCGAGACGACCGAGGCACCGCTCTGGCACGAGAACGAACCGGCGAAGGTCGAGAGCTGGCGCCTGCACATCTTGCTCGAGTCCGGCTATCCGGTTCATCTTGCCGAGCGGCTCGCGGTCAGCGAGGTCGATCTGCACGACGCCGTGGAGATGCTCTCCCGCGGCTGCGATCCGACGACGGCCGCCGAGATCCTGCTCTAGGGGCCGGGCATGCCCGGCTCGGACGTACCCGGGCGGCGCGGTTACGCTGACGACTGTGGCGAAGGTCGAGTCGATCATGTACGGCGACCGCAAGGTCTTCACGGTCTCGTCGTTCAACCGCGGCATCGCCTCGTATCTCGGCAGGCTCCCGGCCGTCTGGGTCGAGGGCGAGGTGACCGAGCTTCGCCGAAACGAAGCGTGGGCCACGGTCTTCGTCACTCTGAAAGACCCCACGACGGGTGCGACCCTCAACGTGACCATCCCCCGTCGCACCTTCGACCGACTCGAACTCGCGCTCGAGGAGGGCGAGACGGTCCACGTCTCCGGCCGCGCCGAGTTCTACGAGCTGAAGGGCGAGCTCGGGCTCCGAGCCACCACGATCGAGCGCGTCGGCATCGGCGGGCACCTGCTCGCCCTCGAACGCCTGAAGCGCCAGCTCGCCGCAGAGGGGCTCTTCGCGCCGGGGCGGAAGCGACCACTCCCCCGGCTTCCGCGCGCGATCGGGATCCTCACCGGCGCGGATGCTGCAGCGCGCGGCGACCTCATCGCGACCATCGGAGCGCGCTTCCCGGCCGCGAAGGTCGTGGTCTGCGAGGCACGCGTTCAGGGGAAGACGGCGCCCGCAGCGATCGTCGCCGCTTTGTCGGCACTCGCAACACACCCCGAAGTCGACGTCGTTGTGCTCGCGCGCGGCGGCGGGAGCTTCGAGGATCTCCTCCCCTTCAGCGACGAGTCCGTCGTACGGGCTGTGGCCGCCGCGGCGGTTCCGGTGGTATCCGCAGTGGGCCACGAGCAGGACACCCCGCTCTGCGACCTGGCCGCCGATGCACGAGCCGCCACGCCGACTGCGGCTGGTGCGCTCGTCGTCCCCGAACTGACCGAGCTGAACACCGCGCTCGAGAGCTCGCGGCACAGGCTCGCTCTAGCCATACGAAACCTTCTGGAGCGTGATGTCGCACAGCTCGACCGCCTTGGAGAGAGGCTGCGCGCCGCACCACGCCTGCTCCTCGAGCGGCGCAGATCTGCGCTGGATCACGCCGGAGCCCGCCTTCAGACGCTTTCGCCTCTCGCAACGCTCGAGCGGGGATACGCAATCGTCCGTGCGGGGGCCGTTGCGCTCCGCGACGCGTCGTCTGCCAGCCCGGGCGACCGGCTCGAGATCGAGCTTGCGTCAGGCGCGCTAGGAGCGCGCGTCGAGGAGGTGCACCGATGAGCGACGACCGCTCGTTCGAGGAGCTCCAGAAGGAGTTGGAGGACATCGTGGCCCGACTCGAGCGCGGCGACGTGGCGGTCGACGACGCGATCGCGCTCTTCCGGCGGGGCGAGGAGCTCTACAAGACATGCGCCGCGCGGCTGCAGGGAGCCGAGCTCCGCATCGAGGAGCTCACGGTCTCAGACGCCGAATGAGTGACAAGGGGCACACCGTTCGTGTATGAATCGCCCCATGTCAAAGCCGACACCAGACCTGCTCCGTAACGTCCGCCTCTTCTCGGACCTCGACGAGAAGGATCTCGAGAGCCTCGCGGACGAGTTCAACGAGCGGCGCTTTGCCGCCGGCGAGAAGATCGCGCTCGAAGGCGAAGGCGGCCTTATGTTCTTCGTCGTCGAGAGCGGCGAGGCGTCCGTAGAAGTTCAGGGTGAGGCAGTCGGGACGCTCGGTCCGGGCGCAGCGTTCGGGGAGATCGCACTGATCGACCGGCGCCCGCGAACGGCAAGCGTCACGGCGATCTCCGACATCAAGGCGTACGGCCTCCCCGTTTTCGTCTTCCGCCCGTTTGTCGAAGCGCGGCCGCAGGTGGCGTGGAAGCTGCTCGAGTCGATGGCGGATCGCCTCGAGACCGCCGAGTCTCGCTAGCGCAAGCACACGTCCGAGATCGACCCGCGCGGAAAGAACGCCCTTGAGGCTAGCGGGGCACAGGAGCGCTCTCACGCTCAGCCTCGTGCTCGAGCTCCTCGATCATCTCGTGCACGCCCTCGAGCGCATCCTCGGCGGACTGCTCCTCGGGATGCATGCGCCGGAACACGGCGAACGAGATCCCCTCTCGGGTAAGCGCGATCAGGCCGAGGCACACCCCGCACGCCATCTCGACGGCTTGCAGCGCCAGCCCGAAGGCGAAGCCCGTCGCATATGGGACGCCGTAGTTGCGTAGCGGGAGCGCGACTGCAGCCTGGACGAGGCCGACGTTTCCCGGCCACAGCGGGACGATCGTCGCCACGTTCATGAGGACGAGAACCAGCCCTGCGGCCGGCAGCGGGGCATTGACGTCGAACGCCTGCATCGTTGCCCAGACCGCGAGGAGCTGCATGAGCCAGCCACAGCACTGAAGGAGGATCGCGCCGGCGAGCGGGACCGGAGCGTTCAGCACGGAGAGCCCTTGCCGCGCCATGACCAAGAGGTCCCGAACCGAGCCGACCCCTTCACGCATCACCGTTCGGTGGTGACGACGTGCACCCAGCCATGCGATCGTGAAGAGCGCAAAGCCGACGAGGGCGGCGATGCCGAACGCGACCACGGCCCAGTGCGGGACTTCGGCCGTCAACAGCACCCAGACGACGAGGATGGTCGCGGGAACGAGGTCGAAGAGCCTGTGGGCGAAGACCGTACCGACGAGCGTCGCGCTCGTCCCGGGCGGCGCGTCGGGCAAGTGGCGGCGCAGCGTCGCGACGCGTGCGAGCTCACCCAGTCGACCCGGCACGACCGCATTTGCGAGCAGTCCGACCCCGAATGAAGAGAAGACGTGATCGAGTCGAGGCTGATGCTCGGGCGGCAGCGCCTGTCCGATCGTCATGCGCCACGAGTAGGCCCGGAAGAACGTCGAGACGACGTTGAGCAAGAACGCAAGGACGATCCAGCTCCAGATGACGAAGCGAAACGCTTCGAAGACGCTGCCCCAGTCCGGGCCCCTCCACCAGAAGACAACGACTGCGAGCGCCGTGAGGGGCAAGAGAACCGCGCCCTGAACCCAGGGGCTGCGCCACGCATGCCGAAACGCCGTCACGCCGCACGCTCCGTTCCGCTCGCGATTCCCGTCACGTCTTCGTAGATCTGTTCAAGCCTGCGCGCAATCCGAGGCCACGAGTACCGCTCGACGGCGATCTCGCGCGCGGCCCGCCCCATCTCCTCGCGACCCGGCTCGTCCTCGACGAGGGCTGACACCGCTTCGACGAGCGCCGCGGTGTCGTCCGGTGCGACGGCGACCGAAGCCTCGGGCTCGAGCACCTCCCGGTAGCCGGGGATGTCCGACGCAACGGCCGGAAGCGCACATGCGAACGCACGCGTCAACACCATGCCGAAGCTCTCTTGTCCCATCGAAGGCGCGACCAGCGCCTTCGCGCCGAGGAGCGTCCGGGTCAGCTCCTCCTGGCTGAGGAAGCCGACGATGTCGAGGCCCTCGTCCGATACGCGGAGCCGAGTCAGGAGAAGTCGCACTGCGAGCGGGTCGGCGCCGGCCACCGTGAGGCGTAGCCCGGTCCGCGCGCGAATCGCCGGCCACGCGCGCAGCAGCACGTGAAGGCCCTTCCGTGGCTCTTGCCGACCGGCGAACACGATGCGGTGCTCCCGATCACCGGCGGGCGCGGACTCGGGCACGAGTACACCGTTCGGGATCACCTCGTACTTACCAGGCAGCCAGCGCGCCTGCGAGGCGTGCGCTCGTTCGGAGACGGCGATCCGGTGGTCGATCCGATCGATGAGATCGCCCCAGAGTGGCTTGGCACCTCTCATCCAGCCGAGATCGCCAGAGGCATGGAACGTCGCGACCATGGGCGCCCGCGCCAGGATGAGCGTGCAGAGGCAGATCGTCGGGGTCATGGGCTCGTGCAGATGGAGAACATCGAAGCGCTCCTGCTCGAGTGCCCGACGGATGCGAGAGTACGCCCGCGGCGAGAGGACGATGTTCGGGAGCGAGCCGTTCGCGGGGACGATCACCGACCGACCGACCGGGATCACGTTGGGCGGCGGATCTCCGTGCCGACCGACCCGGGGGTGGAGCACACGCGTGAATTGCCCCGGCGGGTCGTTGCCCATGATCAGGCGCACCTCGTGGCCGAGCTCCTCGAGTGCCGCCGCCTGCGCTTCCGCGTGCTCGACGACCGCACCCCAGAAGGACCAGGAGAACGGGACAACGATCCCGATCTTCACCCGGGAGACACTAACCGTCGCCGGGTAGGCTGCGCGCGATGCGGCTCGACGGCATTCACCACGTCACGTGCATCACCGCGGACGCTCCGCGGAACGTCGACTTCTACACGCGGGTTCTCGGCCTACGTCTCGTGAAGAAGTCGGTCAATCAGGATGACCCGACCGTCTACCACCTCTTCTACGCGGACGAGGCGGGAAGCGCGGGCGCGGACATCACGTTTTTCGAGTACCCGGGTATCCAGCGTGGACGCGCGGGGGCCGGGATGGTGCACACCGTGAGCTGGCGCGTGGCCTCCGCGAGCGCGCTCGACTTCTGGGAGGCGCGTCTCAGGGGGGAGATAGATGTCCTCGCGCGTGACGAAGGGGGCGTGAGCTTCGAGGATCCGGAAGGCCTACGCCATCACTTTGCGGTGTCGACGGTGGAAGATGCGCCGCTCGTCGCGGAACATCCGGATGTCCCCGCCGATTTGGCACTTCAAGGGTTCGACGGCGTCCGCGCGTTCTCGGCGGATCCGAGCGCGAGCAGCCGGCTGCTCGGCGAGACGCTGGGTTTCTCGGCTCGCGGCGACGGAGTCTGGGAAGCGCGCGGCCCGAGCCGCGGCGGTCTGTACTGCTACGACACGCCGCCCGCCGACCGCGGTAACGGCGGCGCCGGAACTGTGCATCACGTGGCATGGTCCTCGACGATGGACGACCACCAGGCCTGGCACGGGCGAGTGGCGGCGGCCGGCATGCGACCGTCGCCGATCATCGACCGCTTCTGGTTCCGCTCGATCTACTTCCGCGAGCCGAGCGGAGTCCTCTTCGAGATCGCGACGCTCGGGCCGGGCTTCTCGGTGGACGAGGACCCCGAACACCTCGGCGAGACGCTCATCCTCCCGCCCGACTTCGAGCATCTGCGCGAGCAGGTTGAGCCGATCCTGACGCCGATTCCGGATCCGCGCCCCTGGGCTCGAACCGGTTGATGCGGGTCAGTGAGAGTGGCCGTGCGCGCCGTGGGCGCGCGCATGGCCCTTCCCGCGGGCGATCAGCGCGCGGTTGACGAGAAACGTCGGGCCCCACGCGACGCGAGCGCGATCGCGAGCGAGATCCAGAAGAGCGCATCGCCGAGCCCCGCGTCGAGCGCACCCGGCCAGAGGAGGAGGATCGCGTTGTCGACGATCTCCATCGTCGCGATCGAGAGCGTGTCCGCCACGAGCGCGATCCCGAGCGCGGCGCTAAGCGCTGTCCCCGCGCGGAGAAGCGGTATGAGCGTGAGCGAGTAGCCGAAGAAGAACGCCAAGCCGACGGCGAGTGCAACCGACGCGGTCCCCCCATCCCCACCAGGTCGCAAGCACCATCCCGAGCACCTCGCCGATCCCGCAGCCGGTGAGGCAATGGTTCGTTGCCCGAAAAGCCAGCTGGTTAACGCCCACGATTCCACACTAGACTGCCCTGTCACAGGTGCCGGTAGTCCCCGACGACTTCGAGGTTCCTCTCCGGTTCGAAACCCCGTCGTTCGTGCTCGAGCCGCTCGGGCCCGAGCACTACGAGCGCGACCACGACGCCTGGTCGTCGAGCATCGACCACATCCACGCCACTCTCGGATTCGCCGGTCATGCGTGGCCGCAGCCGATGTCCCTCGCGGAGAACGTCGCCGATCTCGAGCGCCACCGCGCGGAGTTCGATGCCCGAACCGCTTTCGCATACTCCGTCCTCGATCCGCAGACCAACGACGTCATCGGCTGCGTCTACGTCAATCCGAACGAGGCGCAGACAGAAGGGGTAACGGTGCGATCGTGGGTGCGCGTCACGCACGC
>JBCKBY010000051.1:0-14093 GCA_038910715.1 Gaiellaceae bacterium
CGATGCTCTCCACCGCGTGCCCCTTGGCTCGCGCCTCGTCGAAGCAGGGTCCGTACACATGGGCCGCTTGAGGGAGATGATCCCAGAGCACATGGCCGATCCACTTCCCGGCCGTCTCGCTGAGATCGGCACCGACAAAAAGGACACGGTCATCGTCGTCGAGAACGATGTACGACGTGTTGGGAGGCTCCGCTGTGCGGACAGCCTTGGCCGCCGCAGAAGCCCTCATGTCCCTCCTTCGATGACGTGCAGGACGCCACGCATCTCGCGTCTGAGCATGTCGGCCTCGCGGGCGTCGAGCAGTTCGATCGCCTCCGCGATCGACGAGCGCAACCCGTCGAGCGTCAGCGTGTCGAGGTGGAGGAGGCGCTCCCAGTACAGCTCGAGCCGGTCGCCCGTCGGCACCGCTCGGATGCGCGCAACGGTTCCCTCGTAGAACTGGACGAACTGCACGGGCTCGCCGCTCTTCTTAGCCTCTTCGTAGTACGGTCTGAACAGCGGCTCGGAGCCCGGGAAGCACTCCCAGAGGAGTCGGCCGGCGAGAGGGCCGAATCCGGCCGCGGCAGCAAGACCGACCCCGACGATGCGATAGTCGTCGTCGAGCACAACGAACGGATCTTGCGCCACCGTGACGGCCACGGTCCGACCATCCTACGACGGCGGCAGGACGATGTCGAGGAAGTTCTGATAATCGCCGGGGTCTGACCCCGGGTCTGACCCCGCGACCAGCGTTGTGCGGGCTAGGCTGGCTCCGTGACGCGATCAGTCATCGTCTCGGCGGTCCGCACGCCCTTCGGCCGGCTCGGCGGCGGCCTTGCGGCCATCCCCGCGACCGAGCTCGGCGCGATCGCGATCCGCGCGGGACTCGACAGCGCCGGCATCGACGCGGGCGAGGTCGAGTACGTGATCATGGGACAGGTGCTCCAGGCCGGGGTTGGCCAGGCACCCGCGCGTCAGGCGGCAGTCGGCGCGGGTATCCCGAAGGAGGTCCCCGCTGACACGATCAACAAGGTGTGCGCCTCCTCGATCCGCGCAATCGAGATCGCCGACCTGATGATCCGCGCGGGCGGTCACGACGTTGTCGTCACCGGTGGCATGGAGTCGATGTCGAATGCGCCGTACCTGCTTCCGAAGGCGCGCTTTGGGTATCGCATCGGAAACGGCGAGGTGATCGACCACATGGTCTTTGACGGCCTCACTTCGACCTTCGACGGCCTGCACATGGTCGCGCAGGCGTCGATGGTGTCCCGGGAGCTCGGGATCTCACGCGAGGAGCAGGACGCGTGGGCGTACCGGTCGCACCAGCGAGCTGCGGCTGCCCAGGACGCGGGGCGCTTTGAGGACGAGATCGTCGCTGTCGGAGACGTCGCCGCGGACGAGGGTGTCCGGCGGGATACGACGCTCGAGAAGCTGGCTTCGCTGCAGCCGATCTTCGATCCCGCGGGAACCACGACTGCAGGCAACGCCCCCGGCGTGAACGACGGCGCATCCTGCGTCATCGTGTGCTCCGAAGAGTTCGCGAAGCGGAGAGGGCTCGAGCCCCTCGCAACGATTCTCGCCCAGGGCTACGTCGCCGACGACTACGCATATCTCGCGCGGACGCCCGCGCGCGCCGGCGAGCAGGTCCTCTCGGCGGCAGGTAAGTCGATAGCTGATGTGAAGCGCGTCGAGATCAACGAGGCGTTCTCGTCCGTGGCCAAGAACTCGACGCGCATGTTGGGCGCAGACGAGGACATCGTGAACGTCAACGGCGGCGCTGTCGCACTCGGGCACCCGATCGGTGCCTCAGGGGACCGCATCGTGGCGACGATGGTGCACGATCTCCGGCGAGAGGGCGGCGGGCTCGGCCTCGCGGCGATCTGCTCCGGCGGGGGCCAGGGCGACGCCCTGTTGCTCGAGGTCTGACAACGCAAGTTACAACTTGTTACTTGTGGGTCATTCCCTGACTTCAAGCCAGAACGCCGGCTTCTTTCGCCAAGTAACAAGTTGTCACTTGCGCGCCTTGCGGGCGGTCGTGGCTCTGGCAGCCGTCGCCGCCGCGGCGCTTGCGGCGACCGCGGACGCGGGCGCATGCGTTTGCGTCGACGCGCCCCTGGGCGAGCGCCTCGACGATGCGGACGCAGCGATCGTCGGTCGTGTCGTCGCCGAGCGAATGGGCCAGACGAAGGGCGCGCCGCAGCGGCTCCTCACCGTCGAGGTCGACCAGCGGGTCAAGGGCGACGCCGACGGCGCGATTGTCGTCCGGAGCCCATCCGGGTCCGACTGCGATCTGCTGGTCGCCCGGGACGAGCCGATCGGTCTCCTGCTCACCCGCGCTCCGGACGGCGGCTGGCTCGGAACCGCATGCAGCGTCGTCGCGCCGGGTCAGCTCGTCGCCGAGGGCGGCGAGCCCCGGGGAGGTGTGATCAAGGTCGGGTTCGGGATCGTGATCCTCGGCCTCGTTCTCCTGTGGGCGCTGCGGCGGTTGAGGCGTGGCGCGCGTCCCGATCTGCCGGGCGCTCCGCAGCCGTAGTGGAGATACTCCACCCGTGACGTTCGAGCACGCTCTCGTCGTCGGGGCCGGGCAAATGGGAGGCGGAATCGCCCAGGTCATCGCGGCGTCGGGGAGGCGTGTCTCGCTGCATGACGAGGTGCCCGGAGCCGTCGACCGTGCGCTCGGAGCGATGGGGCGAAGCCTCGAGAAGCTCGCTCAGAAGGGCGGTGCGGACCCGGCCGAGGTGCTCGCGCGCGTCAGCCCCACGGACGGCCTCGTGCCCGCAGATCTCATGATCGAGGCTGTGGTCGAGGATGCCGAAGTCAAGAAGCAGCTCTTCCGCAGCGCTGACGAGGTTTTGCCGCCGGAGGCAGTCCTCGCCTCGAACACGTCGTCGATACCAATCACCTCCCTGGCCGCTGTCACGAACCGACCCGAGCAGGTCATCGGGATGCATTTCTTCAACCCGGTGCCCGTCCTCGAGCTCGTCGAAGTGATCCGGGCCGTCCAGACCTCAGACGAGACCGCTCGCGCTATCGTCGAGCTCGCGAAGGATCTCGGCAAGGTGCCTGCCGAGGCAAACGACTCTCCCGGGTTCGTCTCGAACCGGATTCTGATGCCGTTCATCAACGAGGCCGCGTACGCATGCATGGAACGTGTCGCCGAGCCGGAGGCGATCGACACCATCGCCAGGCTCGGGTTCGCGCACCCGCTGGGGCCGCTGGCGCTGGCCGACCTGATCGGGCTCGACACGTGCGTATCGATCATGGGGGTGTTGCACGAGGGGCTGGGAGATCCGAAATACGCGCCGTGCCCGCTCCTCCGCCAGTACGTGGCTGCGGGCCGACTCGGCCGCAAGTCCGGCCGCGGCTTCTACGAGTACCCGTGATGGACCCGAAGCTCGTAGCTGAGCTGACCGCGCACACGGTCTCGGACGACGAGTTCGTCGCGGCCGTGTTTCGTCACGTCCTGCGCCGACCGCCCGACGAGGAGGCGCGTGTGCGAGCTCTCTCGAAGCTCGCGGAGGGCACGCTGTCGCGAGCCACACTGATCCACGAGCTGGCGACGAGCGAGGAGTCCGTTCGCGTGCGCGAGCTCGACGATGCCGTTGCGCTCGGCGTCGGCGCGCGGGTGCGTGGCGAGCGGATCCGCTGGCTCCAGGCGCCTGCAGGCACGGACGAGCGGGTCGTCGAGATCCCGTGGGTGCTCTCCCGACTGCGCGCGTCAGGGCGGGTGCTCGAGGTGGGCTATGCCTTCGCCGAGACCGCGTATGTCGGTGCCCTTCTGCGCTCGGGCGTCGAGCTTGTCGGAGCCGACCTGGCGACGCGCGACGTCGAGGGTATGGAGACGGTCGAGGCGGATGTCCGCAAGCTCCCGTTTCCCGAGCGCTCGATAGACCAGGTTCTGCTCGTGTCCACGCTCGAGCACATCGGCGCCGACAACACGGTGTACGGCCTCGAGGCAGAGAGTGACGGCGACGCCCGCGTCGAGGCGCTCCGGGAGCTGAAGCGGGTCCTGCGCACGGACGGAAGCCTGCTCGTCACCGTCCCCCTCGGCGAGACTGGTGACCACGGTTGGTTTAGGCAGGAGAACGAGCGTGGCTGGACGGCGCTCTTCGCGCGCGCGGGCTTTTTCGTCGAGGAGAGCGAGACATACGAGCTGCGCGATGAGGGATGGCGCGCAGCGCCTGCGTTTCGCCCGGAAGGTGTTCGCTACGGGGAGCGCGGTCCGGCCGCTTCAGCCGTACTCTGCGTTGACCTCTCACCAGGCCGACTCAGGCATATCGCAACGCCCGGCGGGCTCCGGAAAGCAACCCGGCGGCGGGCGGCTCGTGCGTACCGGCGCATACGACCCCACGACCTATAGTCCATCGCGGATGCACTTCGACCTCACCGCCGACCAGCGGGCCATCCAAGTGCTCACCCGAGAGTTCGCCGAGGCTGAGATCGTCCCGAACGCGACCTCCTGGGACCGCGAGCACCGCTTCCCGGACGAGCTCTATCCGAAGCTCGCCGAGCTAGGACTCATGGGCGTGTGTGTCCCGGAGGACTACGGAGGCGCCGGCGCGAACTTCCTTTCCTACATCCTCGTCCTCGAGGAGCTCTCGCGGGCCGACGCCGGTGTGGGGGTCACCGTTGCAGTGCACACGAGTGCGACGACGTTGCCGATCCTGTCGTTCGGCACCGAGGAGCAGAAGTCCCGATTCGTGCCGGCGCTTGCGCGCGGCGAGCGGCTCGGTGCGTTCGCCCTCACCGAGTCCGGTGCCGGCTCCGACGCGGGCTCGCTTCGCACAGTCGCCGAGCCCGAGGGTGACGGCTGGGCGATCACGGGCTCGAAGCAGTGGATCACGAACGGCTCGCGCGCGGGGACGTTCGTTCTCTTTGCGCGCACGGACGCGGCCACGGCCGGGGCACGCGGGGTCTCCTGCTTCATCCTCGATGCCGAACACGTGCGCGCGACGCGTGAGGAGGAGAAGCTCGGCTTGAACTCCTCGACCACATCGGACCTCGCGATCGAGGGAGCACACGTCGGTCGAGACCGCCTGCTCCATGACGAGGGTCGCGGATTCCGAGTTGCCATGGCGACGCTCGACGGCGGCCGCATCGGCATCGCCGCCCAAGCGCTCGGGATCGCCCAGGCTGCATACGACGTGGCGCGCGCATATGCGCAGGAGCGCGAGCAGTTCGGTCGGCGGATCGCGGACTTCCAGGCGATCCAGTGGAAGCTCGCGGACATGGCGACCGAGATCGACGCCGCGCGCCTTCTCACGTATCGCGCTGCGTGGCTCAAGCAGGAAGGTCGGCCGCATACGGCCGAGGGCGCTAAGGCAAAGCTCTTCGCGTCGGAGATGGCGCGCCGCCAGACAGCGGAGGCGATCCAGATCCTTGGGGGCTACGGCTACACGAAGGAGTTCCCCGTGGAACGGTTCTACCGCGACGCGAAGATCACGGAGATCTACGAGGGGACGAGCGAGATCCAGCGCCTCGTGATCGCCCGCGACCTCCTTGAGAGACACGTGCGCGAGGAACCGGTCTCCCGCGAGCAGCCCCGCTAACTCTTCTGGACATGTCGGGGGTCTGACCCCGGGTCTGACCCCCTCTACGACGGGCGCCACTCGTAGAGGGCGTCCGGCTCCTTCTCTTCGTTGCCGGAGCCGTCCGTGAGCTCGACGAGCCGGCAGCCGTGCCGCTCGTAGAACCGCCGAGCTCCCTCGTTGCGCTGGAACACCCAGAACCTGAAGCCGGTCGGGCGCTCCCGCTTGACGACGTCGAGCAGCGCCGTTCCGACTCCTCGAGATTGGTCGTCGGGACGAACGTAGAGGTGCCCGAGAAGATCCCCCGAGATCGCCGCGAATCCGCGGATGGTTCCATCCTCGTCTGCGACCCACACCTCGTGTGCGGGAATCATCTGATCGCGGATCCATGTGCGGATCTGATCGTCGGTGTGAAGAGTCGGCAGGAAGGTCAGACCCCGAAACGATGCGATGAAGACCTCGCAATCGTGTCGGCCTCGCCGGTCCGTACAGGCCTTACCTCCACGCCGCCTAATCTACGGGAGTGCCTCGCGATCGTGATGAACCGGTACGGCTGACCAAGATCTACACCCGCGGAGGCGACGCCGGGGAGACGTCACTCGGCGATGGGGCCCGCGTGTCAAAGCTCGACGCCAGGATCGCCGCATGCGGGACCGTCGATGAGCTGAACTCGGCCGTCGGTCTCACCCTGGCTGCTGACTGCCGCGACGACATGCGCGCGGTGCTTGTCCGCGTCCAGAACGAGCTCTTCGACCTGGGCGCTGACCTATCGGTTCCGATGGAGCGGGATGCGCGCCTGCGGGCCACGCAGCAGCAGGTCGATTCGCTCGAGGGCGACTGTGATCGGTTCAACGCCGAACTACCCGAGCTCAAGAGCTTCGTGCTTCCAGGTGGAAGCGAGGTCGCTGCGAGACTCCACCTAGCGCGCACGACCTGCCGTCGCGCCGAGCGCGAGGCGCTCGTCGCATCCGGCCTCTACACGGTGAACCCGCTGGCGCTCGTGTATCTGAACCGGCTCTCCGACCTCTTGTTCATCCTGGCCCGCGCCGCAAACGCGGCCGCTGGTCACGAGGAGCCGCTCTGGAGGCCTGGGAGCTCGGCCTAGCGTTTGCGGCGTCGTTCGTCGCGGGCGACGTCGGCTCGATGAGAACGGGAGCTGACTACGCCACGGCGGGCCAGCGCCCGTCGAGCCATTCGACGAGTTCACCTGCGGGTCGTGGGCTCGCGACGTAGAAACCCTGCGCGTAGTCGCAACCCCAGTCCGCGAGAACGTTCCAGGCGTGTCGAGTCTCGACTCCTTCTGCAACGACGCGGAGGCCGAGCGCGTGGCCGATGTCGATCATGCCGTGGACGAGCGCTGCGTCGGTCTCGCTTCGGCCGAGGCCATGGACGAAGCTGGCGTCGATCTTCAGCTCGTCGAGGGGAAGCACTCGCAGCGCTGCGAAAGAAGCCGCACGCCCGCCGTCGTCGAGTGAGAGACGTACGCCGAGTGTGGCGAAACGCCCAAGCGCTTCGTCGTCGAGCTCTGCGCCTGCCCCGGGACCTGCGGGGACGACCTCGAGGGTGACCGGGGTCGAAGTGACGTCCACCGACCGAAGCATCGCTGCGAGGCCGTCTGCGAACTGTGGATCGTCGAGCAGCCGGTACGGGATGTTGATCGACACGCCGAGAGCGTGTCCCGCCTTCGACCAGAGCTCGGCCGAGCTCAACGCGTCCGCGATGACGAGAAACGTGAGCTCGCGCGCGAGCGGGGTGCGTTCAACGTGAGGGACGAACTCGGACGGCGGAATCAGTGCTCCTCCCGGGAGCACGCGCCGGATCAGAGCCTCGGCGGAATGGGTCGTTCCCGTCGCGAGATCGAGGATCGGCTGGTAGACGACGAGGAGCTCCTTCTGCGCGAGCGCTATCTCGACATCGCGTACGACGCCGGCGTCGACGCCGCGCCGGATGAACAGCGAATCGTCCGCCGTGTCTCGTTTCGTCGCGTACATCTGCCCGTCTGCCCGGGAGAGCAGCTCGTCGGAGGTGCACCCATCGGCGGGGAACACCGCCCAGCCGATGCTGCCGTCGATCTCGATCGACGTCCCGTCGATACGAAACGGCCGCCGTAGGGCGTGTCGCAGACGGCTGACGAGGGCAGCCGCAGTGTCGTCGCTGTCGGTTTCCATCGACAGGACCACGAACTCGTCGCCCCCGACCCGCGCAACCGTGTCGCTGGCACGCAGAATCGCCTCGAATCGACGTGCCAACGTGCGAAGGACGGCGTCGCCCGCTCGGTGGCCGCGGACGTCGTTGACGTCCTTGAAGCCGTCGAGATCGACGACGATGAGCGCAAAGTGCTCACCCGAACGCCGGGAGCGGCGGAGAGCCTGCTCGATCCGATCGTCGAGGAGCACACGGTTGGGCAGGCCGGTCAACGGGTCTCGTAGCGCTTCGGTGGAGGCTCTTCCGAGTCGCCAGCTGAGCACGACACCGCACGCGGCGGCGGCAAACATGAAGACCACCAGCGACGCCACGACGTAGTCCGGTGTCTCGTGCAAGACGGCTGTCAGGAGGCTCGAGACCAGCACGAGTGCCGCGAGGGAAAGCGCCCATGCGAAGGTGCTACTCAGATGCCGCCGTGATCGGATCGTCACTCGTTCGTTGCCGTTCCTGCTCCAGAGAGGAGCTGCCGCAGTACTTCCGACAGTAGTCGGCTCTCGGCGGTTGATCGCCCCCAGATCGAGGGAGGGTCATCCCCTGAAGGAGGGAGGAGGCGGCTCGAAGTGGGGAGGAAGCGGTCGTCTTTTCGGGAATCGAGCCCCGTGGACGTCGCGGCTGGCCTCGTCGGACTGCTCGCCGGCGTGGCCGTCGGCCCGCTGGCGGATCGACTTGCGACGAACGCGCCGCTCCATGAACCGCTCCTCAAGAGCGTCCCGCGGTCGCCGCGCTTGCTGCTCGTCACCGTAGGTACCGCTCTTCTCGGAGGAGCGTGCGGGCTCGTTTTCGGCTTCACGCTCGAGGCGCTGATCGCGGTGCTCTTCTGCTGGGTCCTGGTCATCGTCACACGCACGGACCTCGAGCACCGATTGATCCCGGACACGATCGTCCTCCCGGCGGCGTTGGCGATCCTCGCTCTTCGAACGATCGACGACCCGAGTCTCGAGTGGATCCTCGCCGCTCTCGGCGCAGGGCTGGTGCTGTTCCTCATCGTTCTCGCCTACCCGAGAGGCCTCGGAATGGGGGACGTAAAGCTCTCGGCTCTCCTCGGCGCCGGGCTGGGCATCGCCGTGATCCCGGCGATGTTCGTGGGGTTCTTTGCCGCGTTCCTGCCGGCCGCGCTACTCCTCGTCCGACACGGCAAGGAGGCTCGCAAGCAGGCGATCCCGCTCGGGCCATTTCTCGCGCTTGGCGGTGTCGTCGCCCTCTTCTGGGGCGACGCGATACTCGACTGGTACAAGCAGCTCTCGGTGTAACGCGGCGCGGTCGCGAAGAGCCTCAAGGCTTGCGCGCCGGAAGCCGATTTGTGAGTTATGGAACGTGCGTCGACCCGTGCGCGCATCTCCGCTCCGATCGAGCTGGCGCTACTTGCTGCGGCCGCACGCGAAGCTGTTGCCGTACTCGCCGAGCCGGGCGACCCCGCGACATCGATCGACAACGCGATCCAGGTCCTTCACCATCGGGTTCGCGGGATCATGCCGTCGGTCTTCGTCCTCGAGCACGGACGGCTCTGGCTCGTCGCTCAGCGTGGCTACGCGGTTGTGCCGGACGGGATCACGATCGAGAGCGGGATCACGGGTCGCGCGATTCGACTCGCTCGAGCACAGCTCGCCCCGGATGTTCGCACTGACCCCGACTACGTTCCGGCGTTCCCCGGCGTCACCTCCGAGCTCGCCGTTCCGCTCCGCTCGGGGCGGATGATCGTCGGGGTGCTCAACCTCGAAGCCGAGCGAGCGCTCCCGGACGGTGCTGCACGCGCGATCCAGCCCTTCACGCGCGCTCTCGCACCGCTCGCGGACGCGCTTCGGACGAATCGCACACTCGATCTCGCGGCGCTCGCCCGGCTCTTCGTCCATTTCGGCAGCCTGCGCGATCCTGGCGCGATCGCGTCGCTTGCGGTGGCCTCGCTGCCGCGGGTACTTCCTCTCGAGGCGAGCCAGGTCGTCGTGTGGGACGAGATCGGCGTGCCGAGCGAGCTGTCGTCGTGGGTGTCGGGCAGCGGAACTGCACCGCTGTCGCAAAACGAGATTCAGGCAGCGCGAGCTCAGGTTGACCCGGCGGTCGTCTGCCACGTGCTCGAGCTCGGCGGTCGCAGGCGATCCAAGGAGCGACGCTCGGTCGTGTGGCTGCCGCTTCGTGCCAATGCCAACGAGCTTGGCGCCCTGGTGGGAATCAGCGCTGCCAACGGGCATGTTGACCCGATCCACCTCGACACGGCGGCGGTGCTCGCAGCACACGTCGCGACCTGTCTCGATGCTGCCTCCGCCCTGCGCCGTGAGCGGCAGAGCGCCGTAACGGACTCCTTGACCGGAATCCTGAACCGGAGGGGGCTCGAAGAGCGCCTCGAGGACGCGCTCGCTGTAGCGAGGGAACGCCGCATGCCGCTGAGCCTTTTCGTCATCGATTGCGACGACTTCAAGGACGTCAACGACCGCGCCGGGCACGAGTTCGGAGACACTCTCCTGCGGGAGATTGCAGACGTTCTTGCGCGCTCGGTACCGGCCGGTGCGGAAGCCGCACGACTCGGAGGAGACGAGTTCGTGGTCATGCTCCCCGACGCGGGGGCAGACGCTGCGGAGACGCTCGGTGGCCAGATCCGAAAAGTGCTTGCCGAAGGGCTCACGGACGCTGGCTTCCCGCTGCGGATCAGCGCCGGGATCTCGACCTATCCGTTCGACGGACCTGGCGCCACAGCGCTCCTGCGCGCTGCGGATCAGGCGCTCTACGCGGCCAAGAGCGCCGGGAAGGATCGCGTCGCCTCGTTTCGCGAGCTCGCCGCATCGCCGCTGTCAGCGGCTGGCGGAGGCCGTCTCGCGCTGGCAGAGGCCCACCGCCGCGGGCGTAGTGACACTTCCGGCTCGGTGTTGGCCGACGCTATTGCGGCGTCGAAGGCAATCGAATCCGAGGAAAGCGTGGACGCTGTGTGCAGCCGCTTGTGCAAGGCACTCGTCTTTGTCGTCGGCGCGACCGCGTGTTCAGCTTCGAAAGTCGTAGGCGACTTCATCGTCGACGCGACACGGCATGCGCTTCGCGAGATCTCACTCGGCGACGAAGCGGCGTACCGGATCGACGACTTCCCGCTCACGGCCGAGGTATTGCGCACGAGCAGACCGCGAGCGATCTCGTTCGCCGAAGGCGGTGTCGATCCAGCCGAGGCGTTCATCCTCCGCGAGCTCGGAATGAACGCCGTGCTCTTGATCCCGCTTACGGTCGGCGGTCGCCCATGGGGTCTCGTCGAGCTCTACGAGATGCGCCTGCGAACGTTCACAGCCGACGACATCGCCGTGGCGGAGTTTCTCACGATGCAGGCAGAGCGCCGGCTCGAGGTCGTGGACGTCGTCGGCGAGCCGCGGTCGCGCCCGCGCGTCTACGAGCTGCCGGACGAAGACTCGCCCCGCGTCCCGCGCACCAGGTAGGCACATCGCCGCCGGTCGCCGGGCAGCGGTGACGGCCCTGTCCGCGCGACGATGTATTCCGCGCCCTCGAGCTCGAGCGCATCGCCGGGGGCGAGGTCCGATTCGTCGATCTCGACCAGCCGGTAGTCGAGGCCCGGGATGAACGCAAGCTGCGCCGATTGCGCAGGCATCGGGTGATCTGGGATCGGCGCCGTGGCGCTGACATCCTGTTGGGACTCGAGCTCGGCGAGCCGCTCTTCGCGGGCGGTGACGGCGCGCTCGCGTCGCTCGATCGCGGCGCGTCTGAGCTCCACGGCTCCGAGCTCGCTGCGACGGCGCGCGAGGTCGGCCTCTTGGTCGGCGAGGCGGGTCTCGCGCCCGGTGAAGTCGCGCAAGAAGTCCGTGAGCTCGGTCTCCCTCGCCTCGAGGTCGGACGTACGCAATCGGAGCATGCGCTCGACTGAGGCGCGCGAGTCTCGGAGGAGCTCCTCGCGCCGCTCGAGGTCGGCGATCGACGCGTCGAAGCGCGCCGCGTGTTCGTCGAGCTCGCGTCGCCGCTCCGCGAGGAGCTCCTCGAGGCGCTCTTCCGGGGTGGGGCCGGGCGTGAGGACTCTCCGGACGAGTCCTCCGAACCCGTCGGTCGTCTCGGACGACCCGCGATCGGCGGGAGGATCCTGTCGGTCGGGATGAGTCACCGTGCGCGCCCCGGCGCAGGTTGGGAGGCCGGCGGACCGATCCTAAGCCGTCGAGTTCGGAGCAGTCCGCCGGCGGAGCGCGACTTCGCCGGGCCGATGACGTCTCCTGCACTGAATAGTCTCTCCAAGAGGGTAAAGCTTCGCCGTCCCGAAACCGATAGGTCAACCATGGATGCGAACGGTGCCAGATTTCTCGCGGCGCGGATCCGCGCGGGTGTCGCTATCGGCGCGAGGATCGAGTTGGTCAAGGACGTGGGCGACGACTCGGGTCTGTGTGCCGGAGATCGTGGGATCGTCGACAAGATCGACGAGCGCGGATACGTATTCGTGAGCTGGGATCGCGGATTCGCCTCGGAGATCGATCCTGAAGCAACGCCGATCCACCAGCTAGCCGCGTAGCCGTCTGAACTAGTCACGACCACTAACGCGGGGTCTTCCCGTTTCGCAGACCGAAGTCCGCGGTCACGACAACGGCTTCGGATCCGCCGTACTTGGCCGGTGCCGTCGACGTGTACACGGCTCCGATACCGGCGTCGCGCCACGCAGACGAGAGGATCACCTCACGATGAGGGGGAGAGCCGAGCCATGCCTTCACGACCGCCTTCGCCTTGATCTCTGGCCCTTCGCTGGCGAGGAGCGCTTCGCCGACCGACCACGACTCCCAGCCTCGATTGGTGTAGTACCGCCGGATTCGATCGCTAAAAGCCGTCCCGTCCGCTGAGTCGTGTCCGAAGAATCCGAGCTCGAGCATGGCTCTCGAATGTGCCCGCGCGGCCATGCGTAGGCCCGGTGCGGCTCGCAACGATCGAACGCCCCTGCTGGAGCGAATCTGATTCAGTTCGCGCACGATCTCTGCCTCGAGCATGGCGCGGCGCTCAAGTTTCGTTGGCACCTCGACGGGCGCGGCGGCAGATGCGTGAACAGCCGCGAGCGCGACCGCGAGTACGACGAGAAATCGCATGCCTTGAAACGGCATCGACCGTTCCTGAAGGTCATCTCTCCCCCGAACGAGGGAGGCCGGAGACGTTCGCTAAGGAGCTCGTTGCCCGTTGGTGCGACCGTTGGCGGCCTGGTCGGCTCTCGAGGGTGAAGAGCTCGCCCCTGCCTGCGCCGAAGTTCCGGCCTTCTCTTCCTTGCTAGCTGCATTCACCTGTGCTTTCGCAGGCGATGTCTTGTCGGTGCGTGCGGTGCTGGGAGGCGCGGTGGTGCGCTTCGTCTGGCCGGCTGCGTTCGCCTTCGCCTGGGCGCTGCGGGCAAGGGCAGCTCGCTTCCGGGCGTTGGCCGCGCGCGTGCGTGCCTGGGCCTCGAGTCGTGTGGCCTGACCGGGAGCATCGGCCTTCCCGCGCGCGATGCCGTTGCCTGGAACGAGCACGCCTCGCGGAGCGACCTGCCCCAGGCGTTCTCCCGGCTTCTCCGATTGCACCGGAGGCTTGCCCGCCGGCTTCGAGTCGACCTCGGAGGCTCCAACGACGCCCACGCCGCCGGCCATGGTCGCTGCGGTGACGACGGCTGCCGCCTTCACCGCGATGCCTCCTGCGAAGATTCCACCGCTCGTGGCGCCCGCAGCACCCACGGTCGCGCCGGCGGCCGCTGCGCTTGCGCCTGCCGGCAGCGTCGCGGCGGCTGCGGTGCCCTCGATCCCCTTGAAGAACGAGAGCGAGAGCGGGATCGGGACGAGCATGAGGCCTTTGAGCGCACGCCGGTTTCGCTGCTGGAGGCTGGTGAACCGTGCGCAGTCCGGACACTCGCCGATGTGGCCGCGTAGACGGCGTCGCTCCTTGCGACCAAGCCGACCGTCTGCAGCGCGCGAGATCGCGAGTTGCGCCTCGGTACACGTGAGCTGGTGCTCGAGCTCCTCCGCGAGGGAACGTCGGGCTCTGAAGAGAAGGGTCTCGAGAGCGGTGGTGGTGACACCGAGAATCTCCGCGATCTCCGCGTATGAGCGGCCCTCGAACTCACGGAGGACGATCGCTTGCCGCTGCTGCGGTGGAATTCGGGAGAGCGCGACCAGCAGCTCGCCGACGCTCGGCCCGTCGTCCTCGTCGCGGCTGGCCTCCGTGGTCCGCTCGTCGAGCTCGACCTGTCGTGGTCGTGTCTGCTCTTGCCGGAAGCGCTGCTTGATCGTGTTGCTCGCGATTGTCAGAAGCCAGTTCGCCGGCTTGCGCGGGCGCACGCCCTGCTCGAGCGAGCGGTACGCATTCAGGAACGTCGTCTGCGTGACGTCCTCGGCGTCGGCGTGGTTGCCGAGGACGGCGAGCGCATAGCGATAGATCTCGCCGCCGTGTTTGCGGTAGAGC
>JBCKBY010000052.1:0-13840 GCA_038910715.1 Gaiellaceae bacterium
TTCGGTTCCACTGGGTGTCGCCGCCGGGATCGGGATCGGGCTTGGCCTGGGAATCGCGAATGGCTTTCTGGTCACCGTCGCAAGGATCAATCCCTTCATCGCGACGCTTGCGAGCGCGATCGTGATTCGGGGCCTGGCGCTGATCATCACAGGTGGCTTTATCGTCACCGTCAACGATCGGTCGTTTTCGTCGATCGCACGCAACTCACTCTTCACAGCGCGGCTATCGGTCTTCTACTTGATCGGCTTCGGGCTACTCGCTGCCTTCCTGCTCAAAGCCACGATCTTCGGCCGCTACATCTTTGCCGTCGGCGGCAACGCCGAGGCCGCACGACTCTCAGGGGTCCGTGTCGATGCCGTACGGGGTGCGACCTACGCGATCTCGGGACTCGCCGCGGGCATCGCCGGCGTCATCGGAGCAAGCCGCGTGCAGAGTGGCCAGGCCGACGTTGGGGTTGGGCTCGAACTGACGGCGATCGCAGCGATTGTGCTCGGCGGAACATCGATCCTTGGCGGTGCGGGTGCGATCTGGCGTACGGCTCTGGGGATCATGATGCTGGCGATGATCGGCAACGGACTGAATCTCCTGGCCGTAGATCCGATCTACCAAGAGATCGTCCAAGGTGGGATCATCCTTGTTGCCGTTGCCATCGACGCATGGGCGCGTGGCCGGTCGGCGTGAGAAAGCGAGGTGGTGCTGGAGGTGTTTCGCAGGTAGCGTCCGGTCGAAGACAGAGCCTCTCGAAGAGAAGGGTGGGTTGAAATGGCAGCGAGATTGAGGAAGTTCTCCGTCGTCGCACTTCTCGCGGCGACTGTCCTGCTCGTACTGGCAGCAACCGGAACGGGGAAGACGAGTGCTCCGGCACGAACAGCGGCGAAGAAGCCCGTGAAGATCGCGGTCTTCCAGGTTCTCCCGAACACGTACGGCATTGCAGAGATGAAGGGGATCCGTGCGGCAGCGAAGGCGGCGGGGAACGTGTCGGTGACGGCGTTCTCAGCAGGATTCGATCCGCAGAAGCAGTTCAGTCAGTGCGAGGACGCGATCACATCAAAGCGGTACAACGGCTTCATACTGACGCCGGTGAACGGACCGACGGTGATTCCGTGCGTCGAGGACGCGGTCAAGGCTGGCATCAAGGTTGCGGTTCACGGCACGCCACTCGGAAATGACTTTCTGACGGCGAGGCGACCGGTTGCTGGCATGGCGGGGAACGTCCTCGTCCCGGCCGGGCCGGATGGTGTGAACAATGGGAAACTCATCGTCCGGGCGTGCAAGAACATCAATCCGTGCAAGGTCGCCTACATCTACGGTGCAAAGGCCGTTGGGTGGGACCTCGCGCGGTACGATGCGCTGAAGAAGTACGTCTCGGCGTTCAAGAACGTCCAGATCGTCGCGACGGGTGAGGGCGCGTTCGTTCCTGACACTGCCCTCAAGACAGCGAGCGATCTGCTGACGGCGCACCCTGACCTCAACGTTCTCGCAGGCTGCTGTGACCAGGGCGCTCTCGGCTGGGAGCGGGCAGCGGCGAACGCAGGCGTTACGGGGAAGATCATCATCGGCGGAGGCGCCGGTTGTGTCTCGATCGCTCGGATCAAGCAGGGAAAGTGGTACGGGACAACCGTGCTGCTGCCGAAGAGTGGGGCGAACCGCGCGGCCGAGATCGTGATCAAGTCAGTTCGCGGCGAGAAGGTCGGGCCGCGCGGCGTCAACGAGGCGTTGCTCAGTCCTGTGGGGGCGATCATCACGAAAGCCAACGCAGGCCGCTTCAAGTGCGAGTGGTCTGGCTAAAGACAAACGAGACCGGCGGGGTGCGGGGCATCCCGCCGGTCGTTCTCCGTCGGCGCAGACGACGACTCGGAGGGGCGACTGGATGACCACTCCAGCAGACAACACGATTGCGATTGACGCGAGCTACGTTCTTGTACCCGACGGCGGTCGACAGACAGTGGTTGAAGACAAGACGGTCGTGATCAGCGGCGACCGGATCGGCGAAGTCGTCGACACGTTCGACGGCGCCGTGGGACGCCGAATCACTGCTCGCGGCAAGCTCGTCATGCCTGGTTTCATCAACGGCCACATTCACGCCGGTACTGCCACCTACGTCCGCGGACTGGCAGAGGACAGCGACCTGCTCGAGGGCACGGCCTTCTACCACTACGCCGTGCCGCTGCTCACGGTTGGGTATCAAAACTTCACGCCCGACGAGTTTGAAGCTGTACTCGAGTGGGACATCCTCGAGCTGATCAAGAAGGGATCGACGACGATTCTCGAGGAGAGCTTCGGCGGTGCAGATGTCGTCGTCGCCATTGTCGAGCGCCTCGGCAACCGTGCGTACGTCAGCGCCACCTATCCGGGTCAGGTGGCAAACATCGGCTACATCAAGGACGGTAAGCTTGTCTATGACCGCCCCGCCGCCGCCGCGGTCGAGGCCGGCTTCGAGAAGGGGCTCGAACTGCACCGCCGCTCGAACGGCGCGGCCGACGACCGAGTCCGCGTGCGGCTCAGTCCGACAGGCCCGGACACCTGTCCGCCCGAGATCTTGCGCGCGACGCGAGAGGAAGCCGACCGGCTGGGCTGTGGAATCAGCATCCATGCTGCCCACCACCCGACCGAGATCCGCTTCTGCCTCGATAACTTCGACGCGTCACCGATCGGGCACCTGGCAAACACCGGCATCCTCGGCTCCGACGCTCTGGTCACACATGTGACCTTCACCGACGACGACGACCGGCGGTTGCTGGCCGAGACGCAGAGCACAGTCGTTCATTGCCCGGTTCGCAAGGCGCGTGAGGCCGTGATCACGCCGTTCGTCGAGTACCTCGAGCGTGGCATCAACGTGGCGCTCGGTACGGACTCCTATTCGAGCGACATCGTGGAGACGATCAAGGCGACTGCTCAGCTTGGGAAGATCAAGATGGGTCGCGTTGGCGTGCCGACAGCGCAGGACGTGATCGACGCCGCAACGCTTGGTGGTGCCGCCGGCCTCGGCCGCAATGATCTCGGCCGGATCGAGGCCGGCGCCAAGGCCGACCTCGTAATCGTCGACTTGGAGAAGCCACATAACTTCCCGGTTATCGACCCGCTCATCAACTTCGTGCACTACTCATTCGGCAGCGACGTCGAGACGGTGATCGTGGACGGCCGAGTCGTCGTCGAGGGCGGGGTGGCTGTCAACACCGACGAGGAGGCGCTTCGTGAGCGGGTTCGCGCCGCGACGACACGGATATTCGGGCTGGGCGCAAAGGCCGGGGCGCTCCCCACGCACACGGCGGGGCGACTGACATGACGACTGGCCGAAGGAGGTCGGACGGTGGCATACGTAAGGAGCGCGGTGCCGGCAGCCGCTGCTGCGTGGCCTGATAGTGAGCAGGTGTCGCCGGCGATCGGCGCAGGCGATCTCGTGTTCATCAGCGCTCAGTCGGCGGCCGGCGCCGACGGCACCGTCGCAGAGCTAGGCGATGCACGAGGTCAGGCTCGGGTTGCGTTCGAGCGGATCCGGGCGATCGTCGAGGCCGCGGGCGGGACGCTTGCGGACGTGGTCGATGTCGTCGCGTCGTTCCTCGACGTGCGCGACGCTGAGGATGTGTTCGACGTTGCGCGCGAGTACTTCCCAGAGAACAGCCCGGCGTGGACGATCATGGGGACGCAGGGCTTTCGCCATCGGGGCGTCCTCGTGGAACTGCACGCGGTCGCCTGTCTCGGTAACGGCACGAAGGAGTGCTTCACGCCCGATAGCGTCGCCTGGATGAGGCGGTATCCGATGTCCGGTGCGTGCCGAAAAGGGGAGTACCTGTTCGTGTCGGGCCAGATGCCGATCGACCTCGACGGCAACGTCGTCAATCCGGGAGACCATGCCGCGCAGTCGCGCTTCATGTTCAACCGGGTAAAGGAGCTCGTCGAGCTCGCCGGCGGTCAGGTCGAAGAGGATCTGCTCGACCTGCTCTCGTTCAGCGTCGATCCGCGCAGCTTCGACCCGATGTGCATCGACGTTGGCTGCGGTGAGTTCCTGACAATGCCGATCGAGCGCGCACCGTCCTGGTCCGTCATCGGCGCGACGGCACTGCTGCGGCCAGGCGTCTTCCATACGGTGCGGGCGATCTGCGAGATCGGCAACGGCGCGCCGGTCGCCTACACGCCCGAAAGCATCTTCTGGCGCTGGCTACCGGTCTCGGGCGGAACGAAGAAGGCGGACGGAAAGCTGCTCATTGTCGCCGGCGAGGTCTCGATGGATCGGGACGGCCAGATCGTCAACCCCGGCAACTTCGCTGCACAGGCCCGCTACGCGTTCAACCGAATCGCCGAGGTGCTCGCGCTTGCGGGCGGCTCGATGGACAACGTCGTCGACATCATTTCCTGGCACAAAGATGTGCGCTCGATCGACACCGTGCTTGATGTGTCGCGCGAGTTCTTCACCGGCACTCCGCCCGCATGGTCGGCGTGTGGCTATCCGGGTGGCTACTTCGAAGGCCACCTCCACGAGATCTATGCGCGTGCCTGGCTCGACTAGCGGCCGCGAGAAAGGAGCGGCACAGTGACGACACCGGTGACCTACAAGGCGGTCGATATCTCGATCAACGCGTTCCTACCGGAGACATCGCGGCGCTTTCTGCCACTCGGGCTCTGGCAGGCATCAGGGCCGGACTGGGAGGAGAAGGTCGAGCGCGGCTGGGACACCGAGTTCATGGTCGAGATGATGGAGCGCGGGAACGTCGACGTCTCGCTCCTGATCTCACTCGTCGCGGCGCATGGAGTCGGGGGCGAGGAGATGTGGACGACGGTCGACGAGATCCTCCCGATCCTCGAGGAGCACCCCGACAAGTTCGTCGGGCTTGTTGGGATCTCGCCCGTCCGGCCGTGGGCCGATGAGCGCTATGCGCCGCGCTATATCGAGCGCGCCGTCCGCGAGCACGGCTTCGTCGGCGTCCATTGCTACCCCCACTGGTTCGGTGTTCGGATCAACGACCGGCGCATGTATCCGATCTACGAGAAGTGCGCCGAGCTGGACGTTCCGATCAGCTTTCAGACCGGGCAGGGGACGATGCGTTCGAACTCTCGTGTCGTCGCCCGGCCGATCTGGATCGACGAGATCGTCCGCGACTTCCCGACGCTGAAGATCGTCGCCCTCCACAGCGGCTATCCGTGGGAGGACGAGCTGGTAGCGATGTCCATAGTTCACGAACACGTCTACATCTGCCCCGATGTGCCGCCGCCTCGGTTCTGGCACCCGTCGATTCTCGCGTACGTCAAGGAGGAGGGCAGGTTTGCCGGCTACGGTGGCTCGGACAAGGTGCTGTGGGCGACCGACTTCCCGCTCCAGGAGCCGGACGCGTCGCTGCGCGAGGTCGATGCGCTCGGGCTGACGCCGGAGCAGCGAAAGAAGGTCGTCCGCGACAACGCGATCCGCCTCTACAAGCTCGACCTCGAGCCATGAAGGCGATCGATCCGGCCGTCTACGCACTCCTCGTCGAGTTCGAGGAGCGGATTGGCGCGCTCGGGCCCGCCGGCCTCATCGGCACGGGCACCGACGCCCCGCTCTTCTCCGTCGACTCGCTGCGGGCGGCCATGGATGAAGCCGATGTGGAGCGCGTTGGGCTGGTGGCTTTCTGGTCGTCGATGCCCGGCTGCGTCGTCACGGCCGATGAGCTGGCGCCCGTCATCGCGCGTGATGCCGGCTCCCTCTTCGGCATTGTCGGGCTGAACCCGTTGCTGCCGTACGAGGACGAACACTACGCGCCGCGCTACCTCGCCCGAGCCGTGAACGAGCTCGACTTCAAGGGCGCTCACGTTGCGTTGCACTGGTGGGGGCTCCCGCCCAACGACAAGCGCCTGTATCCGATCTACGACGCGTGCCTTGCGCTCGACGTACCCGTGGTGCTGCCGCTCGGGATGGCGCCGCCACGCTCGGGCGCGCGCTCGGTGGCAGAGCCGCACCTACTCGACCCGGTGATCGGTGACTTCCCCCAGCTGCGGATAGTCGGCCAGCGCGCTGGCTATCCGTGGGAGCGCGAATCTGTCTACCTCGCACGCAACAACGAGCACTTTGCCGTGCTCGCGGATTGGCCCGCACCGCAGCACTGGCCCGCCGACCTTGTCGCCTTCATCAAGCAGGGCCGCTTCCCCAAGCACGACGCCGGCAGCGACCAGGCGATGTGGGGCTCGAACTTCCCGTTCACGAACCCTGCCGATTCGCGCCGTCAGCTTGAGGCGCTCGGATTCGGCGACGAGATGCTCGCTCAGCTGCTTCGCGACAACGCGATCCGGATCTTCCGCCTAGACGGCAAGTAGGCGGTGCGCGTTTTCCCCGAGCACCGCGGTCAGCTGAGCGCCCTCGAGGCTATCGCGGACGAGCGCCACACCGTCCTCTGGGGGCCACCACGGGTAGTCCGTCCCGAGCAGCACGCGCTCCGTGCCGTAGAAGTCGAGCGCCAGCTTCAGCGCGCCGGGGTTACGCGAAACGGTGTCTGTGTAGAAGCCGCGCAGGTACTCACTCGGCGGGCGCTCAAGCGGTCGGTTTGCGGCCCAAGGCTGTGCCGACTCGTGGTCGATGCGGCCAGCGAGAAACGGGATCGTGCCGCCGAGATGCGGGTGCACGATCCGCAGCGTCGGGAATTCGTCGAGGACGCCTCCAAAGACGAGCCCGAGCGCGGCAACGGTCGTGTCGAAGACGTAGCCGACGACGTACTCGAGCCCGAACCGCTCAAGCCCATCGGCGAACAGCGTCCGTGCGGGGTGGAGGAATGCCGGCAGCGAAAGCTGCTCGAGCCGTGCCCAGACGTCCCGCAAGCGGTTGCCGTCCAGCGGCTCGCCGTTCACGTTCGAGGGCAGATGAACACCGCGAAGGCCGGCGGCTGCCGCGGCGTCAAGCACCGCAACGGATGCGTCTGCGTCCTGCAGGGGAAGTGTCGCCAACCCGTAGAAGCGACCGGGGTGGCGCCGCTGTGCCTCGGCGAGCTCGGCATTGAGGAGCTCTGCGAGCTCTCGCCCCTCACCGGCGGGGAACGAGTGGACTCCGAAAGAAGCGGGGCTCGAGACCACCGCATCGACGCCCGCCGCCTGCAGTCGTTCGAGCTGAAGGTCGAGGTCGACGTACTCGGGCGCCAGCGGCAGCGAAACCCCAGGTGCGAAGTCGTAGACGAGGCCGCCGGCCTCGCGCCGGGCTCGCGGATAGCGGTCACGGTCGAGCAAGGCCACGAAGAAGGCCCGCGGGTACCAGTGGGCCTGGCAGTCGACCACGAACACGGGCGGCGAGCTTATCGCGCCCCGAAGCGAAGGGAGCAACCATGGAAGTGACGGGTGCGGCGATCGAGAAGTTGCATCGCTTCGAGTTCTCGGATGCTGAGCGCGATCGCCGATGGCGCGCCGCGCGTTCAGCGATGGCAGAACGTGGGCTGAGCGCTCTGATCGTCTGGGGCTCGTCCGGCAGCTTCGCCCACTGCAACGCGAGCATGCGTTGGCTGGCGGACGTGAGTACCGAGGGGTACCTCCTCTTCCCGGCAGAAGGCGAGCCGACGCTCTTCTCGTTCGAGAACGGGCTGAATCCGTCGTGGGTCACCGACTGGCGTGGCGCCGTCCCCGAGTTCGCGCGGGCGGTGGCTGTTCAGATCGGCGAGCTCAGGCTCGAGCGCTCGCGGCTCGGCCTGCTGAGCCTATCTGGCATGTACGGCGAGCTAAACGGGTTTCCGCATACGACCTACGTCCGGCTGTCCGAGGCCTTGCCGCACGCCTCCCTCGAGGACGCGACGGATCTCGTCGAGTCACTTCGACGGACAAAGAGCGCGGAGGAGGTACGGGCGCTCGAGGTGGGGTCAGAGGTCATCCGGCGCGTCTTCGAGGCAATACGCGAGACCGCTGGGCCGGGGGTGCGCGATTATGAGGTCCGCAGGGCGATCATGGACACCCTCTTCGTTGGCGGCTCGGAGACGGGGACGATGATCCTCTACTGCCAGGGCAAGCACGCCATCCACGGCGGCCAGAGCGGCGTCTGGTATGAGCCGGCCTATGCGAACCCACTCGTCGAGGGTGATGTGATCCTGCTCGAGCTCGATGCCTCCTGCAGTGGCTACAAGGCGCAGTTCAACCACGCCTTTACCGTCGGCGAAGTCGACGAGGAATGGGGGCGGATCTTCAGTTGTGCCGAGCGCTCCTTCCACGCCGGCCTGGAGACGATCCGTCCGGGCGTCACCGTCGGTGAGCTCGAGGACGTAATGCTCGGCATGCTCGAGCAGGACGGCTTCGTCTGGGGCAATCCAGCCTTCCACGGCCTCGGCCTTGCGCTCGAGTTCCCGCTCGGTACGTATCCGCGCGTCAACTGGACGCCCGACCGGGACGAAGTGATCGAGGAGGGCATGGTGCTGGAGTTCGAGCCGCACCCTGTGAGTCCGAGCTTCACGCGGGGGGCGAGCGTGGGATGCCCTGTTCTCGTCACTGCCGACGGGGGTCGCCTGATCCCGAACTGGTACGAACCACGGGCAATCGCGGTGGAGGGATCGAGCTGACCTAGCTGTCCCGCCTACAGCTAGGAGATCTGTCGGTCGCGTCCTTGCCAGTACGGCTCGCGCAGCGTCCGGTGAAGGATCTTGCCGCTCGCGTTCCGTGGCAGCGCCGAAATACGGTCGATCGACTTCGGCAGCTTGTAGCGGGCGAGGTGCTCGGAGCAGAGCTCGAGCAACTCGTCGTCGCTCGGCTGGACGCCTGGAGTCACGACGACGGCTGCTCGTACCGCTTCGCCCCACCGTTCGTCCGGCACCCCGAAGACCGCCGCCTCAGCGACCGCTGGATGCCGGAGCAGCACTTCCTCGATCTCCCGCGGATAGATGTTCACGCCGCCTGAAACGATCTTGTCGTCCTTGCGGTCGACCAAGTAGAGATAACCCTCGTCGTCGCGGCGGGCGAGATCGCCGGCGGAGAACCACCCGCCGCGCAGGGTGGCGGCCGTCTCCTCGGGCCGTTCCCAGTAGCCGTTGAAGAGATAGGGCGAGCGGCTGTAGAGCTCGCCGATCTCACCCGAAGCGACCTCTTCGCCGGCATCGTCAAGGACGCGCACGGAGGTGCATGCGAACGGCAGGCCGACCGACCGCTCTTTGCGCAGCTGATCCGCCGGTCGTAGGTTGGAAACGATCCCTCCTTCGGTAGAGCCGTAGCACTCAAAGAGAACGCCCTCGCCGAAATGCTCGACGATCCGCTCCTTCATCACCTGGGGCAGCGGTGCGGCGTTCGAGATGATCGTCCTCAGCGCGCTCGTGTCGAAGCTGCGCATCGTTTCCTCGCCGAGTGCGAAGAGTGCGTGAAAGTGAGCCGGAACGAAGAAGGCGTTCGTGCTGCGATGCTCGGCGAGCTGCCGCAGTACCTCTTCCGGCTCGAAGTGCGGCAAGATCGCGCAGCAGCCGCCGAAGAAGATCGGCGCCACCGCGAACGCGAAACCGGCGCCGTGGAAAAGCGGCGCAATCGCAAGCGCGCGATCATCGGGGCCGTAGCAGCCGTACTCGATCCCCATGGCGAAGAAGGTCAGCACGCGCGAGCGGTGCGAGAGCAGCACGCCCTTCGGGCGCCCGGTCGTCCCGGCCGTGTAGGGGATCGAGAAGACGTCCCACTCCTCGAGCTCGACGGTCGGCGGTGTCGAGCGAGCAGCCGCGAGCCAGTCGTCGTATCGGGTGTCGAGCACGACAAGTTCGCGCACGCTTTCGAACTCGCATAACCGCGCGAGCTCCTCAAGCGAAGGGTGGACGAACAGCACGCGCGCCTGCGCGTTGTCGCAGACGAGTGCTGCTTCGGCGGCGGTCGAGCGCGGGTTGACCATTGCTGGCGGCACACCCGCCGTTGCGAGCCCGAGCGCCACCTCGACGAACTCGAGACAGTTCGGTGCGAGGATTGCGGCATGCGCGCCCGGCGCGATCCCGAGACCGTCCAACGTCGCGTTCGCCACGCGGTCGATCCGATCGACGAGCTCGGAGTAGGTGCGCGTCCGCTGACCCTCCTGCAACGCGACTTTCCCCGGGGTTCGCTGTGCCGAAGTACGTACGCCCTCGGCGATCGTGAGCGGCCGGTAGGTGCCGGGGCGCAGAGTCACTGTAGGCGGAAGAGCGCGAGTGCGTTGTCGCGAAGCAGCTTCCGCTTCGGTCCCGGCCGCAGGCCGAGCTCGTCAACCTCGCGCACGGCGCGCTCGGGGCCAATCACCGGCCAGTCGGTGCCAAACAAGCACTTGTCCTGCCCCCAGCTGCCCGCATAATCGATGAACGCCCGAGGCCAGTGCTTCGGCGCGTAGGCGTCGCCGGCCATATACACGTTCTCGTGCTTGTACGAGACGGCGATCATCTCCTCCGTCCACGGCCAGCCGAGGTGGATGCCGATCAGCTTTAGCTCGGGGAAGTCGATCGCGACTCGGTCGAGCGTGATCGGCCGGCCGACGGACGGCAGGATGCGGTCACGCTGGTAGTCGAGGCAATGGCCGACTTGCATCATGATCGGCACGTCAAGCTCGCAGCACTTCGCGTAGAAGGGGTAGTAGCGCGCGTGGTCGGGCGGCAGTTCGTACCAATGCGGGTAGAGATGCGCACCCACGAAGCCTAGGTCGCGGACGGCACTCTCAAACTCCCGCAGGCCCCGCATGCCCGTGGATGGGTCGATCCCGGCGACGCCGTGGAGGCGACCCGGATACTGCTCGCAGTAGCCGGCGACGCGCTCGTGTGGGATCGCGAACGAATGCTTCACGCGCAGATCGCCGGCATGCACCGAGACGAGCAGCGACCGCTCGACGCCAGCGGCGTCCATCATCGCGACGTAGTTCTCGAGCGGCACGCCGCGGCGCAGGTCGTCCGGCATGCGCACCTTGTCCATGAACGCCCGGTCGACGCCGACCTCGCCGTTCGCAACTTCAAGTGGTGTGAAAGGCGCGACGACGATGTCGATCACGCCGTAGTCGCGGTCGACCGGCGCTTCCGTCACGCGACCTCGACGGGTTCGCCCGCCCAGGCGCCGAGCACGTCGTCGACGTTGACGACGCGGCCGAAGCCAAAGCCGAGCGTCGACAGTGCGAACTCGTGCCGCTGCTGGTCGAGCTCACCGGTGGCGTCTCCGACAACGAACGTCCGGTAGTCCCGTTGCATGGCGTCACGAGCTGTGGTTTCGACGCACATGTTCGTCGTTACGCCGGCCAGGACGACGGTGTCGACGCGGAGGCTCGTCAGGATGGGCTCTAGGCCGGTGCCGTAGAACGCGCTGTAGCGGTTCTTGTCGATCACGAAGTCGTCCGCGGTCGGCTTGAGCTCGTCGACCAACTCGCCGTCCCAGGTGCCTGCCTCGAGCGAGCGCACGTCCTTCAGGGCAGGCATTAGCTCCTGGATGAGAACGCCGCCGTCCCGATAATCGGGCCGATAGACGAAGCGCGTGAAGACACGCGGAACGCCGTGCTCGTGTGCCGCGTCGAGGAGCCGCCGGCAGCCGCCAATCGCGGCCTGGAGGAGCGAGACATCGAGCCCCAGTTTTGCAAAGGAGCCTTCGGGGTGGCAGAAGCCGTTCTGCATGTCGACGACGATGAGTGCCGTGCCATCCTTCTTCAGCAACATCCTGGCCTCCTAGCTCGAGTATTCGACCGCTGGTACGTCGTAGCGCGTCCCTTCCGGAAGCGCGCCCTGCTCCACCGCCAACTGCCACAGTCGCCGGCAGGCCGCCTCTGTGCGTGCTCGCACGGCATCCATGTCGGAGCCGGCGACCCGCCTGTCGAGCACGACGGGCCGGCCGTCGACGAGCGTATGCCGGACGGAGTGGGAGTTGCCGTAGTAGACGGCAGCGCGCACCGGGTCGAACACGGGCGCGGTGTACGGTGAGGTCAGGTCGAGTACGAGCAGGTCGCCCCGAGCGTTCGGCTCGATGACACCGAGGTCGGGACGACCGAGCGCGACGGCTGCTCCATGGGTCGCACAGCCGAGTACGTGCTCCGCGGTTGGCCGGCCGACGGCGTGCTCCCTGACCTTGCCGAAGAGTGCGGAAAGCTTGAGGTTCTCGACGAGGTCGTGCGAGAACGAATCGGTCGCCATGCAGACGTTCGCATCGCGCTCGAGGAACTCCCAGAAGGGGCTTGTCAGGCCTTCTTTCGCCTTCCGGTAGGCGGTGTGGACGACGTTCGTGCGCGTACGGGCGATCGCATCCCAGTCAGCAGCATCTGTGTACGTGACATGGGTCGCGAGCACATCCGGCCCGAGCAGCCCGATCTGCTCCAAGTACCGAACCGGGCTCGTCCCGTGCCTCTCGCGAATCGTGCGGTCCTCATCGAGATGCTGGGCGAGGTGAAGATGAATCGTCGTCTCGAGCTCGTTCGCCACCTTGCGTGTCTCGCGCAGAATCTCCTCCGGCACGGTCTCCGACGCGTGCGGTGAAAGATGGACGCGCACGCGGTCGCTGAGCGACCCGTGGTGGTCGGCATGGAACGCTAAGGCGTCCCGGAAGCCCGCCTCGACGTCGTAGGCGTCGCGGACAATCCGGCCTTCAACAACGTAGCCGATAGCAGACACATTGCCTGGGTAGGTCAGACCCACGTTCGAGCGAAACCCGAGTCGCTCGACGATTTCGAGCCAGAGGTCGGCACCGCCAAAGTTCTCTTCGACGATCGTTGTTGCCCCGCCCAGGAGCATCGCAATCGCATCCCACTCCATGATTGCCGCGAACTCCTCCTCCGTCAGCGCCGAATAAGCGAGGCCGAGGAGCGGGATCACGGAGTGGTAGAACGCCCCTGCCTCAGGAAGGTCGAGATCCTCGGAGACCCCGCGCGCAGTCGGCGTGCAGCCGGCGTGGGTATGGCAGTTAACGAGTCCTGGGACGACTAACGCACCCTCCGCGTCGATTTCGATGTCGGCACGACCACGGAAGCGTCGCTCGAGCACGGCGATTCGACCATCCTCGACTACGACATCCGTGTCCGGGTGGAGCGCAGGCGTGGCGCCCCCAGTCCAGACGAGGCCGCCTCGTACAACGGAGACATGGGTCTGGTCTGGCACGTCAGCCCTCCTCGTTTACGGCACGCGCTGCCTTCAGCATCCCGTCCAGGAACGCATCGAAGGCAACAAGCGGCGTAATAGTGAAGTGCTCGAAGTGGAAGAGCGGCGCATTCGTTAGGAGCGCGTGCAGTGTTTCTCCGTCGGTGGCTTCGCAGATGGCGACAGCGCCGCGTCCTCCGACAATCCCGTAGACGCATTCAATACTGACGCCGGGTGCGGGTCCCCCGACGTGCGCTTTTGTCCGCTCGAGCAAACTCGTCAGTCGCTCGGGCGGGATATCCAGCGTGATGTCGCTCTGCACCAGGAACTTCATTGCGTAATGGGTCGGCCGAGCGACCCTAACAGCTTGCCGGACGTCACAGGTGCGCGCCACCGCGATAGGGGTTGAACAGCCCTCTGAACCGCGAATTTCGCCCGGTACGTCCCCGCGGGGATGCCGCACCAGCGAGGAGATGTGCGAATGGCTTGCAGTCTCCGATATGGGCCTTCGCTAGACAGTTCTCCTTCTACGCCGGCGCTCCCCTCGTATCCGAGGACTAACAATCCCAAGGCCGCCCTCAGCCAAGCGCTCTTTCCGGCCCTGGAGACTCGTTCCGGGCACTTAGGCTTCAACTCGAGAGCGTCTTGTTGTCGGGTGTGCGCGCCGCTTGCTCGGGAGAGCAGAGTGACCGGACCGTCTTCGGCATCCTCGCAGGACGCAAGTAGAGTGCGCCGTCACGTTGACCTGACCCCCTGAGATCGGTCCGGTTGATCTGCCCCCGGTTCGGTGGAGTCGGGTTTCTAGAGTCCTTCAGCAGCAAGGAGGATTCAGATGCCCCGCAGGTACCCAAACGAGATCCGTCGCCAGGTC
>JBCKBY010000053.1:0-13834 GCA_038910715.1 Gaiellaceae bacterium
GTGGCTGGGCCGCAGAGCCACGAATCTCCGGCTCGCCGCCCCGGGAAGGGGTCGCCTCGAACGGAAACGCCCCCGGAGCCGCAGCTGGGGGCGTTTTTTTGGGGGGAAACGATGTTTCCCCCCAACGGCCCCCCTTCCTGGGCGTGCACCCACATGCCGGCGTTGGCCTACAGGCGAATAAATCGCCTTTCGGCCCTGTGTTCACGGTGTGCGCTTGGCGGCTTATGAAGCTGGTTCTGCCACTGCGCGCTCAGACGTGCCTGCACCCTCGTGCGGACGCACGAGGGTGAACGCGACGATCGCGCCCACGACCGCGATCCCCGCCGCGACGAGGAGCGCGCTCTCGAACCCGCGCATGAACGCCTCCGGTGTGCGCTCGGCGCCGACCTGAGCAGCCATGATCGCGCCCATGATCGCGATTCCCATCGTCCCGCCGACCTGGCGGGCACTGTTGAGCACGGCCGAGCCCACACCCGCCTTCTCGACCGGAACGCTTCGGGTCGCTGCAGCTGCGCTCGGAGTCATCGTCAAGGCCATGCCCACGCCGCCGATCATGAGCGCGGGGAAGAGATCCCAGAACGAGGCGTCGGCGGTCAGCCGCGAGAACATGATGAGCTGGACAGCGATGCAGACCATCCCCGCTGTCATCAGGCCGCGCGAGCCGATGCGGTCGCTCGTCTTCCCGGCAACCGGCGCGACGAGGATGATCAGGATCGTCATCGGCAGGAAGGCTGCACCCGTCTGCACCGGCGAATAGCCGAGGATGTTCTGCAGGTACAGGGAGACGAAGAAGAACACCCCGAACATCGCGAGTGCGACGAGCAGCACGACAAGGTTCGCACCGGTGTACGTCCCACTTCGGAACAGCTCGAGCGGCAGCATCGGGTCACGCTGACGACGTTCGAGGAGAACGAACGCGGCTAGCGCGACGCCTGCGAGCATGAACGAGCCGATGATCCGCGTCGAGCTCCAGCCGTATGTATTGGCCTCGATGAGCCCGTACGTCAGCGCGAAGAGGCCCACTGCCGATGTCGCCAACCCAGGCAGGTCGAGGCGCACGTGGGTCTCGTCGCGCGACTCATCGATGAAGAGGTAGCTCGCAACGATTCCGAGAATCCCGATGGGAACGTTGACGAAGAAGATCCAGCTCCAGTCGAGGTGCTCGGTGATGAGTCCGCCAACGAGTGGGCCGATCGCCAAGGCGAGCGCCGAGACTCCGGCCCAGATGCCGATCGCTGTTCCACGCTCCCGAGGTGGGAACGTCGCCGCGATGATCGACAACGTCGCCGGATTCATGAGCGCGGCCCCGACTCCCTGCAAGACCCTGGCCCCAATGAGCATCTCGGAAGAGCCGGCGAGGCCGCAGAGGAGCGATGCAAGCGTGAAGACGACGATCCCGAGAACGAAGAGCCTCCGCCGCCCGTAGGCGTCGGCCAACTTGCCGCCAACGAGCATGAGCGCCGCAAACGTCAATGCATAGCCGGTGACGATCCATTGGAGCTCGGAGAGATCGGCGCCGAGGTCCCTCTGGATCGAAGGCAGCGCGACGTTCACGACGGTGTTGTCGAGCATGATCATGAACAGCCCGACCGAGACCGCCGCAAGCGTGAGCCACTTGCGGTTCTCCTCTGCGAAGATCCCAGCCCTCATGTCGACGTGCTCCCCTCGATCGTGACCAGCTCGGAAGAGACTAGCCCGGTGTCGAACCGCTACAGCTGGGTACCGAGTGCGGCCCAGCTCGCGGCCGCAAACGTCACGCGCCTCGCCAGGTCTCTCGGTTGCGCCGACTACGAGGGGCTGCACCGCGTTTCGATCGATGAGCCCGACCGGTTCTGGCGCGCCGTCGCAGCCGATCTCGAGATTCCGCTGTCACGTGACTGGGACGCCGTTCTCGACGCGTCGCGCGGGATCGAGTGGACGACCTGGTTCGTCGGGGCGCGGCTGAACGTCGCCGATGCCTGCGTTCATCGTTGGGCTCGCGAGCGGCCGGACGAAGAGGCCGCGGTGTGGGCACCCGAGGATGGGGACCGACGGTCGTTCTCCTGGGCCGAGCTCTCGCACGAGGTGCGTAGGCTCGCAGAGGCGCTTCACGGACTCGGCGTCGAAGAGGGCGACGCCGTCGGGATCTTCCTGCCGATGGCACCGGAGGCCGCGATTGCCTCGCATGCATGCGCCCATATCGGCGCAGTCCAAGTGCCGATCTTCTCGGGCTTTGCCGGGCCCGCCGTGTCTTCGCGCTTGGCGGATGCGCGGGCCAAGGTCGTCGTCACCGCCGATGCGTCGTACCGTCGCGGACGGCTCGTACCCATGAAGGAGGCTTTGGACGAAGCCCTGGTCGACGCTCCGACGGTCGAGCACGTCGTCGTCTGGCGACGCGCAGGGGTCGGGTGTCCGATGGCGAGCGGGCGAGACGTCTGGTGGGACGAGATCGTGGCGAACCAGCCCGGAACGCTCGATGCAGTACAGGTCGAGAGCGAGACCCCATACTTGATCGCATACACGTCGGGAACGACCGGCCGGCCGAAGGGCGCGCTTCACGTCCAGGGTGGCTTTCTGCTCTCGATCGCGCGCGAGACCGCCTACCAGGCCGATCTAAGGCCTGCAGACCGTGTGCTCTTCGCGACGGACATGGGCTGGATCATG
Organism: Gaiellaceae bacterium; assembly: GCA_038910715.1. Taxonomy (GTDB): domain Bacteria; phylum Actinomycetota; class Thermoleophilia; order Gaiellales; family Gaiellaceae; genus GMQP-bins7. The sequence continues at coordinate 2,644 of JBCKBY010000053.1, forward strand.
GGGCCGTGGACGGTGGTCGGGGGAATGGCTTGCGGCGCCACGATCGTCTTCATGGAAGGCGCGCCCGACAGGCCGTCCGACCGTGTCTGGACGATCGTCGAAACCGAGCATGTGACGATGCTGGGGGTATCGCCGACCCTGGTCCGGGCGCTCATCCCGTACGGCGATCCGGACGCCGACCTCTCGTCGTTGCGAGCCGTCGTGACTACCGGCGAGCCCTGGAACCGTGGGCCGTACGACTGGCTCGACGAGCATGTGTGCGGCGCCGGCCGGATTCCGATCGTCAACTGCTCTGGTGGCACCGAGGTCGGCGCCTGCTTCCTCTCCGTCACGATGATGAACGCGACGAAGCCGTGCTCCGTCGGATTCCCGGCCCTCGGCGAGGACATGGGCGTCTTCGACGACCACGGCCAGCCCATTCGCGGCCAGGTGGGCGAGCTCGTCTGCAAACGTGCGTGGCCCGGGATGACGCGCGGGATCTGGGGGGATCGCGAGCGGTATCTCGAGACGTACTGGCGGCGATTTCCCGGGGTCTGGACGCACGGCGACTGGGCGTCGGTCGACGAGGACGGCTACTGGTTCCTCCACGGCCGCTCGGACGACACGCTCAACATCGCGGGTAAACGGATCGGCCCGGCCGAGCTCGAGTCGGCTGCGGTCGACCACTCGGCGGTGGTCGAGGCTGCGGCGATCGGAGTCCCGCATGAAGTGAAAGGTGAGGTCGCGTGGCTGTACTGCGTCCTCGCGCCGGGCGCAGAGGCGACGGAGTCCGACGTGAAAGAAGCCGTGTCTCACGAGCTCGGTAAGGCGTTCGCACCGGATCGCGTCATCTTCGTCTCTGCGCTGCCGAAGACGCGGAGCGCCAAGATCGTGCGGCGCGCAGTCCGAGCACGCGCACTCGGCCAGGACCCTGGAGACCTCTCGACGCTCGAGAACCCCGAAGCACTCGAGGAGATCGCCCGTGCCGTCTGACGTGCTGCACGGCGTCGCGCTCGTGACCGGAGGCGGCCGTGGCATCGGCGCCTCGATCGCGCGCGAGCTCTCCGACGCAGGGATGCGGGTCGCAGTCACAGGCCGCTCGTCCGAGCAGGTCCACGCCGTCGCCGATGAACTCGGGGGACTCGCTCTCATCGGCGACGTGACTCACCGCGACGATGTCGAGGCGTGGGTCGAGCGAACGGAACGAGAGCTCGGACCGATCGACCTGCTGGTCGCAAACGCCGGCATCTCGGGAAGCGGGCGTCCGTTCCTCGAGGAGTCGCTCGAGGAATGGTGGCGGGTATTCGAAGTGAACGTGCTCGGTACGTATCTCTGCTGCCGCATCGTCGGTGCACACATGGCCGGGCGCGGCCACGGGCGAATCGTCAACGTCGGGAGCGGCGGCTCCTACCTCCCGATCGCGAGCCCGACCATCTCGCTCGGCACGTCCTACGGGCCGAGCAAAGCCGCGCTCGGGCGGTTCACCGAGATCCTCGCAGCTGCGCTCGGACAGTCCGGCGTCCGCGTCTTCCTGATCAGCCCGGGTCTCGTGCGCACTTCCATGACCGAGCACATGGGTGACAACGCACCCTGGACGCACCCCGAACTCGCACCGAGGCTGGTCCGGGTCCTCGCGTCTGGACGAGCCGACGCCCTCACCGGTCGGTACCTCCACGCCGAGCACGACGACATCGAGGACCTGATCGCGCGATCCGACGAGATCGCTGCGAACGATCTGAACGCGATTCGGCTTCGACGTTGACGTAACGCCGCACGAACACTCCGATCGCCTACCCTGAGCGAAGGTGCCGTACTTCATCTGCCCCAACTGCAAGCAGCGATCGGTCGACCTCGACGGCTACGACGGATTCACGATGCAGGCCGTTCAGTGCCGCAGCTGCGCGTTCGGCTTCCTCTTCGAGCTGCTCGAGGACTACTACCCCGCCCCGGAGACGGGCTTCGTCGTCTGCGACCGCGATACGCGCGTGCTCGCGGCCGGACGGGGTGTCTTCGAGCTCACGGGCTTCCGGGACTCCGACCTCATCGGCCGTGACATCGTCGAAGCGCTCGCGCTCTCGGACACGTCACCGATCGAGGTCGTGCGCGAGTGGGGCGTGCGGAAGCTGGGACAGGAGCTCGAGATTCGCACCCGCGCTGGCCGAGAGAAGCGCGTCACGGCGGACTTCTTTCCCGCCTACGACGACGACGGCGGCCTTCTCCTCGCCCTAACCCCCCGCTGATACGTCACGACGAGCCTGCCAAGTAACAGACTGTTACCAAGGGCGGGGTTCGATCCAGATCTGGCGGGCAACTGCGAGGAGCTCGCCGTCCTCGGCGAAGAGGGCAGTACCGGCGAAGAGCTTCCGGCCTTCCTCCCCGAGTGGCCATGCCATGACGACGCACCTCTCGCCGGCCTCCGGCACGCGATCCACCCGTGCCGTCATGCGGCCGAGGACGATGTCACCCCGTCCCTCCGCTACAACCGCGTACGCACCCGGACAGTCGATGGCGGCCCAAACGATCTCCGAGGCCGGCTCGGTCGGCGTCCAGGGCGCTGCATGGAGCGGCTCGCGACCGAGGATCTCCCCGACACGAACTTCGAGCCCGTCATGGTCGGGCCGATCACCGCAAACGAAGCATTCGCGGAAGTCCGGGCTCCAGCCACGGACGTGGCGCTCCCTGGCTTCCTCGGCCTCGTGGAGAGACACCGCGTGCGGAGGCTCGAGGCCGACACCGGCAGGGCGAGCCTCGGCGACGACAGCGTCCCCGTCGAGCAAGCGCACGCCGTCCTCGTCGCGACGCACGACGAGTGGTCGCGCCAGCGGCGGAGGGAGACGAAGCGTGACCTCGACCTCCTCGGCATCCACGTACTCCGCGAGCCGGCCGCAGGCGTAGCCACCGTTCGCCGAGGTCAAGGGCCCACGGAAGCGGCGCTCGAATGTGATCTCCATGAGCGGGGACTGTAGTTAGACTCGGTTTGTGACTATGAGGCTAAAACCTTGAGAGTCGCTCTCAGCCAGCTGAACACAGTGGTCGGTGATCTCGACGGGAATCGCGCGAAGATCCTCAACGCCCTCGCGGAGGCCCGGGAGTCCGGAGCAGACATCGTCGTGTTTCCAGAGCTCGCCACGACCGGCTATCCACCGGAGGATCTCCTTCTTCGACCCGGCTTCGTGCGTGCCGCCCGCGAGTCCCTCGACCAGATCGCTACGGCCGCGACCGGACTCGTGGCATTCGTCGGCACGTCGTGGTTCGACCGAGACCTGGCCAACGCGTGCGCCGTCTGCGCCGACGGGCGCGTACGCGCTGTCTACCGCAAGCAGTTCCTCCCGAACTACGGCGTGTTCGACGAGCACCGCTACTTCGCGGAGGGACGCGATCTCGTGTTGCTCCGGCTCGGCGACACGAACGTCGGACCGACGATCTGCGAGGACCTCTGGCAGCCGGGCCCGCCGGCGACCGATCTCGCTCTCGCCGGAGCTCAACTCATCGTGAACCTCTCGGCCTCGCCGTTCCACGTCGGAAAAGCCGAGGAGCGCGAGGAGATGCTGGTCACCCGGGCGCGCGACACGAGCGCGTATCTTGCGTTCTGCAACATGGTCGGCGGGCAGGATGAGCTCGTGTTCGACGGCCACTCGGTTGTCCTCGACCCTTCGGGCGAGATCGTCGCACGCGCACCCGGCTTTGAGGAGCACTTGCTCGTCGTCGACATCGAGCCGACCGACGCCATCGGCCGCCGGCTGCGCGACGTGCGCCGACGCGATCTGGATCGTTCGCGCGAAACGACGCCGGAGGTAACGACCGTCGAGCTCGAGTCTCTCTCGACCCACCACGACTCCGTCTCGGCGGAGGTCGTCCCGTTCGCACCTGAGCTCGAGCAGATGCGGCTCGCGCTCACACTCGGCCTTCGGGACTACGTCGTAAAGAACGGCTTCAGCGAAGTCGTCGTCGGCGTCTCGGGTGGGATCGACTCGGCGGTGACGGCAGCGCTCTGCGCCGGCGCGCTCGGCCCGGACAGCGTCCATTGCGTCTCGATGCCGTCGCGGTTCTCCTCCGAAGAGACGCGCAACGATGCGCGGCAGGTAGCGGAGAGTCTCGGCTGTGACTTCTGCGAGCTACCGATCGAGCCGGTGGTCGAGGCATTTCATGGCGCCCTCCGAGGTGAGATCGAGGGAGGTGTCGCTGGGCTCGCGGCGGAGAACCTCCAGGCTCGCGGTCGGCTACTCGACGCTGTACGGCGACATGGTCGGCGGCTTCGCTCTTCTCAAGGACGTCTTCAAGACCGACGTGTTCCGGCTCGCGGAGCACCTGAACGAGCGAGCCGGGAGCGAGCTGATCCCGCGGAGCACGATCGAGCGCGCTCCAAGCGCAGAGCTCCGGGAAGATCAGCGCGACGCGGACTCGATCCCCGCGTACGAGCTGCTGGACCCTGTTCTGGAGGCCTACGTCGAGCAAGATCGCTCGCGCGAAGAGCTCCTCGAAGAGTTCGACGCCAAGGTCGTTGAGCGCGCGGTCGGGCTTGTCGACCGGGCCGAGTACAAGCGCCGGCAAGCACCGCCCGGAGTGAAGCTGCGGCCGAAGGCCTTCGGCCGGGATCGCCGCACGCCGATCACGAACCGCTGGAGCGACTGACAGACACATAGATCGCACCGGTTAGACCCCAACGTCGACGGGCTCACGACGCGATCACCAAAGTCGAAGCGGACGAGCAGGGTCCGGGTCGAGTCGTCGATCACGATCGCGCGCGCGGCGACGCGTAGTCGTGGCTCGCTCACCCGGCGAAGTCTCGCAGCGCGCGGAACCAGCGCAGACGCTCCTCCCAGGAGACGGCTGCGTTCGCGGGCGACGTCGACGGGAGCACGAAGAGCGCAGTCTCGCCCAGCCTCCGCTTCTGACGCCCGAGGTCCGGGCGCTCGCGGAAGACGCCCTGGTAGGCGGCCTTGCCGACGAACGCGATGACGTGGGGCGCCAGCTCTACGGCGATGCCCTCCTGGCGCTCGCGTGCGCCCGCGAAGTCCCCGGCACGCAGGTCGCTCGAGCCGCGGGTTGTCCTCCGCGCTGCGTTCGTCAACCCGATGCCGAGCGAGAGGAGCTCGTGCTGCTCGTGCGGCTCGAATAGGCGAGGTGTAAAGCCAGCGACGTGAAGCAGTCGCCAGAAGTCGTTACGCGGGTTCGCGAACGCGACTCCGGCCGCTGCGCTCGCCCGCCCGGGATTGATCCCGCAGAAGACGACGCGCACTCCAGGACCGAGGACGTCCGGAACAGCGCTCATCGCGTCAGGCCGACGCGGCGAGCAGAGCCTCACCCTGGCGGATGTAGCGCGTTGCGCCCACGCTCCGATAGAAGGCGAGGGCAAGGTCGAGCTCGGCGCTTGCCTCCGCGCGCCGGCCAACGGCGGCGTGCTGCTCGGCAGCCCGCAGGCGCGCGAAAGCCTCGTCCGCGGCGTTGCCGAACTCGGACAAGAGCGTGGCAGCATCTCCGTATCGTTGGTCGACAATCGCGAGGGCGACAACTGCCCAGGGACGTTCGGGCTGAGGCTCGAGCGCGCCACGAAGCTGCCTCGTAAGCTTGCTCCCGCCTGCGACCCAACACGCGTCCACGTACCAGACGCGATGTCGGGGCGGAAGACCTCGAAGCTCCTGCGCGAGCTCCGTAGCGATATGGTCGACCTCCTCGCCGAGCCCGAGCTCGGCTGCGACGTAGACGTTGACCGACAGCGCCGACAGGATCGCCTGTGGATCCTTCGCAGTTCGTGCGACGTGGAGGGCTCGGTGGGCGTCCTCGAGCGCGCCAGCTCCGTCGTCTCTCGCAAGCCGAAGAAGAGCGCGCGCGCGCCGGACCCAGACCTCGGCATAGTGCTGCTTGCCTTCGAACTCCGCGATGATCTCATCGGCGAGTCGGACCGACTCATCCCACCGCCCCATCGAAAAGCGATTCGCGGGCACGATGCATCGCGAGAAGTCACGCTGCGACGGCGCTCCAAAGCGATCCGCGGAGCGGACGGCCTCGTCGAAGAGCTCGGAGGATCTACGGACGTCGCCCACCTCCCACACGAACGACGCGAGGTTGTTGACGCAACGCGCCGCCTCGGGTGAGTTGACGGAGAGCGCAATCTCGACGCTTCGCTCGAGATCGGCGATCGCCCCGAATAGGTCTCCGAGATTCCCCTTCCCCATCGCGATGTTGTTCAGGGCATGTGCCTGGACCTCGACGAGCCCGAGTTGCTCGGCAATCGCGAGCGCCTCCTGCCCAACGCCGATCGCGGCCTCGGCACCACCCGCCAGGCCCCGAAAACGGGCGACGTTGCTGAGGACGAGGGCCTTCGCCGGGCTCGGGGGACGGTCGCGGACGAGCTCCTCGGCGCGGGCGAGGTGCGCAAAACACCGATCGCGCTCGGCGCGAAGCCACCAGACGTCGGCGAGGAGGGCGTCGGCCTCCGCCGCGCGCTCGGTTGCGCCTGCGGCAAGGAGGGCCTCCCGGGCTTCCTCGAGCGCGCTCTCGCTCGCATCGTCGCCCGAGCGGTACAGGGCCTCCGCGCGACGGAAAGAGAGCTCCGGATCGGCCTGCACGGCGAGCGAAAGAGCCTCGCCGTAGAAGCGGGCCGCGGCTGGGAAGGCATAAAGAGAAGACGCACGGTCGCCGGCCTCCCGCAACGCCCTTCGAGCAGGCTCGACAAGCTCGATGACAGGCTGGCCGGAAGCCCGCGCGAGCTCGAGTGCGGCGAGGTAGTGGTGCGCGAGCATCTCGGCTTGATCCTCGGCCCGGCCGAGACCCTCGAGCCACTCCGCTGCCCGCCGGTGCTTCTCCGCCCTGGCAGCGCGCGGGATCTGGCCGTAGGCCACGTCCCGCACGAGCAGGTGCCTAAACGCGTACTCACTCTCGGCCGCGACCGACGAGCGGCGCTCCCGCCGCACGAACTCCTTGCGCTCGAGCGCGTGCAGCCGCTCCTCGAGTGTCCACCGCTCGCTCTGGCCCAAGCCCGCAACCGCTCCCAGCCAGAACACTTTCCCGACGACTGCCGCGTCCTGAAGCAGCGCCTTCTCCTCGGGCTCGAGGCCGTCAATGCGAGCGGCGATGATCCCCTGCACGGTCTCGGGAAGCTCGTCGGGCTGCCGACCCTCGGCCACCAGCCGCGCGAACTCCTCGGCGTACAGAGGATTTCCTTCGGCCCGCTCGAGCAGGCGCTGCTGCAGCTCGGCGGGGAGCACTGCTCGGTCGAGCAGGGCATGAACGAGCTGCGCAGTGTCGGCGTCCGAGAGGGACGAGAGTGAAAGGGTGAGTGTGTTCGCCTTCCCCCCGCCCCAGTCCGGGCGCCGAGAGAGAAGCTCCGGCCGCGCCGTCGCGACGAGAAGCAACGGGACACCACTCGACCAGCCGGCGAGGTAGTCCGCGAAGTCGAGCATCCCGTCGTCGGCGAAATGCAGGTCCTCGAAGACGAGAACCAACGGGCGCCTGTCGGCGAGCGCCTCGAGGAAGCGGCGCCAGGCCGCGAACGCTTCGCCGTGGCGATCGCCCCCGAGCTCGGTCTCGGCGGCAAGGCCGAGAAGCGGGCGCAGGTTCCGCTCGAGCCAAGCCGCCTCGCGCTCGTCGACTCCGACGTCGGCGACAGCGGCACTGAGCTTTCCCCCTGCCTCGTCTCCCGTGTCCGTCTCCAGGATCCCCGCCTGCGCCTTCACCATCTCGGCGAACGCCCAGTACGCCACACCCTCGCCGTACGGGAGACAACGACCCTGCCGCCAGGCGACGAGCTCAGGGTCGTCCTCCACGCGACGGAAGAGCTCGAAGACGAGCCGCGACTTGCCGATTCCGGGGACGCCCACGAGCGTCACGAACTGAGGCTCTCGCAGACGGCGAGCACGAGCCAGCGCATCCGCCAGCGCTTGGAGCTCGTCAGACCGGCCCACGAGGGGCGTCCGGCCGCCTTGGTGAACGTCGACGCCGAAGCGCGACCGGGCCTCGACCACCTCGTAGGCGATGACTTGGTCGGCTTTGCCCTTCGCGTCGATCTTCAGTTCTTCTCCGTATCCGATCACGCGGTCGGTCGCTCGGTACGTCGTCTCGTCGACGAGGATGCCGTCGGGCGGAGCGGCCGCCTGCAACCGCGCCGCCGTATTGACGACGTCTCCTGCGGCCATGCCCTCACCCTCCTCGGGGCGCACATCGAGCCGGATGAGCGTCTCGCCGGTGGTGATCCCGATCCGGACGTGGAGGTCGCGCGCGAGATCGCCCGCGTTCAACTCGGCGATCGAGCCGCGAACCGCGAGCGCAGCGCGGACCGCACGCTCTGGGTCGTCCTCGTGCACGACAGGCGCGCCGAACAGCGCCATGACGGCGTCGCCGACGAACTTCTCGACCGTGCCGCCGTAGCGCTCCAGCTCCGAGCGCACGCGCTCGTGGTAGCCAGAGAGGATCGCCCGCACGTCCTCGGGGTCGAGCTGCTCGGACTGCGACGTGAACCCGACCAGGTCGGCGAAGAGGACGGACACGACCTTGCGCTCCTCACGCGGGGCAGTCGTCGCCTCGCCCGCGAGGGGAGCGGCGCACGTGTTGCAGAAACTGGCGCCCTCAGGGTTCTCGTGAGCGCAGTTCGGGCAGACGAGCATCGTCGAAGCCTACGACGACCGTGGTTCGTGCGTCAGGCGGCGTCGACTTGGCGCGCGTCCAGGCGGAGCTCGAGCAGCATGCGGAGGCGCTCGCCCACATCCGCCGGCTCGGTTCGCAGGTCGGGCTCGCGGTAGACGACCTTGACGGTGTCCTCGGTGTAGCGCCAGCCGTAGCAGCGCTCGTAGCACTCCGCCTCGCTAAGCGTCCGGAGCCGCTCCATGTGGCCCGCAGCCTAGGCCAGAGCCCGGATGACGCCCGGTAGGCTGCTCCGTGTGGCCGTCAAACCGCGGATTCTCGAGTTCGAAGTCAGCGTCGACCGCGATAGGGCAGCGCGGAGCGGGCTCGGCGGCGGCGCCCTCCAGCGTGAGGACGAGGTGGTGGCCGGAGCACCTCGTGCTGGCAGCTCTCGTTCGCTGCACCCTGGCGAGCATGGACTACTCCGCGCGAAGGGCCAGCCTCGATGTTGCCGGCTGGGGGCGAGCGCACGGCACCGTTACGAAGCGCGAGACAGATGGGCTGTACGCGTTCGTGGACATCGAATCGCGACTCGAGATCGAGCTCGACCCTCCACCGGAGCGAGACGCCGTGCGGGAGCTGATCGCCAAGGCCGAGCGTGGCTGCTTCGTCAGCAACTCGTTGGAGACACGCCCGCATCATCGCTGGAACGTCAACGGCGAGGAGATCTCATGAGCACTGCTGTTCTCGACATCACGTCCGTCCGCGCGCGCTTCGCGGCGCTGCAGCGACGGCTCGCGTTCTTCGACGGGCCGGGCGGAACGCAGTGCCCGGACGAGGTCATCGAGGCGATCGCCGGCTACCTCAGGGAGTCGAACGCAAACGTCGGAGCGCCCTACGAGACGAGCCGTCGCACGGATGAGCTCGTCGAGCTCGCGCACGAGCGCGCGGGAGCGTTCCTCGGTTGCTCGGGCGGCGAGGTCGCGTTCGGGCAGAGCATGACCGCTCTCAACTTCCTCCTGACGCGCGCGTTCGCGCGGACGCTCCGCGCCGGCGACGAGATCGTCGTGACGGCGCTCGACCACGATGCGAACGTGTCTCCCTGGCTCGAGCTCGCCCACGACCTCGGAATCGTGGTGCGGACAGCCGGGCTGACGAAGGAGCTCGAGCTCGACCACGACGACCTCGCTGCACAGCTGTCCGAGCGGACGCGAGTCGTCGCCTTTCCGGTCGCCGCGAACTCGGTCGGGACGGCGCCGGACGTCCGCCGGATCGTCGACCTCGCGCACGAGGCCGGTGCCCTCGCCTGGGCGGACGCCGTCCACTACGCCCCGCACGGGTCGATCGACGTCACCGCCTGGGACGTCGACATTCTCATCTGCTCGCCGTACAAGTACTTCGGCCCGCACATGGGTCTCGCCTACGGAAAGCGAGAGCTGCTCGAATCCTGGCGGCCCTACAAGGTGCGCCCCGCGGCGGACCAGCCCGTCGGGCACCGCTTCGAGCTCGGCACGCTCCAGCACGAGCTGCTCGCGGGCTTCGTCGCCTGCGTCGATTACATCGAGAGCATCGGGTGGGAAGCAATCCAGACGCACGAGCGTGCACTCGGCGAGCGGTTCCTCGCCGGGCTCCCCGACGGAGTCGAGCTGTACGGGATAAACGGCATGGATAAACGGGTTCCCACCTTCTGCTTCAACATCGCAGGTCGCTCGCCGAAGGAGGTCGCGACGTTCCTCGGCGAACGCGACGTCGCCGTCTGGTTCGGTGATTACTACGCCGTGGAGACGATGAAATACCTCGGGCTCGACGACGGTGCAGTCCGCGCGGGCATCGTGCACTACAACACCGAGGAGGAGGTTGACCGCCTCCTGGAGGGGCTGACGGAGCTGGTGTAGCGGGTGGAGCCCGAGCGGCTCGGAAGCGCGCTTTGAGGCCGGATGTACCCAAGATGTACCCACTTGCGCACCGGCCCATGAGGAAACGCCCTGGAAACACCGCGCGAGGTAGGTACAATGCGTGCATCGAGAAGTGAGCCGACGAGTGCTCACGACACGCCCCGAAGGGGCAAGACGGCTGTAGCCCGACGATAACCGCTCGACGCAGGCTGTCTCTCAAGTTCAGAAGCAAGGAGAGACAGTCGTGCACCTCAACATCGAAGGGCTCGACGAGTACGTCGAGCAGGTCGTCGAAGCGAAAGTCGCGGCGGCGCTCGACAGCCGCGCCGATGTAGACGGCTGGTTCACGGCCGACGAGGCAGCGGACTACCTCAAGGTCGCGCGCTCGACCATCCACGACCTCGTAAGCGCCGGGCGGCTGCCCCGGCACGGCGAGAAGGGCTTCAGGCTCCGGTTCCGGCGGGCTGATCTCGACGCGTACGTGGGAGGTCGAGGTCGATGATTTCCGACCTAAGCACGGAAACCGCATCCGCTGCTCTGGCCGGTGCCGCTCGGCAACGGCGAGATCGAGTGGGAGGAGGACGAGCGCTTCGATACCGCCGTCCCTGCTCGGCACATCTTCTCCCCGGATCCGGCGTACGAGGAGACCACCACCACCGCGACCGGCGAGATCAGGAAGAGTCCCGACGCGACCAAGAACCCGAAGGGCTACATCGAGCGATACCGGCCCCAAGGGAAGACGCGGATCGCGATCCAAC
>JBCKBY010000054.1:0-13644 GCA_038910715.1 Gaiellaceae bacterium
TCACTACCGCGACGCCTACGAGACGGCCCCGAACGCCGACGACGCCGCGAGTATCCGACGCCAGGCGCTCGAGTGGCTACGTCGCGCCGGAGAGCGCTCAGCGGCGCTCGCGGCGATGGAGGACGCACGGCGAGCTTTCGATGCTGCTGCCGAGCTCGCGGGCGACGATCTCGAACGGGCGGCGCTGCTCGAGCGAGCGGGCGAGCTCGCGTTCGCAAGCGACGACCTCAACGACGCTGTCGAACGGCTCGAACGGAGCCGCGCGCTGTACCTCGAGGCCGGGCGAGCACATGATGCGGCGCGTGCCGCGGTGCCGCTCAGCACCACGCTCTGGGCGCTCGGGCGTGTCGATGACGCGCTCGACCTCGCGGTGCCTGCTCTCGACCTGCTCGCTGCCGACGAGCCCGACGAGGACGTCGCCCGGCTCGCGGCGGAGGTCGCCCGGCTCCACTTCTTCCGCGGCGAGCTCGACGCGGCGATGCCCCGCGTCGAGCAGGCGCTCGCGATCGCGGAGTCCCAACGTCTCCCAGAAGTGCTCTCGCAGGCGCTGAACACGAAGTCTCTCCTCATCCGAATCGAGCACCCGCGCGAGGCTCGAGCGCTCGTCCGCGAGGCGCTCGACGTCGCCCTCGAGCACGATCTCGTCGAGACCGCCCTCCGCGCGTACAACAACCTCGCGGTCAACGAGTGGGACGCCGACCGGCGCGAGGAGTCGCGGCGGATGGTCACCGAGGGCTTCGACCTCGCCCGCCACCGCGGGCATCGCCACTACACCGTGAACTTCGCGGCGTGGGAGGCCGCGTTCCGGCTCATCGAGGGACGGTGGCGCGATGCGTTCGCGCTCGCGGACGAGTTCTTCCCGGAGCAGCCGAGTGCTCACGGAATGGTCGCCGCGATGCAGGCATGGCTTGCGTACGCCTCGCTGGACAGCGCCGACCCGGCCGGGGCGCGCCGTCGCCTCGCACTCGTCGCACCGGAAGTGCTCGACACCGCGGACATCCAGCTTCGGAGCACGGCTCTCTTCCACGCCGCCGTGACCGCGATCGATCAGGGGAGGGCACAGGAAGCACTCGACGCATGCCGGGGGCAGATCGAGAACGAGCTCGAATACGGCGACGCTCAGAGTGCGGCAGGCGCGCTCGGGCGCGCCGTCACGGTCGCACATGATCACGGCCTGCTCTCCGAGATCGGCGACCAGGTCGGTCGCTTCGACGACGTCCCGGAGCTGCAGAGAACGAGAGGGTTCGTGGAAGAGCTCGGGCGCGCCCGCGGCGTTCTCGCGGCCCATGCCGGTGATGAAAGTGCCGCGGCCGAAGCTTTCGGCGTCGGGCTTGCGGCCGCCCGGAACGCCGGCGACCGCTGGCTGACCGCGCAGCTGCTCACCGACTACGGTCGATCCTTGATCTCGTTCCGCCTGATCGAAGAGGCCGAGCCGCTGCTCGACGAAGCGCAGGAGCTGTGGGAAGGGATGGGCGCGGTTCGTTGGCTCGAGCGCATCGAGGCCGCACGCAGTCCTGCGAAAGTGTCGGCATGACCTGCGCGTCGTGTGGCCACGTCAACGCCGAGGGCCAGAAGTTCTGCGGCGAATGTGGGACTCCACTTCAAGCCGTCTGTAGTTCCTGCGGCAACTCGAATCCGCCCGGCCAGCGGTTCTGCGGCGAGTGCGGCGCAGTTCTGGCGTCGACTGCGAGCTTGACATCGCCCGCGCCGGCAGAACGGGCCACACACGCCGCCGAGCGCCGCCTCGTGTCGCTCCTCTTCCTGGATCTCGTCGGCTTCACGACCGCATCGGAGGACCGCGACGCGGAAGACACGAGGGAGCTCCTTTCCCAGTACTTCGAGACCGCGCGCGGTGTGATCGAGCGCTACGGCGGAACCGTGGAGAAGTTCATCGGCGACGCCGTCATGGCGGTCTGGGGTACGCCGACCGCGACCGAGGACGACGCCGAACGCGCCGTCCGTGCCGCTCTCGACCTCGTCGCGAGCGTTCCCGAGCTCCACCCCGATCTCAAGGCGCGCGCAGGAGTCCTCACCGGCGAGGCTGCCGTGACGATCGGTGCCCAAGCACAGGGCATGGTTGCCGGCGACCTCGTCAACACCGCTTCGCGCGTCCAGTCGGCAGCCGAGCCGGGCACCGTCCTCGTCGGCGAGACCACACGCGGCGCGAGTGAGGCGGCGATCGCGTACGAAGACACCGGCGAGCACGAGCTCAAGGGCAAGACGGAGCCGATGCGGCTATTTCGGGCGCTTCGCGTCGTCGCGAACCGCGGCGGCGAGGGGCGCTCAGCCGGCCTCGAGGCGCCGTTCGTGGGACGCGAGCGCGAGCTCCGGGTCGTCAAGGATCTCTTTCAGGCGAGCGCGGAGGAGAGCCGGGCGCACCTCGTCCTCGTCACCGGGATCGGCGGGATCGGCAAGTCGCGGCTCTCGTGGGAGTTCGAGAAGTACGTCGACGGACTCACGCTCGACGTGTGGTGGCACAAGGGGCGCTGCCCGTCGTACGGGGAGGGCGTCGCGTACTGGGCGCTGGCCGAGATGGTGCGTGGGCGTGCCGAGATCCTGGAGAACGAGGACGCGGAGACCGCCGCCGGGAAGCTCTCGGCGGCGGTGTCAGCCCATGTCCCGGATCAGGGCGATCGCGACTGGATCGAGCCGCGACTCGCACACCTGCTCGGACTTGCTGACGCCACATTCGAGCGGGAGGACCTCTTCGCTGCCTGGCGACTCTTCTTCGAGTTGCTCGCGGACGAGGCTCCGACCGTTCTCGTCTTCGAGGATCTGCACTGGGCCGACGCCGGCCTTCTCGACTTCGTCGAGTACCTGGTCGAATGGGCGCGCTCGAAGCCGATATTTGTGGTCGGGCTGGCGCGGCCCGAGCTCGGCGAGCGGCGACCCGGCTTCGGATCGGCAACCCGCGGCGGTTTCACCGGGCTGCCACTCGAGCCGCTGTCGGACGAAGCGATGGACACACTGCTCGAAGGGCTCGTCCCAGGACTCCCCGACGAGCTCCGCGGCTCGATCCGCACGCGCGCCGAAGGCATTCCGCTCTACGCGGTCGAGACCGTGCGGATGCTGCTCAACCGTGGCCAGCTCGAGCGCTCGAACGGAAACTACAAGCTCGTCGGCGACATTCAAGCGCTCGCGGTGCCGGAGACTCTGCACGCTCTCGTTGCCGCCCGCCTCGACGCGCTCACCCCCGACGAGCGCCGGATCGTGCAGGACGCGTCCGTCCTCGGGAAGACGTTCGTGCTCGAAGCCCTCGCATCGCTGTCGAGCCGGTCCCAGGGCGACCTCGAGCCCGTTCTCAGCAGCCTGGTTCGGAAAGAAGTGTTCTTCCTCGAGCTGGATCCGCGCTCGGCGGAGCGCGGCCAGTACGGCTTCCTTCAGGACCTCGTCCGCCGCGTCGCCTACGAGACGCTCGCGCGCCGTGACCGGAAGGCGCGCCACCTCGCCGCGGGCGAGTTCTTCGAGACCTCGTGGGGCGGCCGGGAGCAGGAGGTCGTCGAGGTCGTCGCGTCGCACTACCTGACAGCTCTCGACCTCGAACCCGACGCCGAGGACGCCGCAGAGCTTCGCTCGAAGGTGCGGGAGACGCTCACGCGCGCCGGCGAGCGCGCGGCGTCGCTCGGTGCGACAGCCGAGGCCGCCGTCTCGTTCGCCCGGGCTGCCGGCCTCACCGACGATCCGCTCGCCGAGGCGCGTCTCCTCACCAAGGCCGGTAACGCAACCCGAGCAGCGGGTAAGGACGAGGTGGCAAGGGATCAGCTCCTTCGAGCCATAGCGCTCTTCGAGGACTCAGGAGACACCCATGCCGCCGCCCGCGCGTCCGGCGATCTCGCCCATGTGGAGTTCAGCACCGGACGACTCGCCGAGGCGATCGAACGCATGGAGCGCGCGCACGCGGTCCTCGAGGACGAGGAACCGGACGAGGATTTCGCCTACTTCCTGTTCCAGCTCGCGCGCTCGCTCTATTTCGCGGGACGCTTCGAGCTCTCGGAGGAGCGGAACGAGCGCGCCCTCGCCGTCGCCGAGCGCCTGCGGCTGCCGGAAGTGCTGTCGCATGCCCTCAACACGAAGGGTCTCCTGGCAACGCAGCAGGGCCGCTGGGAAACCGCGCGCGCCCTCATCCGGCATGCACTCGAGATCGCTCTGGAGAACGACCTCCCGCACGCCACGATGCGCGGCTACACGAATCTGAGCAGCGCCGAGACCCGACTCGGGAACCTCGCCGCGTCCGAGGAGCTCACCCTCCGCTGCGTCGAGCTCGCCCGCCGGATCGGCGACCGTCAAGGCGAGTGGTTCAGTCTCGGGAACCTGTCCGAGTCCTACTTCCAGACGGGAAAGTGGGACGAGGTCGTGCGGATCACCGAGGAGCTCCCGTCCGGCCTGGAAGCGCCAGCGCTGGCCCTCCACGTGAACACGGCGGAGATCGCCCGGCATCGCGGCGACGTGACGACAGCTCGTGAAGCGCTGGACAAGGTCGCCCCATACGCACACTCAGCCTCGTTCCAGGACCGCGCTCTGTACGTCGCCACGAACTACAACGTCCTGATGGCCGAGGAGCGCCCCGAGGAAGCGCTCGCGCTCATCGAGAGCATGAAGGCCGATCTCGAAACGGATGCGGATGCAGCGTGGGTCGACCTCGTGATCGCCGAGGCTGCCCTCGCCAGTGGCCGCGCCGATCGTGCTGCGGAAGCGGTGGCAGTCGTCGAAGCGCTGTCAGCGGGTGACACGGGGCCGCTGATCCGCGCGCAGGCGGCCCGGTTCCGTGCGCTCGCGGCCGCCGCCGAGGGTGACGCTCAGCGAGCCGAGGACAGCTTCAAGATCGCGGCGGCCGCGTTCCGCGAGTACGGGACGCCGTTCCTCCTCGCCTGCACGCAGGTCGAGCACGCGGAATGGCTCGTCACGCAAGGTCGCGCCGAGGAGGCCGCGCCACTCGTCGCGGAGGCGCGGGAGACGTTCGAGCGGCTTCGCGCAACCCCCTGGCTCGAGCGCGCCGACGCACTCGCCGGCCGACTCCCACAGCCGGAGCAAGTGCCCGTCTAACCGACGAGCTCGACGTCGACGCCGACGAGTGCGTACGTGCGAAGCGCTCGCTTGTCGAGTGTCACGAGCGTCGCTCCCTCGGCTGCAGCGGTCATCGCGATCAACCCGTCGTAGGTGGCGCCTCCGAAGACTCCGAGTTCTGGCAGGCGGTTCATCGCCAGTCGGAGCGCCTCAGCCGAGAGCCCGAGCCACCGGTCGGCGAACTCCAGCTCCAACCAATCGCGCACGGCGTTGGGTTCCACTCGGTGTGGTTCGTTGATTCGGGTGAGTACCGAGTAGGTCTCGAATGCTGCATGCACGACGATGCTCGGACTTCGCCCGAGGGCGGAGCGAGCATCGAGGTGACGCGGATGCCACTCCGCGAACACCGCGACGGCGAAACTCGAGTCGACGACTCTCAGCGGCGAATGCTCTCGAGGGTCTCGCGGACCATCTCCACGGTCAGCGGCGGCATCTCTCGGTCGGCGACCGCTACCCAGTGGCCGTCGCGGCGCTCCAGCCGCACGGGTGTCGGGACGACGTCGATCTCGATATGGCCGTCGACGAGCGAGACTTCGACTTCACTGCCACCGTTGAGCCCGAGCTCGTCGCGCATCGCCTTCGGGACGACGACCCTCCCTGCCTTGTCGATGGTAGTTCTCATACCATCAGAATGGCATGCGATCTACCACCTGGCAAGTGTCCGTTCAGGCCGCCGCTGCCGCCGGCTCCGCGAGCACGCCGCGAAGGTACTGCCCGGTGGACGACTCCTCGACCTCGGCAACGTCTTCCGGCGTCCCGGTCGCGATCACCTCACCGCCTTCGTCGCCGCCCTCGGGGCCGAGGTCGACGATCCAGTCGGCCTGCTTGATGACGTCGAGGTTGTGCTCGATGACGAGCACGGTGTTGCCGTTGTCGACGAGCCGCTGTAGCACCTCGAGCAGCTTCTCGATGTCGGCGAAGTGGAGCCCTGTCGTCGGCTCGTCGAGGATGTAGAGCGTCTTACCGGTCGCGACCTTCGAGAGCTCAGAGGCGAGCTTCACGCGCTGAGCCTCACCACCCGAGAGCGTCGTCGCCGGCTGCCCGAGCTTGATGTAGTCGAGACCGACGTCGTGGAGCGTCTGCAGGCGGCGGCGGATCTTCGGGATCTTCGCGAAGAACTCGAGCGCCTCCTCGACGGACATCTCGAGCACGTCCGAGATCGACTTCCCCTTGAAGCGCACCTCGAGCGTCTCGCGGTTATAGCGGTGCCCGTGACAGGTGTCGCACGGGACGTAGACGTCGGGCAGGAAGTGCATCTCGATCTTGATCGTCCCGTCGCCCTTGCACGCCTCGCACCTGCCCCCGCGGACGTTGAACGAGAACCGGCCCGGCTTGTAGCCGCGGATCTTGGCCTCCGGCGTGAGCGAGTAGAGCTCGCGGACGTGCGTGAACAGGTCGGTGTACGTCGCCGGGTTCGAGCGTGGCGTCCGCCCGATCGGAGTCTGGTCGATGTCGATGACCTTGTCGAAGACGTCGATCCCGTCGACGCTCTCGTGGTCGCCGGGCTTCGTCCGCATCTTGTTGAGCCGGTTCGCGAGAGCCTTGTAGAGGATCTCGTTCACCAGCGTGGACTTGCCCGAGCCGGACACACCGGTCACGGCGACGAATCTCCCCACCGGGAAGTCGACGTCGATCCCCTTGAGGTTGTGCATCGAGGCGCCGCGCACCGAGAACCAGCCGCGCTCGTCCTCTCCGCGCCTGGGCGGGACGAGGATCCTCCGCTCGCCGCACAGGAACTGGCCCGTGACAGAACCGGGCGTGGACGCGATCGTCTCGGCCGTGCCCTCGCCGACGATCTCGCCGCCGTGCTCACCGGCACCCGGCCCGAGGTCGACGACCCAGTCGGCCGCGCGCATCATCTGCTCGTCGTGCTCGACGACGAGCACGGTGTTGCCGACGTCGCGGAGCTTCTCGAGCGTGTGAATGAGCCTGCCGTTGTCGCGCTGGTGAAGGCCGATCGACGGCTCATCGAGGATGTAGAGAACGCCGACGAGCTGCGACCCGATCTGCGTCGCGAGGCGGAGCCTCTGCGCCTCGCCGCCCGAGAGCGTCTTCGCCGCCCGGTCGAGCTGGAGGTAGCCGACGCCGACGTTCTCGAGGAAGGTCAGGCGCTCGCGCACCTCCTTGAGAATCCGCCGGCCAATGAGCTCCTCGGTCTTCGTCAGCTCGAGCTCGTCGACGAAGCGGAGGGCGGCCGTCACCGACATCCGCGTGAACGCGTGGATCGAGTCCCCGCCGATCTTCACCGCCAGCACCTCCGGCTTGAGCCGCGCGCCCCCACATTCTGGGCAGGGCCGGAAGCTCATGTACTCCTCGATCCGATCGCGCTGCTGCGACGAGTCCGTCTCCTTGTAGCGGCGCTGAAGGTTGTTCACGAGCCCCTCGAACGCCATCGTGTACTGGCGCTTCCTCCCCATCCGGTTCCGGTAGACGACGAAGATCCGGTCGCCGCCCGTTCCGTAGAGGAAGCGATCCTGCTCTTCGGACGCCAGGTCACGCCACGGCGTGTCGAGCGAGATCTCGTAGCGCTCGGCGATCGCCTCGATCACCGAGTCGTAGAAGTTCTGGCTCCCGATCGTCCACGGCACGAGCGCGCCCTCGTTGATCGAGATCGACGTGTCCGGGACGAGGAGGTCGGGGTCAATCTCGAGCTGGGAGCCGAGCCCCGTGCAGCGCGGACAGGCGCCGTGCGGCGAGTTGAACGAGAAGACGCGCGGCTCCAGTTCTGGGAGCGAGACCCCGTGCTCGGGGCACGCGAGGTTCTCCGAGAACGTGACACTCGAATGCCCTTGGGCATTCGAGTCATCAGGCAGAGCGTCGCCGTCCATCACGTCGACGACGACGAGTCCAGCAGCGAGCGATGTCGCGGTCTCTATCGACTGCGTGAGCCGCTGCCGGAGATCCGCCTTCATCACGAGGCGATCGACGACGACCTCGATCGTGTGCTTGAACTTCTTGTCGAGTGAGATCTCCTCCTCGAGCAATAGCTGCTCGCCGTCCACCTTCACGCGCGTGAAGCCGTCGCGGCGCAACTCCTCGAGAACGTCCTTGTGCTCGCCCTTGCGGTCGCGGACAACCGGCGCGTTGACCGTGAACTTCGTCCCTTCCGGGAGGCGGAGCACCTGCTCGACGATCTGGTCGAGCGACTGCCCAGCGATCGGCCGACCGCAGACCGGGCAATGCGGCCGCCCGATCCGTGCATAGAGCAGGCGCAGGTAGTCGTAGATCTCGGTGACGGTGCCCACCGTCGAGCGCGGGTTGCGCGAGGTGGTCTTCTGGTCGATCGAGATCGCGGGTGAGAGGCCGTCGATCGAGTCCACGTCCGGCTTCTCCATCATCTGCAGGAACTGGCGTGCGTACGCGGAGAGCGATTCGACGTAACGGCGCTGCCCCTCTGCATAGATCGTGTCGAATGCGAGCGACGACTTACCGGAGCCGGAAAGCCCGGTCACGCAGACGAGCGCGTTCCGCGGAATGCGGACCGTGACGTTCTTCAGGTTGTGCTCTCGCGCCCCGTGGACGACGAGCTCATCGACCTTCGTCATAGGCGCGCCATTCTACCGAGTCGAACAGACGTTCGTGTGTGCGGTATGCTGGCGCGAACCAACCCAGGAGGTGGGCAATGGCAGACGCCGGTCTCTTCATCGGCTGGGGCGAGGTCGTCCGAGGTCGCGAGGCGGAAGCCGTCGAGACGTTCAGCGCCCTCATGGAGTACTTCGGGGGCCTCCAGAGTGACGGCACGATCGAAAGTGTCGAGCCAGTCTTCCTCGAGCCTCACGGAGGCGATCTCGACGGATTCTTCTTCGTCCGTGGTGACGCGGAGAGGTTGTCGGCACTCCGGGTCGACCACGAGTTCCAGACGATGATCCTTCGCGCCGGGCTCGTCGTAAACAACGTGGGCGTGGTGGGCGCCAGCACCGGAGCGCGCCTCGAGCGGCTCATGGGCGCGTTCACTGAAGCGATGGGGGCCTTCGCCTAGCGCCGCGATTCGGCACAACAGGCGGCGTGCGCCCGAGTGCGTGCGCCGCCTGGCTCACTGCAGCCGTGGTCGATCCGGGGGCGTCTGACGCTACCGCCGGGCGGTACGCCAGCGGCCGAAGATGAGCCCGCCAACCGTGAACCCAAGGCCGAACGTGCCGAGCGCGAACGCCCCGATCGCGATGAACCGCCGCCACAGCGACAGGCGCTGCCAACGGCCGATCGCTTCTTCTTCCTCGACCGAGAGGGGCTCTCCGCGGCGCTGTTTGCGTGCAGCTCCGCCAGCTCGAAGACCGAGATAGATGTCGTCGAACAGCTCTGGCGACTCGTCCGCCACGACGCAAGTGTATAGCCTGCCCCGGCGGTGACCGCACGCGTCCTCCACGTCTCCGACCTGCACATCGGCCGACGCGACGCACCCGAGCCGAACGCGGCCCTGCACCAGCTGGTGTCGGAGCTTCGACCAGACCTCGTGCTTGCCACCGGCGATCTCGCCCACCGCGGACGCCGCGTGGAGCTCGAGCAGGCGCGCGAGATCCTCGAGAGCCTCGACACGAGATACCTCGTTGTTCCGGGGAACCACGACATCCCGTACACCCTCCTGGCCCGCTTCACGCGACCGTTCGCGGAGTGGGAGCGCATCTTCGGACCCGTTGAGCCGATCCATGCGTCGCCCGGGCTCATCGTCGTCGCGCTCAACTCGGTTCGCCCGTGGCGCCAGCAGGGAGGCGCTGTCGAAGACGCAGCGTTGCAGCGGATGACCGCACGCCTACGCGAGGCGCCGGAGTCGGCTCTCCGGATCGTGGCTCTCCACCACCACCTGACGGCACCTCCTTGGCGCGCCGCTCGAAAGCGTCCGTTGAGTCGGCGCAGCCAGGTTCTGGCGACGCTCGCCGACGCCGGCGCCGAGCTCGTCGTCGGTGGCCACGTGCACCAAGCGTCGGTCACCGAGGTCCGAGAGTTCCAGGCCGCCGCCGACGGTCGAACAGGCTCGCTCGTTCTCGCCACCGCACCCGGCTTCGGCCGACCGCGGCCACATCGCTCGGGCGAGGCGCAAGGGCTCAATGTGTACGAGAGCGACGAGAAGTCGCTCACGATCGTCACGCTCGCCTGGGATGGAGCGTCATTCGCCGAGGCGGGACGGCGCTCGTTTCCGCGCGGGTAGAGTCCCGCGCCATGGAACCGGCGCTCGTGGATCTCAAAGACCGTCTCGGCACGCTCACCGACCTCAGGCGCGCGGGGTCGGTCCTCATGTGGGACATGACCGTCTGGATGCCGCCGGGAGGAAACCCGTCGCGCGCATCTCAGCTCGCGACGCTCGAAGCCATCCACCACGAGCACGAGGTGGACGAGCGACTCGGTGAGCTCTTCGAAGAGCTTGGCCCCTATGCGGACGCGCTTCCAGCAGACTCCGACGATGCATGCCTGATTCGGGTCGCGCACCGCGACTGGAGCAAAGCCCGCAGAGTGCCTGCAGACCTCGCTGTCGAGTACATGAGGACTACGGCCCAGTCGTACGAGGTGTGGGTGAAAGCACGCGAGGAGTCGGACTTCGCTTCGTTCCGACCCTGGCTCGAGCGCATGGTCGATCTCCGCCGCCGTTACATCGAGTGCTTCGCTCCGTACGACGACCCCTACGACGTCCTTCTGGACGACTTCGAGCCCGGGATGAAGACCGACGAGATCCGTGCCGTGTTCGCCGTTCTCGAGCCCGAACTGGTGTCGCTCGTCGCAACGCGCGCGACGGATGAGACGGACGACTTCATGCGGGGGCCGTTCTCGATCGAGAGGCAAGCAGCACTTTCCCGTGAGCTCATCGAGCAGTTCGGAGCGACCTGGGATCAGTTCCGGTTGGATACGACCGTCCACCCGTTCGAGACGACCTTCGGGCTCGGAGATATCAGGCTCACCACGCGCTACTCCGAGGACGACCTCAACTCGCTCTTCACTGCAATGCACGAGTGCGGCCACGGCCTCTACGAGTGGGGCGTGAGCCCTTCTCTCGACCGCACGCCGCTCTGCTCCGGAGGATCGGCCGCGCTTCATGAGTCGCAGAGCCGGCTATGGGAGAACGTGGTCGGCCGCTCCCTGCCGTTCTGGCACTGGTTCTACCCCCGCGTTCAGGAGAGTTTCCCGGAGAAGCTCGGACGGGTGACGGTCGAAGAGTTCCACCGTGCCGTCAATCGGGCCCGCCGCACGTTCATCCGCGTCGACGCCGACGAGATGAGCTACGGCCTGCACGTCATCCTCCGCTTCGAGCTCGAGCAAGAGCTCGTTTCGGGCCGGCTGGCAGTCGCGGATCTCCCGGCGGCATGGAACGCGCGCTTCGAGGAGCTCATGGGATTCCAGGTGCCGAACGACTCCCTCGGCGTCCTCCAGGACGCGCATTGGTCTGGAGGGGGCTTCGGCTACTTCCCGACGTACCTCCTCGGCACCGTCCTCTCCGTTCAGATCTGGGAGAAGGTCCGCGGTGCGATCCCGGATGTCGACGAGCAGATCGAGCGCGGCGACTTCGGCGAGCTGCACATGTGGCTGCGCGAGAACATCTATGCGCTGGGCCGGAAGTTCACGCCTGCCGAGACGATCGAGCGGGTCGTGGGCGGCCCGATCGACCCACAGCCGTACCTGCGATACCTGCGCGACAAGCTCGCGACTCCGGCGACGTAGCTACGCAGCGTGGCCGAAGCGCTGCGCGGCGCGCTCGCGCGCTCGCTCGGCCTCGACTTCGCGATCTCGCGGAGCAGCGGTCGTCACAAGATCGGCGAGCAGATGGCGCGTGATGTGGGCAACCTCGTCAACCGCACGGGCGAACGCAGCTTCGTTGGCCTTCGACGGCTTCTGCGTTCCGCTCACCTTGCGGACGTACTGAAGCGCGGCCGCGCGCACTTCGTCCACGGTCGCCGGCAGCTCGAAGTTGTGGAGCGTCTTGATGTTCCGGCACATGCGCCCCAGCCTATCGGGACATGACCCTAGAAGGCATCTTGCGTGCACTGCATGCACTCTGGTTGTATCCTGAGGATGGCGATGCCGAAGGCGATCCAGATCCGTGACGTTCCCGACGACGTGCACGCCGTGCTCCGGGCGCGAGCTGCCGCCGCCGGGATGTCGATGTCCGAGTACCTCCGGAGCGAGCTCGTCACGATGGCCGAGAAGCCGACGATGGAGGAGCTGTTCGCTCGTATCCGGTCGCAACCTCCGAACAACGTCTCGCTGCAGTCGATCGTCGACATCATTCGCGAAGCGCGTGGGCCGATCCCGCCCGAGTGATCGTCGTCGACGCGTCAGCCGTGGTGGAGGTCGTGGCCTACCGGCGGATCGATGGGCTCCCGGAGAGATTGGATCGGGGCGGCACGCTCCATGCCCCGCACCTGATCGATGTCGAGGTGACCCACGCCGTGCGAGGTCTCGTCGCACGCGGCGAGCTCTCGACGGACGGCGCTTTCCTCGCGCGGAGGAACGCAGCCGAGATGAGCATGACGCTCTATCCGCACGCTCTGTTGCTCGAGCGCGCATGGCAGCTGCGGGACGCGCTCAGCATGTACGACGCGGTGTACGTGGCCCTCGCTGAGCTGCTTCCCGCACCGCTGATCACCTGCGATTCTCGGCTCGCCGCTGCGCAGGGTCACGACGCCGAGATCGAGCTCTTCGCGCCCGCGTAAGAGCGCTCAGGCCGCGCAGCCCGTGGCGATCCCGAGCGCGCGGCACACGCGAGCCATGGGTTCCGGGCCGAGCGTGCAGATCCGCTCGCGGAAGTACGCCTTCGGCATCAGCGTGGCGTTGTCGAGTGACAGCACGCACGCGTCGGGCATCCCGTCGGCAGGCCCGATCTCGACTTCGGTCGGGAGCCCGCGCATCGTCCGCGTGGCGGGTACGGCGATCAACGCGTTGAGCACGGGCACGGCGGCGTCTCGGGCGAGAACCAGATGTGGTCGCCGGCCCACGTCGGGGTCGTCGACCCACCAGACCTCCCCTCGCCTCACCACGGTTCCTCGACGATCGACCGCCGCCCCGCAGCCTCGGCCCACCTGAGCTCCTCCTCCGTCTGCGGAATCCGGGTGTACCCATCGATGATCGCGCTATCGATCGCCTCGCTCTCGAGAGTCGCGAGGAGTCGGTCGACCGCGGCGCGCACCGCCTCCGCTCGCGTGCCGTAGGCGCCCGACGCGACGAGTGCGTCGAGCCGCTCGACTCGGCCCTCTGACATACGGACCGTAATCATCTGCGACATACGTAGAGTATGACCACGTCGCCGTCAAGGGTCAATGGCGGTCGGCACACTCTTGTGACGACTACGCCTCCCGGAGCGCGATGACGACCTTCCGGAGCCTTCATGACGAACGTGTCACCTATCCTGAAGCACGTGGCCGCGAACACCCTTGACCTCGGAACGGGGCTACCCGGCAGCGACCTCGTCAGCACCGGCATCGCGGATCTCGGACGCGGGCTCGAGACGATCGAGTCGCTGATCGTGTCGATAGGAGCAGCGCGGCTCGTACCGCTCGGTATCCCGGCGGAGGCACCTATCGCCTCTCCGGAGCACCGCCTCTATGAGCGCTTGGCCGCAGAGGATGCCGATTCCGCTCACTCACGCTACAACGCGCT
>JBCKBY010000055.1:0-13589 GCA_038910715.1 Gaiellaceae bacterium
TCGACTGCTGGCGCGGAGGCGGCGGCGCGAAGCCGGGGCAGCCGAAGCCGCCGGACATCAAGTGGTTCTTCGAGCCGTCGTTGCTGCGGCGTTTCCGCGACGACGAGCATGACGAGCTGGCAGCGCAAGCGGGCTACCTCGCCTGCGCTTGCAGTTTCTGCAGCGCGCTCGCCGGTGGGGCCGCGTGGTTGCCGGCGGCGCAGCAACACGGGCTCTCCTGCCTCGGCCAGCTGACCGAGACGGTTGCGTCAGCGCCAGTCGGCCAGCGGCATCAGGCGATTGAAGGACTGATCCGTCAGGCGGAGAGGGACTGGAAGAACATCGTGCCGAGGGCGCCGCTCAGCCCGTCGCCACGGCCGGTACACCTGCAAACGTGGCTTCGCGTGCTCTGACTTCATCAAGTCGCCAACCGGCGAGCAGCGCCTGGGCGAGTACCTGCTCCTCCGCCCAGCGGCGCTCGACGCCGTAGCTCGGCCGCGCGCGCCTTGCTGTGTGCGCCTTCGTCCAGCCGCCGTCCGACCCAAGACGCGCTAGGCCAACCCCGGCTTGACGCACGTTCGGCTCGGCTTGCTCGACGGCGGCCGCGCCGAGGATCAGCCAGCTGGCGTTGGCCCAGCGCCGATAGCGCGCCGCTTGGACGAGGCCCTTCTGCCAGTCGTGCAGCTTGAGTTCGATCGCGACGAGGCGGGTCATCGTGGATCGCCAATCCTGGTTGAGCATGAAGTGGCGGCCGTCGCGGAGCAGTGCGCCGCTCGCCGTCGCCGTCGACAAAGAGCGTCGGGCCCCGGAGGAGCTCAGTCCAACAGTGACGGCAATTTCGGTCGCCGACATCGGTTCGCGGCAGACGAGGGAGCAGAGCAGACTCGTCCAGTCGGTAAGCGGCGCTACGTCTGCGGCGCGACGCGCGGCCACGGCCTCGTAGTCGAACGCGCCGGCGACGAGGTCGGCTGTCGCGCCCGGTGCTACCACCTCGGCGGCAATGAAGTCTGGCGAGCGCTCGCCCGGCCACCAGCGGCGCCAGTGCGCCGCGGCGACGGCCGTCATATCGGCCTCCGAGGCGAACGGCTGGAGCGGCCTGCGGCAGAAGCGAGGTCGGCGCACGGTCGAGGGCGTCATCGTAAGCGAGTCGAGAGGGTTTCCACTTAAAGTAGAAATACTCTATGGCCCGGACGCGCACGCCGGTTTCCGCCCATGGCCGCCTGTTCGGCGGCGACTCGATGTACGAGGTGCTGGCCGAGCTGGCGCGGCTGCGCCGCAGCCAGTTCCACGCTTACGAGATCGCGCAGCGCATCGATCGCCACCCGAGCCAGGTACAGGGCCACCTGGCTCGGCTGATGGCGATCGGCGTTCTTGAGGAGATCGAGGCGCGGGGGGCGGCCCAGCCCATGCGCCGCAAGAGCACGCCACTGGCGCGCTCGGTTGTCTCGCTGCCGGGGCTGATCGAGTCGGAGATCGGCGTCTACACTCGCGCCGGCGCGCCCGACACGAGCGGCGAGACCTAGTCCCTCGCCGTCAGCGACCGGCGCGGGCGCGGGCGCGCCGCATCTCGCGGACGCGCTCGATCGTCGCCGCGTGCGACCGGCAGTAGCAGCCCGGCGTCGGCGCCATACGCTCGAGCGTCACGGCTTGTGGACCGAAGAGGCCGTCGTACTGGACGAGGTTCGCCTGCTCGGCGAGAGTCGCGCGCTAGCAGGCGCCCGACGGCGAGGCAGGCCGCCTGCAGGGAGATGAACGGTAACCGATGGCCGGTATAGTCACCGGCTTCGAGTCACCGCTCGCCTCCAGCCTCACCCTGAACAAGGAGGAGCTCGCTCCCCGCGGGCAGCAGGGCGCTTCGGGCCGGCGGCCGCAGAGGCGCACGAAGCTCAACCTGACCGCATCGCCGCTTCCGCCCTCCCGCTTCAGCGAGCGGCGGGCAGAAACGGTCGAGCTCGACTGCCATCACTGCTGTCGCAGTTTGGCGGAAGCGCGACACGCTGCCTGGAGATGGCGTTGGTTCCGCTGAGCTACCGGATCCAGGGTATGGCGGACCCGTCGAACAGCATTGCGATCGACGCCTCCCCGTAGCGTTTGACAAGCAGGTGGTGGGCCTGATCGAGCCGCGGCGGCCGCTTCCTGCTGTGACCGTCGGAAGCGACGAGCGCGACCAGGCCCTCGTCCAGCAGCCGCCAGAAGGCCTGTTCGGCGACGGGCCCGTTCTCGCCCAGTGCCGAGTCGCCGTTCGGGCACAGCAGGCAGCCCTGCTCGACGAGCGCGCGCGCGATCCCGAAGTCAGCCCGGAGCCCGAGCGAACGCTCCGGGTGGGCGATCACGGGGACGAGCTCGACCGCCAACAGGCGGTCGGCCGCTTCCAGCACGAGCGAGCTGTCGTCCGCCAAGTCGAGCCACGACCCGGGGAACTCGAGCAGGACGGCGCGCGTTCCCTCCAGCAGGAACTCGTGCGGGTCACGGTCATGCAGCTCGGTCGGGAAGACCTCGAAGCCGCGCCGCAGATCCAAGCCCCACCCCGAGACGACCCGCGAGACGACGGGAAACGCCTCCTCGAAGAGGCGCTCCCGCTCGAGCGTCAGCGGGTAGCGATCCCATGCGGCGTGCGCGTGGGGTGTCGCGAACAGAACGCGGGTTCCTCCCGCCCGCGCGAGTCCGCACAGCTCCACGGCCTCCTCGATCGAGCGTGCCCCGTCGTCGCCCGAGGGAACCGCGTGCGAATGAACGTCGACGAATCCCTCCACGGTCGCCGGGAGTCTCGCAGGCGCCTGCCGGCACCCACCCTGAGCCGATCATGGGGCGAAAGTAAGGCGATGGAGAGCCGTTCACCGGGCCCGTGCTCACGCTTTCGTCCTGTCCGCTGGGGCGGAGCCGGCTTTGGTGTCGCCGACGAGCCGAAGTGCGAGGAAGCCCAGCTGACTCGCTTCGTTGCGTCATCAAGAGCACACACACGTGGGAGACCCACACGCGGAACGGCAGGGGCCCGCAGGAGCGCCGCCTGGCCGGTTCTGGAGGGTTGATCCCGAGCCCGGGGCTCTACCGGTGACGCGGCCCGCGGGACATAACTTCGAAAACGGCTTGAACACGCGCGCTTTGCGGCTTTTCCTGGGACAGCAGGGGGTTGCCGAGGCTGCCGACCGCTGTTGTCTGCGCTAGCAGCGCTCGAGCCGGCCTGATCCGCGAGCTCGCCCCCCGCGGCCCGATTTTTGCCTTGCCCATGGGGTTTTGCGGCGGATGCGCGCTCGAACGTGTGCCGGCCAGGCCGGGATGACGGCGAAGATGGTCGCGGAACTCGTCTCGGCGTTGGCGACCGATGAGAGAACGTGGCCGACA
The DNA here is from genome assembly GCA_038910715.1 of Gaiellaceae bacterium. Classification (GTDB taxonomy): domain Bacteria; phylum Actinomycetota; class Thermoleophilia; order Gaiellales; family Gaiellaceae; genus GMQP-bins7. The sequence goes on from JBCKBY010000055.1 coordinate 3,322, forward strand.
CCGGCGTGAGAGGGTGAAGAAATGCCCTTGCCGTCGAACAGCGCCTCAGTCCCCAGCGTAAGGGGCGTGGAGCGAGAGGATGCCGGCACGCCGGGCGCCCAACCCTCGAGGCGTGGTGCGCTCCGATCCGTCGAAAGAGCGGCTCCGTTTTCGGCGTACACACGATGGGATACCGACGGTGTGGGTCGTGACGAATCAGGGCGGCTGTTTGTCTCGGCCCCCGAACGTCGGGCCACGACGGCGACGATCGACACGGGGACCGCGGTCGCGTCGGGCGTTGTCCTCGCCACGACCGCGGGAACCGGCTCGCTCGACCGCTGTGCGTGTGAGCTCGCCGCGCGACTCGACGTTCGGGCGGTCGAGATCGACGGCTACGTGCGAACCGGCGACCTCTTCGGGGTGCCGCTCCTCTCGCGGCGGTCACTCCAGCTCCTGGTCGCCGATCTTGACCACGTGCGCCTGCTGCGCGGGGCGTCCGGCCGGCTCGTTCACTTTCCCCACCACCACCTCGCCCGCTACGGCCGCTTTCTCTCGCGCCCGTACGTCGTCACGGTGCACGATCTCATCCGCTTCTTCGACCTCAAGCGCCAGGATGTCTTCATCCACCGGCCGAACCTCCGCGACCGTCTGCTCCTCCGACTCGACTACGCCGGGGTCGCTGGCGCAACCGCGCTGATCGCCGTCTCGGAGACGACCAAGCGCGACATCGTCCGCCACCTCGGTGTCCCCGCGGAGCGGATCTTCGTCGTGCACGAAGGTATCGACCACGCGCGGTTTCGGCCCGTCGAGCGGCGGCTGCTCAACGAGCGCTACGTCCTCTTCGTCGGCTCCGAGCACCCGCGCAAGAACCTCGCCGCGGTTCTGCGCGCGTTCGCCGCGCTCAAGCGCGAGCGGTGCTTGAGCGATCTCAAACTCGTCAAGGTCGGCGGCCCGGGCGGGAGCGAGGCGCCCTTCCGGGCGCGGACACTTGCGCTCGTCCGGGCGCTCGGGCTCGATGACGATGTCGTCTTCACGGAGCACGTGCCCGACGAAGATCTCTCCGCCTGGTATTCGGGCGCCGCCTGCCTCGCCTGGCCATCGCTGTACGAAGGCTTCGGTTTCCCGCCCCTTGAGGCGATGGCCTGCGGCTGCCCCGTTGTCGTCTCGACCGCTGGCTCCTTGCCGGAGATCGCAGGCCCTGCCGCCCTCCTCGTCGAGCCGCGCGATGAGCGGGCACTCGCCGACGCAATCCGGACACTCATCCTCGACCCGCCGTCTGACCTCATCGAGCGCGGGCTCGCGCATGCCGCCCGCTTTTCGTGGGATCGCACCGCGCGCGAGACCCTCCGCGTTTATGAGACGCTGCTCGAGCGCGGCTCCCGTCTCGACCCCGACCCGCCGCCTGATCGAGAGGAAAGCGGAGGGAACAAGGGACGATCGCCCAGCCCGGCGAAGGCTCCGCGTTTCCTCCGTCCCGATGTCGCGCATCGGGGTGTAGGCTCCCCGCGTCTTCCGGCCCCCTCGTCGCGACCCGTGGAGCCGGCGGGCGGCTAGCCCGAGCTTCGGGGCCTTCCCTGGTTCTCTCGGGAGCGAAACGTCAGCGGCCGCGGGACCGCTTCGGCGTCGTGATCGCGGGGCTTGGGGTCTGCGCCGACGAGAAGTCGCAGCTGCAGGCACTCGTCACCACCCCACGGTGCCGCCCGCCGCGGGGCGGCCGGCGCTGGTCGAGTTCGAGTATCTCCGCCACGGCACGCTCGCCTACCTGGCCGCCTGGGACGTCCACCACGCCCGGCTGTTCGATCGCGTCGAGGAAGCGACCGGGATCGAGCCGTTCGGGCGCCTCGTCGAGCAAGTCATGACCAGCGAGCGCTACGCCTCGGCGCGCACCGTCTACTGGATCGTCGACAACGGCAGCTCGCACGCCGGCAACGCCTCGATCCGGCGGCTCCAAGGCGCCTGGCCGAACCTGCGCCTCGTCCACCTGCCGATCCACGCCTCCTGGCTCAATCAGATCGAGCTCTACTTCTCGATCGTGCAACGCAAGGCGCTCACCCCCAACGACTTCGACTCGCTCGACGCCCTCGCCCAGCGACTCCTCGCCTTCGGCGAGCACTACCGCCAGATCGCCCAACCGTTCCAGTGGACCTTCACCCGCACAGACCTCGACCGCCTGCTCGCCCGGATCGACACGAACGAGCCGCAGCTCGCGCTCGCCGCATGACCACCGAACTTGTGGACGCGTCTACGAGATTCCCGACCAAGCTGTCTCATCGGTTGACAGGCTCCGACTCCGACCTACTCCTGCCCTACCGAGTCTGGCTGCGCTCTTACTGGAAGCTGAAGATTGCGGGCGGCGTCGATCGCAATACGCGATACGTCGAATCTTGCCACCACCTCCCGTCGCGCCTGAGCCCCGCGAGTCGCGGCGTCCTCCCGATCCTCGTAGACGTGTCGCATGAGACTTCGCAGATGTTCGATGGAGGCTTCGGCCCAGCGCTGGCCTGAGAAGAGTGGATACTCCGCCGCCGCGGCCTCTGAGACATCCTTTAGTTCGCAATCCACGAGGTAGCTGTTCTTCTCGTTCATGAACTCCAGACTTCCGCCCCACCGCGTTCCAATCGTTGGTAATCCCATGCACATAGCTTCCATGAGCGGCCTCCCCCAGCCTTCGCCACGAGACGCCAAAACAAATGCATCCGCACTCGCATAAAGGCGCGGCATGTCCCTGATTGTGACAGGTGGTATAAGAAAAATCGGGGGCGGATCTCCTCCACCAAATTGCTCTCTCAGTCGGCCAATTTCCTCACTCGGGCGATGGTGCTGTCTTGGGAATCGATCCGTCCGAATTACCAACACAACCGACTCGCGCGCGCTGAACTCCTCGAGATATGCCTGCAGCAAAACATCCCATCCCTTGCGCTGCTGCCACGTGAACACCGAAAGAAAAATGAACGCCTCTCTCGGCAGATGTTCCAGAGGATTAGCCCGCGCTGGATCGAATCTTTCGGTGTCAATGGGCTCATGGAGAATCCGTAGTTTGCTCGGCGGGACGCCCGCATTCGCAAAAGTGCCGAGGTTGAAGGAGCTCGGCACCCAAATCTCGTCAACCTGCCGACTCCTCTGTACCCAGCTAGGAGGAAGCCCATCAGTCTCGAACATGGTGCGCCAAATAACGCGGTCGGCGGGCAAGCTTGGAAAGGGATCAGCCCAGGCCAGGTGAACTACATGAACTACGTGATGATGCGGGGAAACCACCCTCTCACGTTCACGCACCGTAGACTGATCGCCAGTCATAGGTGTGTCATGTTGCTGCTTTACTGAGTGCGTTAGAACCGAGAACCCGAGGTTTCGCAAGCCACGGATGAGAAGCTTCGCCTCATCGGCATAACCTGACCGATCCCGTAGCGGGCCCGTCCAGAAGAGTGTCAGATCGCGCGAAAGTCGAGCGTTTTGGCGGACTCCGCCAGATAACTCCTCGCGGTCGGATTCGAGCAGCTCGCGCAGAACTTCGATCTCGCGGGGCTCGCTCACCACGTCAGCACCTTCGGGATACGGCCTGGAGAACGTGCAGGTTCTGGCCCTGGCTCCGGCTCGGCCGCCGGTTCCAATCGGTCGCGGTGGAGCTCGGGACGGGCTGCCTTCTGCGCGGCGGAGAGGCCGGGGTTCGCGCGCCGCCAACGCTTGCGGGCTAGGGCTTCTCGGTGCAGGCGTTCGCTGCGCTCGTCGTCGGCGGCACGGCGCTCAGTACGTGCACGTGCTCGGTCAGGGAACTGGTACGCGGGCCCCGGTGGGCTTCGGACGAGCAGGTCGCGGCGGTTGACCGCCGCGGCGCGGAGCTCGACGACGACCTCGCCCGGGCCGGCGACGGGGTCGTCGACCTGCTCGAAGCTGAGGGCGCCGCCCTTGCGGACGACCACTGCTTGCACGGGAGCGATCGTATGGCACTGAGCGCTCCTGGGGCGTCAGGCGGCGGCCGGGCTTCGCCCGATCGCGATCGCGATCGTCTCGCTCGCGCTTGCAGGCGCCGCCGGCGCGAAGACCGTGGCTGTGACGATTACGAAGAACGGCTACGTCCCGAGGGCCGTGACCATCGCGGCGGGGGACACGGTTCAGTTCACGAACGGCGATACGGTCGTCCACCAGATCGTTTTCAAGATGACTCGGGTTTGCCTTAGTGAAGGCGTTTCAGGCTACTGCGCGTCATTCTGCGCGCCAGCGACCCGCGCACGCTCGCAGGCGAGGTACGCGTCGACAGATGCTCGCCAGCGCCGACCGCGATCTCGAGCACGGGGAAGTGGCGGAACTCGCAGCTCTGCTCGACCGGCAGGCTGCCGCCGACGATCCCCGAGCTGGGGCCCCCGGGGCCAACCCCGACCGCGGTGCGGGCATGGTCGGCGTAGCCCGAGTTCCACCGAGTTTCCCAGGCAAAGTCTCCTGCGCGGTGCCTCAGTCTTTGCTGGCGATCACCTCGTCGATCCACCGCAGCCCTGCCACGGTGTGCGGGAAGCCGATCGTCGTGAGTGCGAGCAGGCGGACGTTGCGGGTGATCCGCCGCTTAGGATCCCGGCGACGCGGAGCTACGTCCGACCTCTTTACCCGGACGACGGGACGCCACCCGTTACCGCGAGCAGTACTCTGACCTTTACGAGAAGGCGCGTACGAGGAGCCGAGTCAAGAGGAGACAAGGGGATGGAGACACTGACGCAGATGAAGTGCGTAGCGTGCCGCAAGGACGCACCGACGGTGACGGATGCCGAGATCGCCGAATTTCATCTCCAAGTCTCTGATTGGGAAATCGTGGAGCTCGATGGGATCAAACGCCTCAGACGCGTCTTTTCATTCGACGATTTTGCGCAGGCGTTGGGATTTACGAAGAAGGTAGGCGAGCTTGCAGAGGAAGAGGCGCATCACCCTGCGCTGCTGACCGAATGGGGTAGGACGACGGTCACCTGGTGGACGCACAAGATCAAGGGCCTGCATCGCAACGACCTCATCATGGCGGCGAAAACGGACGAGCTGTATCAGCCATGAACTGATCCGTTCGATAGACAGGGAGCCGGTCTCGATGCCGGGGAGACGGCGAGGTCAGGACTTCTGGTTGCAAGGAGCACAACCTGGGACGGCAAACAAGGGGCCGCTCGACGGATCCTTCTCGCTCTAGGGGGATTGGCGAAACGATTGGCGAAACAGCTAGGACGCGGTCGGTCACTACTTGCTCCTTTGGCCCGGCTTGGGGTCGGGGCCGCGGAAGACCTTGTCGGACGGGGCGCGCGGGAACGGTTCGCGCACCGGCAGCGGCTCGCGGGGAGCTGGCTGCGGCTCAGCGCTCGCGTTCGCCTCCACATCCAGTGCCGTGCGCAGGACACGCCGCGCCTCCAACGCCCGTTCGGCGTCGTTCTCGCCCAGCTGCTTCCACTGGGCGGCCGAAACGTAGACGATGACCTTGGGCATGGGGTACTTAGCTGCCTATCGGCGCGAGCTGCTCGTCGATCCAGGCGTCCACCTCCGCCCGGTCGAGACCGCGCACTAGGCCGATCTCCCCCGAAAGACGCTGGCCGAGGGTAGTTCGGGCCACCGCGGGCGCCAGACTCGTCGGTCGACGCCAATCATCGACGCACCACGATGGCCGAAGGCCTTCCGCTTTGCCGGCCCCGGCCCAATCGGCTCTCTGCCGCGGTCGCGCGTGGTCGCGCTCTGCGTCGCCTGAGCCTTAGGGCTCGAGGAAGACGGCCAGGGTGGCGGTGAACCCGTGCAGGAAGGCCTTGCCGCCGACCGGGCCGATCTCGCCGCCGCAGAAGAAGCCGGCGAGGGCCTCGGTCCTGAGCGCCGCGGCAATGACGCGCGCGTCGTGGTCGGGTTCGGGGAACATGTTCGTCCCGCGGCCGTTGCAGGTGAAGAGCAACGCCCCGGCCGGCCGGCCGCGGCGGAGCGCGCCCATGAGCGTTTGTTTGAGGTCTGCGTCGGCTGAGGCCGCGTCGCGGACGAAGAAGCGCAGGGTCTGGCCGACCCGCACCGTGTCGCCCAACACGAGCGCGCCGGTTGCGTTGTCAGCGCCGAGAAGAGCGCGCATGAGGAAGTCGCCGGTGTCGTACTCGGGCCGGTTCTCGTCGATCACGAGCCCGACCAGGAGCCCGCGCTCGGCGAGCGCCTGCTCCTCGGAGGAGAGGGCAGCGATCTCCCCGCGCAGACGCTCGAGCGCCCGCCTGCTGGCGAGCTCATAGACAACGTTCCCCTCGCAGCGGGTGATCACCGCCTCGTGTCCGATCGGCCGGCAGCCCTGCGAGACGACGGTGAGCACGGGCACGCCCGAGACGACGGCGCCGACGGCGCCCTCGCTGTGCACAGCGTCGTCAAGGATCAGCGCCTGCTCGCCCGGCCGTCGCCCGCCGGCGGCGATCCCGCCGACGAGCGGGACTCGCTCGTGCGCCTCGTTCAGCTCCGTCAGGAACGGCCCGGCCGGGAACGTGAAGGGATCGACGAGCAGCGCGACGAGCCCGGGGTCGTCGAGCTCGGGAAAGCCCGCCACCGTGATCCCATCCTCCGTCTGCACGGCCGCGGCGTGGAAGCACTCGATCTCCGCTCCCGGCAGCGCACCCGCCCAGACGGCCACCGCAGGGCCCTCCTCGAGCTCGCGGACACCGGCGACCACTCCCTCGGCGACGCAGCCGAGCAGGTGCCGAGGCGCGAGCTCCTCACGGACGGCCTCCGCAGCCGCCTCAGCCTCGTCCAGATGTGCCGGCGAGAGGAAAAGGAACGCGAGGTCGACCTCGACCCCGCCCCGCGCACCGCCGCGAGCCTCGCGCGCCGCCTCCGTCGCGCCCTCCCAGGCCGACTGCGAGGTCGACAGACCAGCCCCGATCCGACACGCAAGCGCCGCGGACTCCATTGCGCACCCAGTCTACGCCGGCGAAGATGCCTCGCCCGACATCGCGCCGGCGCCGTCAGGGGTCAGGAGGCCGTGGCTCCTGGCACCTCTCCTCCCAGCTGTCACACTCACAGACGTTGTGAACGCGGCTGATCGGAGGCCGGCCTCCGATAGCGGCGGAAGGGCCGCTAGTGCTCCGTCCCGAAAACCATTTCGCGCTCCTGGCGGCTGCAAAGCGTCGCCAGGCGTCGTCCTCGCCGCGCCCGAACGCCTGAGTGCGTGCCGCCGCCCGCTCACAGGCGTGTGGGACATCGGTTTCCGCCACAACTCGGCTACGACTAGCTCGTGAGGGCCGGGCGCCGAACGGCGCAGGTCACGTCCCTGTCGGCGAGCCCGAGCCTGCGGAGCTCGTCGTCTGGCACGAGTTCCTCGATCAGCGGAAAGAGCTGTCGCTCCTCGAGCCGGATGTGTGCCTCGAGCAGCTCTCCCGCCGCCGCCAGCGTCTCTCGATCGACGATCCCGGCCGCCACGGCGATTTCGAGTTTGCGAGCGAACCCCTCGAGCTGCACGTGTTGGACGCGTGCCTCGCGAAGGAGAGCAGGCTGCGCCGGGACGTGCCTGAGGAGAAGCGGGAAGAGCTCTTCTTCCTCATCCCGAAGGTGGACACGTTCTTCGTTCCTGAAGAACTCCCCGAAGTCCCTGGCCGCCGCAAGCCGAGCAGAAGCATCTCCGTCCGCGGCAGCACGCCGCAGGCGCACCGCCTGCACGAGTCCATTGTGATGGTCGCGCGAGAGCGGGATCAGGGCGGGGTGGCGCTTCATTCCATGACTCTAGGGTAGAGCGTCGTCCGGGTCGTGCTCGGGGAGATCACTCGTCGTCGACACGACTGCGTCCTCGTCCACGACCGGGCGGAGAACCTAGTCTCATGGTATGGCCCGCTTCGTCGGACGCGAGAACGTGCGCAAACGTCTCGCCCCGTTCGAGGGTGAGCAAGGCCGGACGAGCTATGCCAACGCGATGGTCCGGATCGAGCTCCCCGGCGAGGCGATCGTCGTGCGACCGCCGTTCGGGCTCGCGCACGAGGCGCAGTATGAGACGGTGCGCCTCGCGCCGCTGTTCGAGGCGATGGCCGACGACCACATCGTCGCCGCGCTGCTCGTCCGCCTCGGCGGCTACGCGGTCGGGGTCTTCGACGGCGAACGCCTCGTCGCCTCGAAGGTCGGCTCGCGCTTCGTCAAGAACCGCCACAAGCAGGGCGGGTCGTCGGCCAACCGCTTTTCCGCCGGCGCCGCGAGGAGCAGGCGCGGGCGCTGATCGACGAAGCGGCGGAGACCGCCGTCCGCGTGCTCGAGCCCTGGCGCGACCGTGTCGAGTTCGTCGCCCTCGGCGGCGACCGAGGAGCGATCAGCGAGGTGCTCGAAGCGAACCCAGAGCTCGGCTGGCTGTCGGAGCGGGCAATCCCGCGGTTCTTCACCGTCCCGGAGCCGCGCCGGCGCGTGCTCGAGCGGCTGCCCTACGAGCTCTATTCCGCCGAGCTCATCACCGAGTAGCGGCACTCCAGCATCAGGCGCGCGCCGCAACGATTCCCTGCGCCGACGCCCACGGGTGTTTCCGGCGCCCGGAAATGACCCGCCACCTCACTTCTTCAATTCAGCAGTCGATAGACGGCCTTCGAGCGGCCTTTCGATCCCCATAGGCTAGCCACGGGCGCTCGCCAGTTCGGCCCAGGGCGATTGGCTTTGTTTCGCAGAAGCCAAGCCGAGCATTCACGAGTCATGCGGCGCTGGCTCCTGCTCGCCGCGGTGATGAGCTCGAGAAAAGGCAAGGGTCGATAGTTCATCGCCCGCGAGCGCGGCGTTTTAGGGCGCCTCCGGTTGCGCTGACTCCTCGGTTGGCTGCTCCTCCTCGGCCCGCTCCGATTCCGCCAGCGTCTCGCCGGCTGGGGGGCCAGCGTGCTCTTCCGGCAGTCCCTCGGTGATCTGTGCTTCGGCCACCTCCGCCTCTGGCCAGCTCGATGACGCGACGGGCGGCTCGGCGGCTTGAGTCCTCCCGCGCCGCAGCAGTCCGAACACCTGCTCGCGCCACCGCGTGATGATCGCAATGCCGATTCCAACTGCAGCCCCAATGGCGACCCTGCTCTTTCTCGCCATGCTGCTCTCCTCCCGCTCGCCTGCTTGATTCATCGTGCCAGTTCGCGCGGCAACGGAAAGCTCGTGCTCAGGCACGTGGCTTCTCGCGCCCGTTGCGCGGTTCGGAGGCGGGCAAGCGCACAGAGGGGCTGATGGATTCCGCGCACCCGCAGCGGAGCGCGGCCTGAGGCCCGGCGAACAAGCAGGCACACGAAGCTGGAGGGAAGGTGTCGCGCTTCCACCAGAAGGCGACGTCTGGCGATACCCGCTGTCAAGCGGCAAGGCGGGCGCGCAACTCGGCGGTGCGTAGGTCGGCCGTGTACACCGGGCTTCCCGGTTGATGCTTGCGTCCGCCGTCGGCGAGCGTGCCGGCGTCGACCGCGTCGAAGCCGATCTGGTCGATCAGCTCCGCGACCGTCCGCTTCGCCTCCTCGTCGTCGCCGGAGATCGGGATGCCGATGCGCTCGCGGTCGCCGGCGGGACAGCCGGAGTCGCGCAGATGCTCCTAGTAGATGGCGTTGAAGGCCTTGACCACACGAGCGCCCGGCAGGTGCGCCTGGAGCAGCTCGCTCGAGGTGGTGCGGTCGCGGTCGAGCTCCTCGAAGTGGCCGTCTCGCTGCGGGTAGTAGTTGTTGGTGTCGACCACGACCTTGCTCGCGACGCCCTCGGTCGGCAGCTCGCGGTAGCGACCGAACGGGACCGAGACGACGACGAGATCGCCGAAGCGCGCTGCCTCCTCGGCCGTCACCGCCTGCGCTCGTGTGCCGAGCGCGGCGACGAGTTCGGCCAACGTCTCCGGCCCGCGCGAGTTGCTGACCGCCACCTCGTGCCCGGCAGCGACGAAGTGGCCGGCGAGCGTGCCGCCGATGTGGCCGGAGCCGATGATCCCAATCCTCATCGCACGTCCCCTCCTTATCGCGAGTGCTTCTCCACGACAACTGGTAAGCGCGATGCCGTATTCCGAGCTGGCCCCTCAGGAGAGGCGCGCCCCGTCCTCACCCGGCCGGCCCGAGATGATCGAACGCTCGCTTGCCCCTGGGTCTTGGCAGTCTGCGTTGAGCGACCCGCGGCGGTGCAGGCGCGACAATCGATCAGCGTGCACCACCGCGTCAGCGAAGAATGGATGGGTCGGCGAGTCGAGACGCTGGAGGATCTCCTCCGGTCCGGCCTGCGCGTGGTCTGCGTTGGCATCAATCCCGTCCCGACGAGCGTCGCCGTGGGTCACTACTAGCAAAGGGCACGAGCCGATCTCGTCGACCAGTCGGATGCTGGCTAGCCCATTCGGCTGATTCGTT
>JBCKBY010000056.1:0-13532 GCA_038910715.1 Gaiellaceae bacterium
CCGGTGATGTGCGGCGGGACGCTCTTCGAGGCCGTCTACGCCCAGGGGAAGATGGACGAGTTCAAGCGCTGGCTCGAGCATTTCCGTTTCTCGCACGTCGAGATCTCGGACGGAACGATCGAGATCCCACGGGACCAGAAGCTCGAGCTGATCACCGAGTTTGCGCGGGATTTCGTCGTCCTCTCCGAGGTCGGCTCGAAGGACGCGGACGTCAACATCGCGCCATACCTGTGGGTGCAGTGGATTCGCGAAGAGCTCGACGCCGGTGCATGGAAGGTGATCGCGGAAGGCCGCGAGGGCGGCACCGCCGGCATCTACCGGCCGACCGGGGAGCTTCGAACCGGCCTCGTCGATGAGATCGAGCACTCGATCAGCTTTCACGACCTGATCTGGGAGGCACCTACGAAGGGCTCGCAGGCCTGGTTTGTGAAGCACTTCGGCCTGGAGGTCAACCTCGGGAACATCCCACCCGACGAGGTCATCGCTCTCGAGACGCTCCGCCTCGGGCTACGCGGGGACACGCTGAAGGAGGTTTTGCTTGGCGGTCGTGAGCCGACCCCAGCTTCCTGACCTCGGCTTCGAGTCGATGTCGGCGGAGGAGCTGATCTCGTGGACCCACCAGTTCTTCTGGCCGCGGCTCTGCCTCACCTGCTCCTGGCAGAAGCAGTCGTCGGTGCTCGTCCACATGGTCGCGGAGCTCGGGCTAAGGATGGACACCGTCGAGCTGGACACACACCTCTTCTTCCGCGAGTCGTACGAAACGCGCGATCGGTTGGTCGAGCGCTACGCGCTCAAGCTCATCCAACCCGCCATACCGACGATCGCCGAGCAGCATCGTGCCGAGGGCCCGAATCTCTGGGAGCGCGATCCCGACCGCTGCTGTCACATCCGCAAGGTCGAGCCGCTCGTGAACGCGCTCACGCCGTACGACGCCTGGATCTCGGGGATCCGCCGCGATCAGTCGCCGAGCCGAGCCGACATGCCGAAGGTGCAGTGGTCGGAGCGCTACGGCGTGTTCAAGATCCACCCACTCGCCGACTGGGACGAGACGCGGATCTGGTCCTACATCGAAGCAAACGAGATACCCTCCAACCCTCTGCACGACGCCGGGTACCGCTCCATCGGCTGCATTCCGTGCACGCGCCCCACGACACCGCACGAGGAAGAGCGTGCCGGTCGCTGGGCCGGGTCCGACAAGCTCGAATGCGGTATCCATGAGTCAACGACACTCGAAAGGACGGCATGAACCAACACATTCACGCCCACGAGCACCCGGAGTCGGAGACCGACCGAGGCGGCGGGTTCACCCTCTGGTTCACGGGCCTCTCCGGCTCGGGAAAGACGACGATCGCGCATCACGTCGGCCCTGAGATGGACCGGCGCGGGCTGGTAGTCGAGTACCTCGACGGAGACACGGTGCGCACGCATCTCTCGAAGGGCCTCGGCTTCTCGAAGGAAGACCGCGACGCCCATGTCGAGCGACTTGGTTGGGTCGCCTCCCGAATCACGCGCCACGGCGGCGCGGTCATCGTCGCAGCAATCTCCCCCTATGAGCAGGCGCGATCGAACGCCCGCGCGTTGGTGGAGGAGCACGGTCCGTTCATCGAGGTCTACGTGAGGACGTCTCTCGACGAGTGTGCGCGACGCGACGTGAACGGGCTTTATGCGAAGGCGTTCGCGGGCGAAATCAAAGGCTTCACAGGCGTTGACGATCCCTACGAGGAGCCCGCTTCGCCGGAGATCGTCGTAGACACCGAAGGCCTCGACCCGGAGCAGTCCGCCACGATCGTGATCGCCAAGCTCGAGGAGCTCGGCCTCGTCCCGGCTCAGGTGACGGCGTGACCGTCGCAGCGACGGAGCGGTTGATCGCACCGCACGGAGGCGCTCTCGTCGACCGAACCGGTGAAGCGCCCGACGACCTCGGCACGCTCGAGATTGTCCCGCTCACGTCACGCGAGCTCTCCGACCTCGACATGCTCGCGTCCGGTGCGCTCTCCCCTCTCGAGGGCTTCATGGGGAAGGCCGACTACGAGCGGGTCATCGAAGAGATGCACCTCGCGAGCGGGCTTCCGTGGGCGCTGCCCGTTTGCCTCGCCGTCGACACAGCCCCAGCAGGCGACCGCGTTGCGTTGGCAGACGAGAGCGGTCGGCCGGTTGCGATCCTCGAGGTCAGTGAGGTCTACGAGTACGACAAGGAGCGCGAGGCCGAGCTCTGCTTCCGGACGACCGACGAGGCACATCCAGGGGTCGCTCGTCTGTACGGGCAGAAGCCGTTGTATCTCGCCGGTCGTGTGATCGTGTTCGAGCGCGCTCACGCGGAGTTCCCCGAGATCGCGCGGGATCCGGCCGAGACGCGCAGGATCTTCGCCGAGCGGGGCTGGAAGCGGGTCGTCGGGTTTCAGACCCGGAATCCCATTCACCGCGCGCACGAGTACCTGACGAAGGTCGCACTGGAGACGGTCGACGGCCTACTGGTGCACCCGCTTGTCGGTGACACGAAGTCGGACGACGTGCCGGTCGACGTTCGCGTCGACTGCTACCGGACTCTGCTCGACGGCTACTACCCCGAGGATCGCGTACTCCTCTCCGCCTTCCCGGCGGCGATGCGCTACGCGGGGCCGCGTGAGGCGATCTGGCACGCGATCTGCCGCAAGAACTACGGCTGCTCGCACTTCATCGTCGGCCGTGACCACGCTGGTGTCGGTGACTACTACGGCACGTACGACGCGCAGCTCATCTTCGACGAGTTCGCACCACACGAGCTCGACGTCGAGCCGATGTTCTTCGAGCACACATTCTGGTGCAACGTCTGCGGCTCCATGGCGAGCACGAAGTCGTGCCCGCATGGGCCGGAGGATCGGGTCTTCCTCTCGGGCACGAAGGTGCGCGAGATGCTCGAAGAGGGCGACGTACCTCCGGTCGAGTTCACGCGGCCCGAGGTCGCACGCGTCCTCATCGACGCCTACACGCGGGACTAGAGGAGTGACGTGATACACAAGCGCAGCGGCCGCGAAGCGGACGCCTTCAGGGCTCTTTGCGCGACCGAAATCTGCGCTAGCAGATTCCGGTCTTGCGCCGACTAGCGTGGACTGGAAGCTCACAGTCGTCGGGCTCCTGACGGGCCTTCTGGTGGGGATGACCGGGATGGGGGGCGGCTCGCTGATGACTCCGATCCTCGTGTTCGTCTTCGGGATCCCGCCGGCGACGGCGATCGGGACAGACATCGCCCATGGGGCGGCATTCAAGAGCGTCAGTGCAGTTCAGCACCGCCGGATGGGGAACGTGCGCGCGAGGCTCGCCGGCTGGATGCTCATCGGCTCCGCTCCCATGTCGCTGCTCGGCGTGTGGGTCAACGTGCAGTTGACGGAACGTTACGGCGACGACGCCAAGTCCGTTATGGGGCAGGTGCTCGGCGCTGCGCTCCTCTTCGGAGCCGTCGGCCTCATCGCGAAGAGCCTCGTCCAGACGAGCGGTCCCGATCGTGACCCGAACTGGAAGCTGACGAATCGAGACCGCGTCGCCGCAGTCATCATCGGTCTCTTCGGCGGTTTCATCGTCGGCCTGACCTCAGTCGGCAGCGGTGTCTTCTTCGGCCTCACTCTGCTCGTCATCTTCCCGCTGCGCGCGCACAAGGTCGTCGGCACGGACATCTTCCATGCGGCGGTGCTGCTCTACGTCGCGGGAGCGGCGCACTGGGCGGCCGGGAACATTGACTTCGGGATCCTCTTCTGGCTGCTCCTCGGCTCGATTCCCGGTGTCCTGATCGGTGGGCACCTGACGTTGTCGATCCCGGAGCAGCGGCTGAGGTTGCTGCTCGCAGGTGTGCTCGGCTTGGCGGGCATCAAACTTCTGAACGTACCCTTCGCGGGGACGATCGTCGTGGTCGTACTCTCGGCCGGAGTGGTTGCGCTACTCGTCTGGCTTGCGCGCCACAGCTGGATCCGAATCCAGCAGCGCGGCCGGAGTGGCGGGGACCGCTCGGCCCACGAATAGCTCGGTAGCATCGCTCGGCGATGCGAACCGTTTGGGTCAGCTTCGACACGATCGGTCGCGACTGCCTCGAGGCGGCCGCGGCCGTTGGCGCGGAGGTCGTGGGCGTGGTCACGCTTCCGGGCCCGATCGATCAGACCCGCTCCGGGCAATGCTCCTTCGACGAGATCGCAGCCGGACTGGGCGCCCTGCTCCACGAGACCCGCGACATCAACGCCGAGGAGACGCTCGACGCTGTTCGCGCGCTCGATCCGGAGCTGATCTTCGTCGTTGGCTGGTCGCAGCTCGTTCGGGACCCCTTCATCGCGCTCGCACGTGAAGGCGTCTTCGGGATGCACCCGACGCTGCTCCCGCGCCATCGCGGTCGTGCGCCCGTACCCTGGGCCATCCTGTCGGGTCTTGCGCGCACTGGAGTGACGCTGTTCGAGATCGTCGACGCGACGGCAGACTCTGGGGCGATCGTCGGTCAGGCGGTCGTGGACATCGAGCAGGACGAGACCGCGACAACGCTGTTCAACCGCATCGCGATTGCCCACGTCGAACTCGTCCGCGAGCACATGCCACAGCTCATGACGCGGACAGCGCCCCGGTTCCCGCAGGACCCGACTCGCGCGAGCTCCTGGCCGAAGCGGGTCCCGGCAGACGGAATCATCGATTGGGAGACGCGCGCGCCGTATCTCTACGACTGGGTACGGGCTCAGACGCGTCCGTATCCGGGAGCATTCACATACCTCGGCGACGAGAAGGTCGTCGTCTGGAAGGCTCGACCCGTGGAGTTGGACGAGACCGCGCCATCCGGCACGATCGTGGCGACGGGACCGGAGGGCCTTGTGGTCGCGTGCGGCGACGGAGGGCTCCTCCTCGAGGACGTCGAGACTGGTGCACCGGAGCTTGCGGTGGGAGCGCGGCTCGGATGACGCGTGTTCTCGTCATCGCCGCGCACCCGGACGACGAGGTGCTCGGCATGGGGGGCGCGATCGCCGTCCACACGGATCGAGGCGACGAGGTGCGCATCGTCGTGGTGACGGACGGTTCGTCAATGCAATATCCCGACGACGCTGAGACGCGGGCGCGCAAGGAGGAGGAGGCGGTACGTGCGGCTGCGGAGCTCGGCGTCACGGACTACACCCACCTTGATCTCCCGGACATGCGTCTCGACACGCTCGCCCACGTCGACGTGAACAAGGTGGTTGAGCAGCACATTCGCGACTTCTCCCCGGCGATCGTCTACACGCCGCAGCCGGACGTCAATCGGGATCACCGCGAGCTCTTTGACTCGGTCGCGGTCGCGACACGGCCGACTCCGGGTCAGCCCGTGCGGCGACTGCTGACGTACGCGCCCACCTCGAGCACGGAGTGGACGCCTGCTGCAGTCAACTGGTTCGTGCCGAACTGGTTCGTCGACATCACGAGGACGCTCGAGCGCAAGGTCGCGGCGTTCGCCCACTACGAGACGGAGCGCCGCGACTACCCGCACCCCCGGAGCGAGCGGGCGATCCGGGCGACTGCCTCGTTCTACGGCGCGAGCTGCGGGTGCGAGTACGCCGAGCCGTTCGTCCTCGTGCGCGGGCTCGAGCGGGCGTAACTCCGCGCCGTGGCGCGCTGGCCGCAGCTCCTGATCGTGCTCGTGCTGCTCGGGGCGACGGCAGCTGCTTTCGCAGTCACCGAGCGTCTCAAGCTCGAACGGAGCCCAGTCACCGGAACCAAGGTCGATCGCGTGTTCTCTCCCGTGTGCGAGTGCGCGCGGGACGTCGCGGTGATCTCGGTGGTGCTGAGGCGCTCCGAGACGGTCACCGTCGACGTGCTCGATGCGGGCGGTGAGTCCGTACGCACGCTCGTCCGCAAACGCCGCGAGCCGGCCGGTCGCGTCTCGTACACGTGGGATGGGCGCGACGATCTTGACCGCATCGTCCTCGAGAGTCTTTATCGACCGCGCATTCAGCTCGAGCGGAACGGACGCACGATCGTGCTCCCGAACCCGATTCGTGTCGACACGACGGCTCCTCGCATACGGATTGTCCGCGTGTTCCCACGTGTGTTCTCACCGGACGGCGACCGCCAGCGAGACCGCGTCACCGCGACATACCGGATCGACGAGCGCGGACACGCCGCCATGCTGGTCGACGGACGGCAGCGCGTCCAGAGGAAGTTCAGGGCGCTCGAGGGCAAGCTCGTCTGGTTCGGCCGGGTGGACGGGCATCCGGTGCGCCCCGGGACGTACGAGATTCGCCTTCGCGCCGTCGATCGGGCCGGAAACAGATCAGCGCGAACGCGGGCGGTGCCCGTGCGCGTGCGGTATGTCGGACTCTCGCGCGATCGGATCGAAGTAGACGCCGGCAAGCGGTTCTCGATACGTGTCTTCACCGATGCACCGTCATACCGGTGGCTCTTCGCCGGCGAGAAGGGATCGGGGCGACGGCAGGTGCTCGTATTGCGCGCGCCCGAGACCCCGGGAACGTACTACCTCTATGTGTCGGTGGGAGGCCGCGCGGACCGGACGGAGGTCGTCGTCTCGGCATCGCAATGAGCGCGCCTCTGATCGTGCTCGGGGTTAGCCGCTCGGGCACGACGCTGCTTAGGGTGATGCTCGACCGATCGCCGGGGATCGCCATCCCCGGCGAGTCGTTTTTCGTCCCGCTCCTCGCGCGACGCCACGGGCGAACTGTTGTGCCCAAGGCCTTTCTCGACGATTTGAGCCGCATCCCGGATCTCCGGACCTGGGGCGTCTCGCCGGAGCAGGTTGCACCGCGGCTTCGGTCGGGCATGAAGACCGGGGAGGCGATCTCGGCGATCTTCGAGTCCTACGCCGCGCAGATGGGCAAACCTCGCTGGGGCGACAAGACGCCGATGTACATGCGTCACCTCCCGCTGCTCGAGAAGCTATTTCCGGAAGCCCAATACGTCCATCTGATTCGGGATGGACGCGATGCCGCTCTCTCTTTCGTCGAGATGCCCGAGGGGACGTTCACGCGGACGTGGGCACACCCCAGCGATCCAGTTCAGTTCGCGTGTCTGTGGCGAAAGGAGGTCGGCGACGCCCGTGTCCTGGGGCAGCGCGTCGGCCCGAGCCGCTACCGCGAGGTGCGCTACGAAGATCTGGTCGCCACGACGTCGCAGGTCGTCGGGTCGATCTGCGACTTCGCCGGCCTCCCGTTCGTGCCCGAGATGATCGAGTATGCGGGCGCCGTCGACGTCTCGGACAAGCCACACCAGCAGCGTCTCCGGCAGTCACCCACCGTTGGAGTCAGGAGCTGGCGGGACGACATGACCCCGGCCGACGCGCGAGCGTTCGAGGCGATCGCGGGAGATCGTCTATCAGAGCTCGAGTACGAGCTCAGCGACCCACCGCTCCGCTCGCCGAGCGCCCAGGCGCGAGTCGCCCTCGGCTGGTACGACGTGCGACTCGCGGCGTGGAATGCTGTGGCTAGCGGGCTCCAGCGATCGCCCATGTGGCGCCGGCGGCATCCGCGCCTCCGGGCTGGTTAGCGGTCCAGCGCGTCGCGGCCTGGTGTAGCGATGAGACGACCGTTCAGTGAGAAGAAGTACGTGCGCTCGGTCGCGATCCCGGGTGAGTAGCGGCCCATGGGGAGTCGCCACGCGATTTCGCCGTCGGACACCCGCAGCGCATAGGTGCGCTTCTCCAGTGTCGAGAAGAACACGTACTCGCCGATGACCACGGGTGCGCCGAGGATCCGTCCGCCCACCCACTTGCTCCAGAGCTCGCTTCCGTTTGTCGCCCGAAACGCTCGGAGCCGTCCGTCGAATCCGCCTGCGAATACCCGCCCGTCGGAGATCGCAGGGGTTGTGTAACCGAGCCCACCGACCCTCGCGGTCCATACGGAGCTGCCGCTCGAGGCGTCGAGCGCGACCACTTTGCCCGAGCGCGCGACGGAGTAGATCCGCTGGCCGTCGGTCGACGGGCTTGCATAGAAGCTCTCGTACCGAAATGCATCGCGCTTGAGATATGTCGTCCAGAGCTCCCGCCCGGTCGTGCGGTCGACGCAAACGAAGGAGCCCGCGTAGGTCGTGACGCAGACGCGGTCGCCGAAGACGGAAGGGCTCGCGTTGACTCGTCCGCCTGTGTCGTAGGCCCACAGGATTCGTCCCGTGCTCGAGCGCACGGCGAAGAGCCGTCCGTCGTGCGATCCGAAGAAGACAGTCCCTTCGACCACGATGGGAGAGGACTCGACCTTGCCGGCCGTTTGCACCTGCCAGATGTTGCGTCCCGTCTCGCGGTCGAGCGCGGTCACCGTCCCCGCCTGGGAGCTGACAATCAAGCGCGGACCGTCGATCGCGGGGCTTGACGGGAGCGTGCCGCCGACGCGCCGCTGCCAGCGGATCTCCCCGGTTTCTGCTTCGAGCGCGTAGGTCGTGCCGGCGAAAGAGTTCACGTACAGCTCCCCATCGCAGTAGACCGGGGGGAACTCGATGTAGCTCTCGAGCCCTCGCGTCCAGAGGAGTTTCTTGGCGGGAAGGCCGAGAATGGCCGACGGGCGGGCGAGCGAGCGTCTGGGATCACCTCCGAAGCTGAGCCAACAGCGCCGATCGCCTGCAGGCTCTGGAAGCGGGGTCGGTGGCGGCGGCGTCGGTGTCGTGCCCTCGGACACCGTCACTCCCTCGAGTTCGGTGTCGAGTGCCCCCGTCGGACGATCCTGGGTCGTGAACCACACGGCAGCCGACACGCCGGCGAGCACCACGACGAGCACGGCGACCGCGACAATGATCCAGACGAAGGCCCTCGGCATAGTGAAGGCCGGGTTGCGCCGGCCACAATCAGTGTGCCAGCAGCTTCGGAGTTGCCGGCCCTATTTATTGCGTCGCAACGTCCTCGTTACGTGGTGCCCGTACGGCCGCGAGAACGGCTGCGGCTACTCCGAGCACTCCCCACGTCAGCGGATCCTCGAAGAACCCCGCGTACAGCAGCGAGTGGACGAAGAGCGCCAGCAGAACCGCAGAGAGCCCCACTCCGAGCGTGCGGTGCCGGCGTGTGACGAGGACGAGCGCCCAGCTCGCAGCTCCGAGTGTCCACGCATAGAGCCCAAAGCCGATCACGCCGAGCTCGGCTAGAACCGTGAGCGTCGTCGTATGCGAGGCATTGCGGCTCGGTGAGCCCTTTCCGGTGAGCTCCGAGCTGGCGCGTGGCTGACCGCCGACCCCGACCCCTGCGATCGGTCGCTCCTTGAATGCGTCGAGCGTGACCGTGACGAGCCGGGAGCGGCCGCTCGTCACGTCCTTGGCAGATCGACCACCGACGGCCGCTGCGGCCACGGCCCCAGCCGCGATCGCGACAACGAGAGCGCAAGCAATCAAGACGACGCGCATCCGCAGGCCCGATCCCACGAGGGCGACGCAGAACGCCACCGCGAAGAGCGCGACGAAGCTGGACTGCGAGTACGAGTAGAAGAGCCCCCAGAACAGGAACGCGGTGAACACCGAGGCGACGACCCAGTCGATCGTCCGACCTCGCCGGATGAGGATGGCAACGAGGAGAACAGCGATCGGGATGACGACGTACCGGCCGTACAGGCTCGGATCCTTGAAGAGCGACGTGACGCGGAAGAACGAGGTGTAAGCGTTCGCAACCTCGACGTCTCGAGCGAAGAACAGGGTCCGGGTATGCGCTTGCCAGATCCCGATCGCGGCGAACAACGAGCCCAGAGCGACGAGCGCGACGAGAAGCGCTCTGGGCAACCAGCCCTCGAGCGGGCACCGCGCGATGGTCGCGAATCCAGTCACGAATGGAAAAACGAAGAACGCAAGCGCGATTCCGCCTGCTCGCTCGTCCCAGGTCCAGAGGAATGAGGTGGCGGAGAGGGTGACGAGCGCCGCGAGTGGCAGCGCCAGCAGGAAGGGAGGCGCGGCCGGGTTTTCGCCGCGAGCCATCCGGTACGCGAGAGCGAGCACGGCGGCTGCGACCACGAGGTACAGAGGAAGGAGAAGGAACGCGTCCTCTTCGCCCAACCTAACCGGGATTCGGAACGGAGCGGCGCAAAGGAGGACGACGGGCGTGACCGCCGGGTAGCGCGTCAAGGGAACTGCGGCGAGAATCGCGGCGACGACTCCCACACCGACCAGCCCGATGCCCGCCGGTTCCGTGAAGAGAAGCCGGAGGTCGTCGTCCCCCACGAGCGAGCGCCCGATGCCTGTCGTTGCAAGCCCGAGGAGCGCGAATCCCGCTAGTGGCAACAGGCGTCCACGTGGGATCAGCACGAGAACGGCGCCGAGCGCGCCGGCGAGTGCGGCAACCTGAGCGGCGTCCGTGTGCTCCACGACGCGGGACGTTACGCGTTCAATGGTTGAATAGCGCGATGATCGAAGCCTGGAAGAAGGCGCTCGTGCTCGCGCCGCACACGGATGACGGCGAGCTCGGCTGCGGCGGAACGATGTCGCGCCTCGTCGAGGGCGGCTGCGAGGTTCGCTATGTCGCCTTCTCGATCGCGACGCGCTCCCTCCCGCCCGGCTTCGAGCCCGACACGCTCGCGCGGGAGGTGCGGGAGGCGACTGGTGAGATCGGAATCCATGAGGACTGGCTCACGGTCCACGACTTCGACGTTCGCACCTTCCCGGAGCGCCGGCAGGACATCCTCGAGCTCCTCGTCGCGCTCTGGGAGGAGTACGAGCCGGACGTCGTCTTCCAACCGTCACATCACGATGTCCACCAGGATCACCAGACGATTGCTCAGGAAGGCCTCCGCGCGTTCAAGCGGACGACGATCCTCGGCTACGAGGTGCCATGGAACAACTTCGACTTCTCCTACGGCGCGTACATCTCGCTCGAGAAGCGCCACATCGAGCGGAAGGTTGCGGCCCTCTCGCGCTATGCCTCGCAGCAGCACCGGCGCTATGCCGACCCCGAGTACATCTGGAACCTCGCGCGCGTCCACGGCGTGAACGTGAACCGTGAGTACGCCGAGTGCTTCCAGGTCTACCGGATCGTCGCGTAGACCCTTCAGGTCGCGTCCCGCGTGGACGATAGATGTCTTCCTGACCTGAAGCTATCCTTTGAACTAATCCACGGATAGCACAATGACGAAGACATCGCTCTCCATAGATCGTGAGAAGGCCGATGCAGCCGCCGCTGTGCTCGGCACCGCGACGCTCACGGCGACGATCGACGCTGCCCTGACTGCGGTGGTCGACGCCGAGCGGCGGCGCAGGCTCATGGAGCGCATCCAGCGGGACGGAGGGATCGGCCCGACCCCGGAGGAGCTCCGGGGTCTTCGAGAGCCGTCGTGAGCGCGCCGCACCTCGCAGATACGAGCGCGTGGATGCGGAGTGGGAGAACTGCCGCTGTCCAGGAGCGCTGGGGGGCGCTTCTCGATGGAAGCCTCGCGACGTGCTCGCCGGTCCGACTTGAGCTTCTGTACTCGGCTCGGAGCCCGGGGGAATACGCAGCCCTTGCGGACGATCTGGCCGCCTTGCCCGAACTCCCACTCGGCGCCGCCGCTGTAGCCCGCGCTGAGGAGGTGCAGGCGCTTCTCGCCGCGACGAGCCAGCACCGTGCGGCTACCGTCGTCGATCTGTACATCGCGGCGGTGGCCGAACTGAACGACGCAACCCTCATTCACTACGACCGTCACTTCGATGCGATTGCGGAAGTCACGGGCCAACCCATCGAGTGGCTTGCAGTTCGCGGCACGCTCGACTGAATGCATCAGCGCGCGAGGCGGAGTCGTCTCCCGATCGCCTTCCGTTCGGCCGGGAGGTAGAAGCCGAGCGGGAAGAGGGCGACTGGGTACACAACAGCGAGAACGAGCGCGACTGGAAGGCCGCCTCCAGCAAGTTTCCCGACCACGACGAGCGCGACGCCCGTCCCGGTTGCGGCCAGAGCTCGCCTCCACTGGTACGGCACCGGGTAGATCCGCTGCGCCCACCAGGCCATGCCCGCGAACATCGTTGCGTACGCGGCGATGGTCGCGACCGCGGCGCCCATCATCCCGTACGGCGGGATGAGGAGGAGGTTCAGCGCGACATTCACCGCTGCGGCGGCACCGGTGACGACCCAGTTGAACTGCGTGCGCTTCGCCCTGCCGACGCCGATCGCGATGACGATGTAACCGGCGAACGCGACTGTCGAGAAGGCGAGCGGGCCTACGACGCGGGACGAGCTTTCGAACGCCGGTGCCGCGATCCATTCGACGATCCAGGGAGAGAGGAGCGCGAGCGCCGTGGCCGTCCAGGTCGTCACGAGCACCACGTAGGTCAGTACGTACGCGTACGTGCGGCGCGCTTCGCGGTCGTCCTCGATCGAGTAGGCGAACGCCGGCCAGGCAAGCCGAAACGCCGTCAACAGGAGCACCATCGCCGAGGCGATGCGCACCCCGACCGAGTAGAGACCGACTTCCTGCGTGTCCGCCAGCTTCACGAGGAAGAGCCGATCCGAGAAGTTCGTCACCCAGAGGAACAAGGCGGTTGGCACGAGCGGGACGCCGAAGTGGTTCATCCGCCGCAGGAGGCCACGGTCGAATTGGAGGCCGAGTTGCTCGCGGCGGTACCCGAGGAGTACGGCGTACACGAGGAGCGTGCCGGTGAAGTTGCCGACGATCACGCCGATCGGGCCCTTGTCGAGCGCGACGACGAGTAGCAGTGTCGCGCCGATGGTGAGGACGATGTTCGTGACGCTCGCCGAGACGAACGCGACCGACCGCTCCTCGACCCGGAACAGAGAGGTGACCTGCTCGTAGTTCATGCCTGCCCAGAGGCCCACGAAGGCGGCCATGACGAGCTCGCTGTCGTCGGCAGATCCGAAGAGGAGACTCGAGATCGCACCCGACAGCGCGAGCCCGACAACGAGGCCGATCGTCGCCATACCCATCGTGAACCAGAAGGAAGTGCGCAGGACGAGACGCCGCGCTTCGGGCTCCGGCGAGTCGAAGTAGAACCGGAAGAACGCGCTGTGGATCCCCATTCGAAGGACGATCCCCAGGACCGTGCTGAGCGCGATCAGCGTCTCGACCTTCCCGTAGTCCGACGGCGAGAGGTATCGCGTGTAGAGCGGCAGGAGAAGGACCGCGAGGATTCGCGAGACCAGCCCTCCGAGGCCGTAGATCGCTGAGTGCTTGCCGAGCCGCCTGAGCTGTCCGCCGAGTTCGCTCACGGGAGCGAGACAGGTTGCGCGCGAAACGCGCGAGGCTCGGCGATGCGCCCAGCAGGGTCTGGATCCAGCGCGGCTCGTGCGGGCGACAGGTAGTACTGGCGGTCAGCTGCCGCGAAATCTCCGTCGTGCGCGAGCACCCAGACGAACGTGTCGTCCTCCTCACTCGACCACGCTGCGACGATCTCGAAGCCGAAGCGCTGACGCAGCGGCACGACCTGCTCGCGCCACTCCTCGACGAACGCGTCCAGCTCTCCCGGCCTGATCCGGTAGACGCGAACCTGTGTCTCCATCAGAGGCGAGAGTAGAGAGCGAGGAGGCGGTCGGCGACGCTATCGAGGTCGTGAACCTCCTCGACGTAGGCGCGCGAGGCCTCCCCGATCCGGCGACGCTCGGCCGCCGACGTGACGAGCGGCTCGAGGCGAGAGCGCAAGTCGTCTTTCGTCGC
>JBCKBY010000057.1:0-13326 GCA_038910715.1 Gaiellaceae bacterium
TGCCCGCCCGGGTTTACGCAGTCGCGAACCAGAAGGGCGGCGTCGGCAAGACGACGACCGCCGTCAACGTCAGCGCGTGCCTCGCCGAGGCGGGCGAGCGCGTGCTCTTGATTGACCTCGATCCCCAGGCGAACGCCACCTCCGGGCTCGGCATGCGGGCGAACGGCGCCTCGACGCACGACCTCCTCGACGGCGTGCCGCTGAGCGCGCTCGTGAAGCCTTCGGGGGTCGCGAACCTCGACGTCGTCATGGCCAAGAGCGACCTCGCTGCCGCAGCCGTGGATCTCTCGACCCGCTCAGGCGGCGAGCGTTACCTCGCGGATGCTCTGGCCGGCACCCTCGAACCATATTCGTACGTCCTTCTGGACTGCCCGCCCTCGTTCGGGCCTCTGACCGTCAACGCCCTCGCAGCCGCCAGCTGGGCGATCGTCCCGGTCCAGGCCGAGTACTACGCGCTCGAGGGGCTTTCGCAGCTGCTCGGGACGATCAATCTCGTGCAGGCGCGCCTCAATCCTGACCTCGCCGTCGCGGGGATTCTTCTCACGATGGCTGATGGCCGCACGCGGTTGGCGGCTGAGGTCGAGTCCGAGCTGCGCAGTCACTTCGGCTCGCTCGTCTTCACGACGACGATACCCCGCTCGATCCGCCTCGCCGAGGCTCCGAGCCACGGGGTTCCTGCAATCGCCTACGACCGGCGCTCTGCCGGAGCCGAGGCCTATTGGAAGGTGGCGATGGAGCTTGTCGAGCGTTCCTAAGGAGCGGCGAGGCCTCGGACGCGGTCTCGAAGTGTTGCTGGGCGAAGCAGGCCAGCCCGAGCTGCTCCATCTCCCAGTCGAGACGATTCATCCGAACCCGCGCCAACCACGTCGACGCTTCGAGCCCGAGGCGGCGGCCGGACTTGCGAGCTCCATCCGCTTGCAGGGTGTCCTACAGCCGATCGTGGTCCGGCGCCGGCCCGAAGGGGGGTTCGAGCTCATTGCCGGAGAACGCCGTTGGCGCGCCGCACGGGCGGCTGGAGCCGCCACGCTTCCCGCCTTGGTCCGCGACGTCGGGGATCGCGACTCACTTCTCCTCGGACTCGTGGAGAACGTCGCCCGCGAGCAACTCTCCCCGGTCGAAGAGTCGCGTGCGTACGCCTCGCTCGTAGACGAGTTCGAGCTCTCACTCGGCGATGTGGCCGAGCGAGTCGGGAGGTCGAAGTCTTCGGTCTCGAACCGCCTGCGGCTCCTCGAGCTCCCGGAAGAGGTGCTCTGGATGCTCGCCCGTGGCGATCTGAGCGAGGGCCACGCTCGAGCGGTGCTGTCGCTTCCCGACGACGACGCACGGCGACGTCTTGCACGACGGATCGTGAAGGAGGGGCTTACGGTTCGAGCGGCCGAGCGTGCGGCCCGAGAAGGCGGCGCTCGCAGACGTCCTCGCAAGGCAGCGGCTGTCGATCCCGCACTCGTGGATCGTGCACGGTCCGCAGCCGAACAATTGACCGCCCTGCCGGTGAGGGTTTCCGGCGGTTCGCTCCAGATCCAGTTCGAGGACGACAAGGGCCTCGCCGAACTGGTCGAGGTTCTCGAGGCGATAACGCTTAGAAGCGCCGCCTGAGAATGACCAGCCTCGGCGCTGAGGCCGACGAGCGCTAGCGGCCGCGAAGCGGCCGCCTTTAGGGATTTCGCGGCCGGAATTCCGCGCCGGCGGATTTCCGGCCTGCGTAAAGGTGGGCGATCCTGGACTCGAACCAGGGGCCTCCGCCTTATCAGAGCGGCGCTCTAACCGACTGAGCTAATCGCCCGGGGCCGCAACTGTAGCGAAGCCCCCTGTCTTCTTCCGCAGAGCGGGATTCGCTTGCGCGAAGCCTCGTTCGCGGCAAATCCCTGAAGCGCGACGGCTTCGCGGCCGCGGATGCCTCTCGACCCGGTACGCCTGACCTAAGATGAGCGAGGCCTGGCTATGCGAGAGATGACCTTGTACGGGGTGAGCTTCGAGCCTATTGGCAAGCAGCCGATCGTGCTCCTGAAGACTGCCGACGACGAAAGATTCCTGCCGATTTGGATCGGTCACCCCGAGGCCGCCGCGATTCTCATGCAGCTCCAGGGAGCGAGCCCGCCGCGTCCCATGACGCACGATCTCTTCAGCGACGTCATCTCGGAGTTGCACGGCGAGGTGGTGAGAGTGACGGTCACGGAGCTTCGCGACAACACGTTCTACGCGCGAATCACGATCGTTCAAGACGGGAGGGAAGTGGAGATCGACTCCCGCCCGTCCGACGCGATCGCGCTCGCCGTCCGCTGCGACGCTCAGATCTTCGCCGCGGACGAAGTGGTCGAGGAGTCGAGCATCGAGCTTCAAGCCGAGGACGACGAGCAGCCGGGGCTCGTCACCGCGTCGAGTCTCGCCGACCTTGACCCGGCCGAGTTCCGCCAGTTCCTCGAGAACGTCACGCCCGAGGAGTTTGCGTCGAGCCTTCAGGAGCAACTCGACGAAGCGCTTGAAGAGGACGATGAGCCCCTCGAGGACGAAGATGACGACGAGGAGCAGCTCGCTTAGCTGTATCACCCCACGCCGCTGACGGATACCAGCAGCGCCGTTCCGTTGAAGGTCGCATGGAGGAGCACCGGCGGGTAAATGCTGTCCGTTCGCACGCGGAGCCAACCGACGACGATCCCGAAGACCGTGAGGATCGGGAGCGCGATGACGAGCCCGTGGGCTGCGCCGAAGAGCACACCGGTGAGGAGGATTGCGAGCCCGGTCCCGTACGGCGCGAGTAGCGATATGCCCAGACCGCGATAGGTCAGCTCCTCGACCGCGGGTGCCATGACCGTCACGACGAGGAAGAACGCGATGAAAGCTCCAGCGCGGCTCGAATCCCACTCATCGGGTACGAGACCCTGCTCGTCGGTGGGGCTCCAGTCACCGAAAGCCGACAGCATGCGGTCGTAGATGACTGCGGCGAGGTAGATCGCGAGGAGGGCGAGCACCGCCAATCCGACCGCCCGTGGCCACGACGCTGGCCGGCGTAACGCAAACACCTGGCGTCGCGGCAGGCCTCGCGCGATGAGGAGGAGAACTCCAAGCATGATTCCGTACTGAACAACCGCGGCAACCGACGACGAGTAGCGGTAGGCGATGTCGTCGGGCGTCCCTATGTCGCCGAGTCGCGCGGAATAGCTGATGAGCGCGAGGAGGCCCACGAACACCAGCCAGGCGACGAGCCTGCCGCGGCTGCGTATCGGCGTCACGTTCCCGTGCATTCCGGGATTCCAGCACGACTGACTTGTGCGGGGCTCGAGAAGCGCGCAAGCCTGGGCCGAACTTGAGAGAGACCACGGCTAGCATTCCGTCATGACCCCGCCCCGAGGCAAGCGAGCTCCGCTCGACCCGGACACCCTCCGCCCGCGCGGACGCCATCAGCGAGCGGCCCGGCGCCGGCGAAGACGGCGTGGCGCGATCGTGGCTGCCACGGCGGTTCTGGCACTCGGACTCGCAGCCGGCATCGGAGGGACGGCAGGAGTTCTCGCATACGGCTCGTCGTGCGACCTCGATTCGCTCCAGTCGGTTCGCATAGACCAGAACACATTCCTCTACGCCGCCGGCGGCTCCCTGCTCGGCTCGATTCCGGCGGAGCGGAACAGGCAGCCCGTCACAGCCGAAGGCATGTCGCTTTGGATCCGGAAGGCCACGATTGCCGTCGAGGACCGCCGCTTCTTCGCTCATGGTGGAGTCGATTTCGAAGGGATCGCGCGCGCAGCAGTAGCCGACATTCGCGCCGGGCAGATCGTCCAGGGCGGGTCGACCATCACGCAGCAGCTGGTGCGCAACCTGTACATCTCGCGTGAGCGAACGGTGCAACGGAAGGTCAAGGAGGCCTGCCTCGCGACCAAGCTCGACGGCACGTGGACGAAGCACCGCATCCTGACGACGTACCTCAACCAGGTCTATTACGGAAACCAGGCGTACGGAATCGAGGCGGCGGCTCAAACGTACTACTCGAAACCCGCGAAGGAGCTCAACCTCGCGGAGTCGGCGCTCCTCGCAGGCCTCACGCAGGCGCCGTCGTCCTACGACCCCTTCGTCACGCCCACGCGCGCGCTTGCGCGGCGAGCCGACGTTCTCCGGGCGATGCTCGAGACCGCGACGATCACGAAGAGGGAGCACGATCTTGCGGCGGCGTCCGAGCTCGTCTTCCAACCGGGACGCCTGTACAGTCGAATCCGCGAGCCGTACTTCTTCGGCTACGTGAGGGACAAGCTGATCGAGGTCTACGGCGCCGAGACCGTGCGCTCAGGTGGTCTGCAGGTCTATACGACGATCGTCCCGCGCTACCAGCGACTGGCCGAGAAGGCCATTCGTGACACGATGAATCAGCCGGCCGACCCGGCGGCAGCGCTCATCTCGATCAGTCCTCGGTCGGGCGCGATTCGCGCGATGACCGCTGTTATTCCGGATCGGCCGAAGAACGAGTTCAACCTGCTCTCACAGGCACGCCGTCAGCCTGGCTCGACCTTCAAGACGTTCGTTCTCGCCGCAGCGGTCGAGAGTGGCGTCAACCCGGACTCGACGTATTACGTCTCCGCTCCGTTCACGTACAAAGTGCATCCGGCCGGTAACTGTGACGACGGCAGTTGGTGGTGCGTGCACACCTACGCGAACGACTACTACGGGTGGAGCTCGATCCGGAGCGCGACCATCCGCTCCGACAACGCGGTCTACGCGCAGCTCACACTGGACATCACCCCGGAAAAAGTTGCGGAGACGGCGCGGCGGATGGGGGTGCGGTCTCAGCTGGACGTCCAGGGGGCGTACGTGCCGTCAATAGGGCTCGGCTCGATCGCGGTGTCGCCACTCGATCTCGCGTCGGGCTACGCGACGCTGGCGGCCCGCGGCGTACACGCGGAGCCGATGGCGATCCGGCGAGTCATCCTTGCCGACGGCCGCGAGGACACCGCAGCGGGATGGGGTGTGCCGAAGCGCCGACGCGCGATCTCGGAGGGCACTGCGGCCATCGTCACGCGCATCCTCGAGCAGAACATCCAGGTCGGAACGGGCACCCGGGCCGCGTTCGGCCGCCCAGCTGCCGGCAAGACGGGAACGGCCGAGGAGCACGTCGATGCGTGGTTCGCCGGCTACACGCCGGATCTCGCAACGACGGTCTGGCTCGGCTACACGAAGGGTGAGATCCCCATGGAGAACGTGCACGGGATTGCCGTCAGCGGCGGCAGCTTCCCGGCGGAGATCTGGAGGCTCTTCATGGAGCCGGCGCTCGCGGCATCCGAGCCAACCCCGTTTGCGGAGCCCGCATTCTGGCCCGAATGGAAGCCGTTCACCCGTGGTGAGTACGCGCTGGCATACGACCCGACCGCCTCCGAGTCCGAGAGCACCGAGACCGAGACGACACCGGCGGACGAGCCGGAACCGTCCCCGGTCCAAGCGCCCGGCGCCGGCGGGAGGTAGCGCAGGCTTGCTGTCCGATCTACTTACGATCGACGAAGCGCTGGCGTGCATTAGGGAGCGGGCCCAACTGCTTCCGGTGGAGAGGGTCGACGTCGCGGGGGCAGCGGGGCGAGTACTGCGGGAGCCAGCGATGTCGCGAGTCGATCTCCCGCCATTCGCAAGCTCTGCGATGGACGGTTTTGCCATGCGTGCCGCCGAGACTCCGGGCGAATTTCCTGTTGCCTTCCGAGTCCCGGCGGGGAGCCCCTCGTTGCGGCCGCTTCCGGCGAGAGCGGCGGCTGGGATCGCGACCGGCGCCACGGTGCCGGATGGGGCTGACGCCGTCGTTCCGGTGGAACGAGTGGTCGATCACGGCGATCGCGTCGAGATTCTCGGGCCTGTAGTCACTGGTCAGCACATCCGTCCTCGCGGCGGAGACGTTCAAGAAGGTGACGTAGCGGCGAGCGCCGGCACGCGGCTCGGAGCCGCGCAAATCGGAGCGCTCGCTGCGGTCGGGGTCGCCGAAGTTCAATGCTCCATTCGGCCGCGCGTCGCTGTTCTCGCGACCGGTAGTGAGCTTCGGTCTGCCGGGGAGCCGCTCGCGTACGGGCAGATCTACGAATCGAACCGAGCGATGATCGCCGCTGTCCTGCGAACGGCCGGGGCAGACGTCGAGGTCCTGCCGGTTGCCGAGGACGACGAGCGCTCCCACCACGCGGCTCTCGAGCGCGGTCTCGCAGCTGACGTCCTCGTCACCTCCGGCGGCGTCTCGATGGGGCCTCACGACCTCGTTCGTCGGGTCGCTGCCGACCTCGGCGTCGAGGAGGTGTTCTGGGGTGTGGCTATCAAACCGGGGAAGCCGCTCTCGTTCGGCGTGCGAGGCGCAACACTCGTCTTCGGTCTTCCGGGGAACCCGGTGTCGTCGCTCGTGGGGTCTCTTGTCTTCGTGAGACCTGCGCTGCTCGAGCGCCAGGGGCTGGCGAGCGCGAACCTAGGGTACGAGCACGGACGGGCGACGATCGCGCTGCGCAGAAACCCTCAGCGAGATGAGTTCGTACGCGCCCGGCGCCGCTTGGACGGGGAGGGGGCCCTCCTCGAGCCCGTCTCCGGCCAGGAGTCGCACATGATCGTCAGGGCTGCGACCGCTGATGCGCTCATCCATGTGCCTCGCGGCGGCGGAGAGATAGAGGCTGGTGCGTCGATCAGGTATCTGAAGCTCGAGTAGTACGCGGTCGAGGGCGGAAGGCGCTCCGAAGAGATCCTCGAATGACGCCTGCTGGCGGCGGCTCCATGCCTTGTGCGTACGGCGCATAGCGTCCGAACGTCAGCGCCGCCAACTGCGCGGCAACCGTTGCCCACACGATGGCTGCCAACACCGAGCCGAGTGAGAGGTACCCGACGGTTGCGAGTCCGACCACGTACAGCGGCGTGTCGAGCACACCGAGGTCGAGCTGCCGCGAAAGAAGCAGGAGGGCCAGAAACGGACCGGCGAGGCCAGTGCCGAAGAGAAGGGAGCGCTGCCACAAGCGCCTGCGAAGCGGTAACCACAGCCATGCGTAGAGCGACGGGAGCACAAAGACCAGGGCGTAGGGCTTCGCGAGCGCGAGGGCGAGCGCGAGGATACAGAGGCCGACGAGCGCGGTGGCCAGACCGCCGAGTTGTTCACTCGCGTCGGCGGGTCGCACGGGAATGAGACGTCTCCGACCGACGAGCCAGCCGAGTGCTAGAGCGATAGCCAGGAGAGTCAGGCCGGCCGCCGGGATGTCGGCCACCAGCGACGTGAAGGGGGGAAGTGGGAGAGGAGCGCCAGTAGGGAACACTCCGATCAGCGCGCCGATCAAGACCAGAAGCCCGCCATAGAGCCAGAACAGGAATCGTGTGCGCAGCCCGCGGAAAGCAGGGGCGAGAGGAAGGGCTCTGCGCCTGCAGCGGACGAGAAGATCGAAGACTCCGAGGGCGAACGGCACGACGCAAAGGACGAGCGTCAGCCGCACTGTCCATCCACTAGCCACGCGATCAGCAAAGAAGAGGCTGTCTGGGGTCCGAAACGCACCCCCGACGCTCGCGTCTAGCGAGCCGACGAGTGCCTCTGTGGCGCGTCCGAGCTGGCCGAGCCGCCGAACCGAGAGCGGAGTGTCGCGGTCGCCGGCCGGGACGGCAGGATCGCTCTCTTCGGAGGCCATGACGGTGATTGCAGCCACGCCATGCTCGAGGAACCGGCCCTGTTCGCCTGCGGCGAAAGGCAACCCCAGATCGACGAGCTGCGTGAGCGGCGACGGCAGCGATGGAGCGACCCCCACCTGTTCGCGCACCCGCGCCGACGCTGTGCTGACGAGAGCGCGCGCAGGCGAAGCCGGGCTGTCCCCGGCGATGGCGATTCGAGGGCGCCCTCGGCCCCCCAGCTCGTCGAGGACGACGACCGCAATCGCGGCGTCCGCGTATGGAGAAGTCTCGGCAAAGCGCGCTGCGCCCGCTCCCCCATAGGCCCCGGCGTCGGTCGAAACGAGCACGAGCGTCCTGGAAGGTGTGGGATCTGGGCCGACTTTCTGCGGCGCGAACCCGCGAGCGAGCTCGATGAGAGCGGCCGTCCCCGAGGCGTTGTCGCCAAACGGTTGATTCGTTCCTGCGTTGTCTCTATGAGCAACGAGAACAACCGTCTCCTCAGCTCGTCCCGGGACGACGGTGACGATGTTTCGAAGCTCGACTCGACCGAGGTCTGCGAGATCCACAGTCCAGACGTCCTCTTCGGTCGCTAGACCGAGGGCAGAGATCGTCTCCCTGTACCACCGCGTCGCGCCCTCGGCCTCGACCGTGCCCGGAACCCGCGCCGGATACTGGGTCGAGAGTCGCTCGTGCAGCGCCGCCGCGACGCCTTCGTCGAAGAGCGGATCGAGAGGGGACCGCGGGAGCGTCCCCGTTGTCGAGAGAGAGAACAGTAATGCAAGGAGGGCTGGCACGACTACGACGAATCCCACCCGGACGAGACGGCCGTCTATGGGCCTGTCGGCTGTTCCACGACGCAGCCGCCGGCGACGCTTCCGGGGCCGAGCAGGTTCCATCGCCGGGCTATAGTAGGCGGGCCGCCAGCCGCGGGCCGGCGCGAACGCTCCGATGCCCAACTCCTCGACCATCCTTCTCGTCGACGACGAGGACTCGATTCAGACACTGCTGACCTTCCCGCTCGAGCGGGACGGGTACCGCGTCGTGCAAGCGCGCGATGGCGAAGAGGCCCTTCGGCGATTCGAGGACGAGGAGGTGGATCTCGTAGTCCTCGATGTCATGCTGCCCCGACTCGACGGGCTGGAAGTGTGCAAGCGTCTGCGCACCCAGAGCGATGTTCCGATCATCATGCTCACCGCCCGTGGTGAGGAGCTCGACAAGGTTCTCGGGCTCGAGCTCGGCGCGGACGACTACATCACGAAGCCGTTTTCGATCCGGGAATTCCGCAGTCGCGTCAGAGCGTTGCTGCGACGGGCTGCCGCGCCGCGCGCGACGGCAGAGCGCGAGGAGACGATCGAGCGCGGCGAGCTCATCATCGATCTGCCGCGTCGAACCGTCCAGATCCGCGGAGAGATCATCCAGCTGACGTTCATCGAGTTCGAGATGCTCGTGGTGCTCGCGTCGAGCCCTGGTATGGTGTTCGCGCGCCGCGAGCTCCTGGAGCGACTTCGTGGGGGGTCCGACTACCGTGAACCGCGGACGATCGACGTTCACGTCCGACACCTTCGTGAGAAGATCGAGCGCGATGCGAGCGATCCCGAGCTGATCCTCACGATCCGCGGCGCGGGTTATCGCTTCAGGCCGGAGTAGTTTTCAGCGCATGAGGCTGCCGGGCGGCATCCGGATCCGCATCGCGCTCGTCCTGGTCGGAATCGTCGGCGGAGCACTTGGCACCGCCTACCTGATCGTCGTGCCGTCGCTCGAGCGTCGATTGGTCGATGCACGACTCGATCAGCTCGCGGATCTGGCTGTTCCACTTGCGACCGCGCTTCCCGAGGACACGTTGCTGTGGCAGGACCGGGTCGAGGCGTACGCAGTCGTCACGAACTCGCGTGTGGTGGCCTTCGATGTCCTGTCCACGAATCAACCCGCTCTCGCCGCGGTCGCGGATTCGCGTACGCGAAGCTCGCGTGACGTCGCGACGGACGCCGTTGCCCTCGAGGCGCTCGTAAGCGGGAACGTCGAGCGCGGCCGGGTGATCGATGCGAACGGTGACAACGCCAACGTTGCGGTCCCCCTCGCCGCGGACGCGGTTGTGCTCTTCCAGGCACCGCTCGCCGACTCACTCGCAACGGTTCGTCTCGTCGAACAGCGACTGCTGCTCGCAACCGCTTTCGCGCTCATTTTCGCGCTCGTGCTCGGTCTCACTGCGGCCGGGATGTTCGCCAATCGGCTACTGCGGCTGGAGGCGGCCGCAGAACGCATTACGGATGGCGATTTCGTTGCCCCTATCGTCGATCGCGGCAACGATGAGATCGGAGAGCTTGCCGATGCGTTCGACCGCATGCGCGTGCAACTCGCACAGCTCGACAACGCCCGCAAGGCATTTGTTGCGAATGCGTCCCACGAGCTGCGAACGCCGCTTTTCTCCATCGGCGGCTTTCTCGAGCTTCTCGTGGACGAAGAGCTCGACGAGGAGACCCGGCGTCGGTTCATAGAGACCATGCAGGGGCAGGTGCAACGGCTGACAAAGCTGTCGACGGATCTCCTCGATCTCTCGCGCGTCGACGCCGGCCAGTTGCGCGTTCGCCGCGAGCCCGTCGATCTCACAGAGGTCGTCACGCTCCTGGCGGGCGAGCTCGAGCATGTTGCGACGCCGACCGGACATGTGTTCGATACCGATGTCGAGCCCGACTTGTGGTGCTCGGGCGACGAGGCGCGCGTGCTCCAGATCGGCCGGGCTCTCGCGACCAACGCGATGGTCCACACGCCTGCCGGCACGCGAGTGGTCATGCGCACTCGCCGCCGCGGCGATCGTGCCGAACTGTCCGTCGAGGACGACGGGCCCGGGATCCCGGGCCAATACCGCGAAGCTGTCTTCGGGCGCTTCTACCGAGTCGACGGAGGCATGGCGTCCGGGAGCGGCCTCGGTCTGGCGATCGCCCGCGAGATCGCAAGGCTCATGGGAGGCGCGGTCCGACTCGAGTCGGATGGCGATCCCACAGTGTTCGTACTCGATCTTCCCGCCGAGGACGCTCCCGCGGAGCCGTTTTCACGTGAAAACGGAGAGCGCGAGATCGGGCGTCCGGCCCGTGCGTAGGACGACCAACTCGGTCGTGGTCCGGCCGGAGACTACGATCTCGGCATGAACGAGAGCGCAGGAGGGTTGAGCCACGTCGGCGAGACCGGCGACGTCCAGATGGTCGACGTCGGCGCGAAGCCGCTATCCAAGCGACGCGCCGTTGCCCGGGCGGAAGTGCGAATGGCAGCCGCTACGGCGGAGATGCTGCGAGCGCTCCCGAAGGGTGATGCTCTGGCCACCGCGCAATTGGCCGGGATCATGGCCGCAAAGCGAACCTCCGAGCTCATCCCTCTGTGTCACCCGCTTCCCCTCACCCACGTCGGTGTTCACTTGCTCGTCGCCGATGGCCTTGTCGAGATCGAGGCTACTGCCGAGACGACCGCTCAGACAGGCGTGGAGATGGAGGCGCTCGTCGCTGCGACGGTGGCTGCCCTGACGGTGTACGACATGGCTAAGGCGGTCGACAAGAACATGACTATTGGCGCCGTCGAGCTCATCGAGAAGACGAAGGAGCCGGTGTGAAGGCAGGCGTGCTTACGGTCTCGGATGGGGTTCACGCAGGCGTCCGTGAGGACCTGAGCGGCGACGCACTCGACGAGTTGCTGCGCGGGGAAGGATTCGACGTCGTGCGGGATGTCGTGCCCGACGAACAAGCGGCGATCGCCAGTGCGATCCGGCGTCTTTCGGATAGCGAGGCGTTGCTCATTCTGACAACGGGAGGCACGGGATTCGCTCCCCGAGATGTGACTCCGGAAGCGACGCGGACCGTGCTCGAGCGCGATGCGCCCGGCATCGCTGAGGCAATTCGCGCGGATGCGCTCGCGAGGACACCGCACGCCCTTCTCTCCCGCGGGATCGCCGGCTTGCGCGGAAAAACGCTCGTTGTGAACCTTCCCGGTTCGCCCGGCGGTTGCCGGGACGGCTTCGCCGTTATCCAGCCTGCGCTCCGACACGGGCTCGAGCTGGCTCTCGGCGACACGGCAACGGCTCACCGACAAACGTGACAGTCGCTCCCGCCCCCCTGCCGAGGCGTCTTGCATCGCTGGTCCGAATCGAGCACACGGTGTTCGCGCTTCCGTTTGCCTATGTTGGGGCCTTCCTCGCTGTCGATGGTTGGCCCGGCCCCGCGAGCGTCGTCTGGGTGACGGTGGCCATGGTGGGAGCGCGCACGCTCGCAATGGCGCTGAACCGGCTTGTCGACGCTGAGCTCGACGCTCGCAACCCGCGTACGGCGACCCGCGAGCTTCCCAGCGGGGCTCTCGCTCGAGGCCATGTGCTCGCGCTGTGCGCCGCAGCATTTGCGGTGTTCCTCGTGGCGGTCTCTCAGCTCGACCCGGTCGTGCGCTACCTCTGGCCCATCCCCGTGGCGATGTTCGTCATCTATCCGTATCTGAAGCGCCTCACGTGGCTTTGCCACTTCTGGCTCGGCGCCTGCCTTGCGCTCGCGCCGATCGGTGCCTGGCTCGCGGTCTCGGGAACGGCACCGTGGGAGGCGTGGGCAATCGGAGGTGCGGTGCTTCTCTGGGTCGCGGGCTTCGACCTCTTCTACTCGTTCTTCGACCTCGACCACGATCAACGCGAGGGGCTTCACTCGTGGGCCGTCCGGTTCGGCGAGCGAGGAGTCTTTCGAGGGGCCCGCATGCTCCACGTCGGATCTGTCCTTTTGCTGGCAGCTGCAGGAGCGGGGCTGCAGGTGGGCGTGCTCTACTGGCTCGGCGTGGTGGCAACAGCAGTCTTGCTGGCCTACGAGCACTCGATCGTGCGTCCCGGCGATCTTCGCCGTCTCGACGCCGCATTCTTCACCCTCAACGGGGTCATCAGCGTCGTGTTCTTCGTCTTCGTCGCGCTCGACGTGATGGTCTGATGATCCGGGCTCGTGATCTCGAGAAGCGGTACGGACGCCGTCGCGCTCTCGCTGGAGTCGACATCGCCGTTCCCGCGCGGGGCTTCGCTGTGATCACCGGTCCGAACGGCTCGGGAAAGACGACACTCCTCCGCGTTCTAGCGGGCCTCACAGCACCTACGCGCGGCGTGCTGGAGGTCGACGCCGACCGCGCCCAACTCGGGTATCTGGGCCACGAGGCGCTCGTCTATCGCGAGCTCACGGCTCTCGAGAACCTCGATCTCTACGGACGTCTGTACCGCGTGCCGGAGCGACGTGAGCGGATCGGCATGCTCCTCGAGCGCTTCGGATTGTGGGAAGCTCGAAGCGAGCGTGTCTCGGCCTACTCCCGCGGGATGACGCAGCGGCTCGCGCTCTGCCGGGCGTTGCTGCACGAGCCCGAGCTGATCCTGCTGGACGAGCCGTACTCGGCTCTCGACGAAGAAGGCGTCGATCTTCTCGACCGCGAGCTCGAGACGCTTGCCGGCGCTCGAACCCTCGTCGTGGCGACCCATGACCCTCAGCGTCTTGCTCGGCTGACGACGACGAGGATTGCGCTCGCGTGATCTATCTCGCGGACGTCGCAGCTCTCACGCGCAAGGACTTACGGGTCGAGCTTCGCGCGCGGGACACGCTGCCCGCGATGCTCCTCTTCGTTCTCTCGACGCTCGTCGTCTTCCATTTCGCGCTCCCGAAGGGTACGGGAGACGACGCTGCGTACGGTCTTCTCTGGGTCGCGGTCGTCTTCACCGCGTTGCTCGGTCTCGCCCGCGCCTGGGTG
>JBCKBY010000058.1:0-13209 GCA_038910715.1 Gaiellaceae bacterium
TCGTCGGTGGAGAGGAGTGTCGACACCGGCGAGCCACGCAGGAGCGCTTCGATCTCATCGGTGTACCGGCTGATATTGATGACCGTGACAATCACTCCGGCGGCGCGCCTTAGCGACTCGCTCATGTCGGAGCGGTCGATTGTCGTACCAAGCCACGCTACGGGGCGGCGGTGGGGCAGCACCCCAGCCGCTTCGTAGAAATAGTCGCCGCTCACCTCCCCGACGTGGTAGCGACCGGACGCATCAGGGCAGAGCACACGATCTCCTGTCCTAATGCCCTTTGAGACTGTCCAGAGCGCCCCAGCATTCTGTCCCGCCCCGATCTTGGTCTTGCCGGGTTTAGTCATGAGGATTGGGATCAACTCATCCCTGAACGGCCCGCTCTCCTCGGGCAGTCTGCCGCTTAGGTCTTCGTGGATCCCGAAGTCTGTCCCGATAAAGCCGTTCGCGACGCACTCCTCGGCGTGCACGCCTCCGCGCCGGGGGCGCCCAAGCCTCACGCGGTAATAGCCCATTAGACCTGCCTCCCATCCGCCGCGGCACGCGCATCGCGTCTTCTACGAGTCGCCTTCATGCAGCGTACCGCGGGGTTCCGAACTCCCGCTCCGCGCACTCTGGGCAGAACACGAGCGTCTCCGGCTGATCGTGCGGGTACTCCCTCCCATGCCGAGCACGCCAACCGCGAGCCTGGTCGTCGGACTCCCTGCCGCACTCGGCGCAGCGAAGCTTCTCCTTGCGGGGCGAGGGTCTGTCCGTCATCGCCGGGTGTCAACGCCGCGATAAGGGTCGTAGACGGTGCGGGGGCAAGCACCCCACAAACCGAGGTGGAGGCGTTTGGCGCGTTTGGCGAGCGTCTCCAACCGGGCCGCGTATCGTCCACGTCGCCCGTCGTAGAAGTAGGGGGCAGCCGCCCCGGTTGCGACGAGCCGTAGGTTCACGTTGAGAGAACTTCTCACGCGGATCACGTAGCGGAGCAGCCGACCGTAGGCGTCTACGCGGTCGGTGCCAGGCTCAACGAGAAGGCGCACCCGCTCACCCGGTTGCAGCAGCTTCTTCGTCAGCGCGGAGGCTTGCGGGCCGTAGCACTCCGTTCCGAAGAACACCTCGGGCGTGTCGATTTGGACGAGACGCACACGCTGACCGTTGCGCAGCACGACGGTATCGCCATCGGTAACCCGGTCGATCCGGTAGACAGGTGTTGCCCCAGCGGCAGGGGCCGAGAGGACGAGTGCGGCGACGGCTACCGCGAGCCAGCGCATGCAGGTCAGCAGATTGCCGGGGGCGGTGTTGTCACGCCACCCCTGCCGTCCCGGAACCTTTCTCAGGCTGGTTGCGCAGCCGTTCGTACACCTTGCGGACGTAGAAGTCAGCTAGCAGGTCGCGGAAGTCGGGGTCATCGAGGATGCGCTTGAAGATCTCGTCGTTGGAGTCCATGCGTCCGACAACGGTGTTCATAAAGGTGCGGTCGAAGGCGAGGCGGAAGTTCGCCAGGTCGTTTTGACGGGCCTGGGCTGCAAGCATGGGGTCTTCGACCCAGGCTTCCTCGAACTGGTCGAAGAGGAACTGGTCGGCATCGGTGAGGTGGAGGCCGAACCGCTCGTTGATGATCTCGATGATCTTGGAGAGGTGCTCTTCCTCGGCATCGTGTTGTGCGCCGCGCCCGTCGAAGATCGACCGAACCTCGCCTTCGCCGTGGTCGAGCGAGACCGATCCCTCGAACGTCTTCTCAAGCTTGAGATGGGTGAGTTCGACTTCGCGTCCGAGGTCGAGCCGCGCCTCGCGGGTGCCGGGGAGCATCGTCGCGAGGGCACGGCAGTAGAGGTAGTCGCGCTCAAGGTTGGTGTCCGCGAAGGAGACGATCTGGGAGAGGAAGGCGTAGGCATGGGTGAACCGCCGTAGTGCCCCTCTGAACTCGTCCTGCTGCTCGTCGGTGAGCGCCTTGAAGCGTTCTACTGCCGGGTCGAGGAGTGCGTAGAGCATTGGGTGATCCCGTTCGCCTCCGAGGGAAACGAGCAGCCGAGCCGCGTTCTCGACTTCCTCCTCGCGGAGCACGTCGAACCCGTCGAGGTCGCGGCGTGTGTCGTACAGGAGGTTCGGATCGGTGGGGATCGCGACGGTGGCGTCGTAGTAGGGCTTGAACGCTGCCTGGATCTCCTCGGCGTCGTTTCGGAAGTCGAGCACGAACGTGTCGGTCTTCTCGGGCGGATGGATGCGGTTGAGACGGGAGAGCGTTTGCACCGCGTGGAGGCCGGAGAGCGGCTTGTCCACGAACATCGTGTGCAGGAGCGGTTGGTCGTAGCCGGTCTGGAACTTCTCCGCCACGACGAGCACCTGATAGTCGCCGTCCTCGAACTGGGTCGGGGTCTGCGACTCCGGGAAGGCGTTCATGCGCGGCTCGGTGAACTCGTCACCCCGGTCGGTAACCGTGCCTGAGAACGCGACCAGCGTGTGTACGTCCTCATAACCGTGGTCGTGGATGTACTTGTCGAGGGCGAGCTTGTACCGCACCGCGTGGAGGCGGCTTGACGTGACGACCATCGCCTTCGCCTTCCCCCCGATCTTCGACCGCGTGTGCTCGCGGAAGTGCTCCACGATGATCTCGGCCTTCTGCGCGAGGTTGTGCGGGTGAAGCATCAAGAACCGGGCAATAGCTGCACGGGCCTTCGGGATCTCGTATTCAGGGTCGTCCTGAATCGCTTTCTCCAGCTTGAAGTACGTGTCGTAGGTCGTGTAGTTGGCGAGCACGTCGAGGATGAACCCCTCCTCGATGGCTTGGCGCATGGTGTAGAGGTGAAACGCCTCGTCCAGTCGAGTGACGGAGTTGCGGGTACCGAACAGTTCCAGGGTGCGCGCCTTCGGTGTGGCCGTGAACGCGAAGAAGCTCAGATTCGGCTGCCGCCCCCTTGCAGCCGCCTGCTGCGCCAGGAAGTCCTCGCCGTCACCACGGCTCTCCTCGTCGGCAAGGTCAGTCGCCTCCGCCTCGGCAAGCTCTGTGTCCTCGGCCTCGGCGGCACTGAGCGCGAGCTTCAAGTCCTTCGCCGCCTCCCCCGTCTGTGAGGAGTGCGCCTCGTCCACGATCACCGCGTACCGGCGCTGTGGGAACTCTGCCACGCGGTCGAGGATGAAGGGGAACTTCTGGAGCGTAGTGATGATGATGCGGGCCTGCTCGCCCGCCAGCGCGTCCCCTAGCTGCGCGGAATCCTTGTCGATCTTCTCGACCACCCCGCGAACGTGCTCGAACTGGAAGATCGTCTCCTGCAACTGCCGGTCGAGCACCACTCGGTCAGTGATGACGACCACCTTGTCGAACACCTTCTCGTCAGCCTCGTCGTGCAAGGTCGAGAGCCGGTGTGCCAACCACGCGATGGTGTTCGACTTGCCCGACCCCGCCGAGTGCTGCACCAAGTAGTTCGCACCCGCCCCCTGTGCGCGAGCGTCTGCTTCGAGCTTCAACGCCGCATCCCACTGGTGGAAGCGTGGGAAGATCACCCGCGCCCATTTGCGCTTCTCGGCCTTCGACCCCTCCGAGGGCATCTCGACGTGCATGAAGCGGGCCAGCAGATCGAGCCAGGCGTCCCGCTGCCAGACGCGCTCCCAGAGGTAGGAGGTGCGGTATCCGTCAGGGTTCGGTGGGTTCCCCGCACCGCCGTCTGCGCCCAGGTTGAACGGCAGGAACTGAGTTCGTGGCCCCTCCAGCTTGGTCGTCATAGCGACCTCTTCCGGGTCAACGGCGAAGTGCACCAACGCCCGCCTGCCGAGCAGCACATTGTTCGGGTCGCGGTCATAGCGGTACTGCTCTTTTGCGTGCTCGACCGTCTGGTTTGTCAGCGGGTTTTTCAGTTCCGCTGATGCCACCGGTATCCCGTTCAGGTACAAGCACAGATCCAGGGTCTTGAACTCGCCCGCCTGGTACGGCACCTGGCGCATCACCGTCAACCTGTTCGCCTCGTACCGAGACAGAAGCTCCGGGGTCAGACCATGAGCGGGCTTGAAGAACGCGACTCGGAACTGAACACCCTGATCAACGATCCCGTGCCGAAGCACGTCCAGCGTCCCTCGGTTATCGATCTCCGCCGCAAGCCGCCGTAGGAACCCGGCCTCGGCATCCGTGGCCGCACCCCCGTACCGCGAGACAAGCTGCTCCCATGCCTTCTCCTGCGTCTCTTGCACGAACCCCAACACGGACTCCGGGACAAGGCCCAACACCGGATCGAGTCGATCCGGGCTGCTGGCTGTGTAGCCGCCGTGATCGAGCAGCCACGCCTCGATTGCGTCCTCGAACGCCCGCTCGCTCGCCTTCACGCCGCCTCCGCAACATCAAGCTCACCCGTCACCGCAGCAGTGATCACCGCTTGACGGTGCTCGGCCAGAAGATCGATCTGACTGCGTAGTGCTGCGGCAGTCTGTAGGAAGCGAGCTTCGTGCTCGGCCAGCGTGGCAGCCACTTCGCCCCAGTTTGAGCGATCGGGGCTGAGGCCGACGCGGAAGTTCCCCAAGTCTTCAAGTCCTAAGGTCGCCTGTGCTGAATCGCTCGCGGTTGCAAGGCGTGCTTGATCTCCAAACAGGTCGCTCGCAAACCACAACCGGATCAGCGTTCGAGGAACGTCGGGCTGAAGCTGTACCCGTGCGAGCGGCCGGTTGAGGTTACATCCGGCCAACTCAGCGTCGATCTCGATAGATCGGCCGAGCGTGCCCACAACGGAGACAACAAGATCCCTGACTCTCACGACCGTCCGTCGATACTCGTCTGACAACCGAGGAGAGATCCTCGCGACGGTCTCTAGATCCACCGTGTCCTGACGGAGATCAACAATCCGCAGCATCGGGACGCCAGCCTCGTCATGCTCCGGTACCAGGACGCCGTAGGCAAGAGGCGCTCCAAGCAGGTACTTCAGGCGGAGTTGCGCGTCAGGGTCAAACACACCCGCAAGACGCGCCTTCCATCGCTCTCCGACCAGCCCGACCATTCCGCGCCTCTTCTCGACTAACGCGTCGATCCGCGCCGTCTCGGAGTCGAGGAAGTCAGCGATGCGGCGCTGCACGTCCAGTGGCGGCACTGTCAGACGCAGGTTGGCGTACTTGCTCGCACTGAAGTTGTCGATGGTCGAACGCACCTTCCCTGCCTCGACCTGCCCGAGGAACAAGGGCGTCTCTGTCCAGTACGAGATGAACCTCGCGTACACGTCTTGCCGTGGACGGAATCGCACCAGGTATCCGGCGAAGCAGGCTGGCTGATCGGACTCGATGAGAACGGTCTTGCCGACCGTCCCTGCCGCCGTCATCAAGATGTCACCCTTGCGCACTCGTGCGGCAATGGCGATCTCCGGAGGTAGGGAAGCGAAGGTGTCACTCCGCAGGGTGCGAGGCCCGGCAATGTCGGTCGTTCGGATGTAGCGAGGCCACGATGACTCGTCGTACTGCCCAGACTCGCCAAGACCATTCGAGATCGGGAGCGCAGCAAGGTACTTCAGTCGCGTATCAGTCCACATTAGGCCGGGTGGCTTCGCTCAAAAGAGCCTGGATTTCACGTTCCAGTTGGCTGATCTCGGCATCGATCTCCACGAGTGGCCGGGGCGGCGTGTAGCGGTAGAAGTGCCGGGCGAGCGGGATCTCGTAGCCGATCTTGGTCTTGGTGTGGTCTACCCAGGCGTCGGGGACATAGGGCATCACCTCGGCTTCGACGTAGTTCTCGATGGCCTGCCGGTATGCGGGTGAAGCGAGCCGGTCGGCGGGGTTGGGGGCGTAGCTGACTGGCGTCTCCGGGAGTGGCACGTTCTCGTTGTCGCGCAGGTCGGGGTCGGGTTCCGGCATGCCCTTCTTGCTAATGGGGGGCGCTTCGGGGTCGCGAACCGAGATGGCTTCGAGGATCGCCTTCTCGGCGTTGGCATCGAGCTTGCCCAGTGCGCCTGTGAACGCTGACAGAGCTTCCCTGCGGTCGAGTGTAGAGAGGCCGTGGAGGTCACCTAGCGCGGCACTCAGTCGCTCCTGCGCCGCCTCCTGGAGCTTCCCGTTCGCCTTGCTTGCGGCGAGGCGATCCAGAATCTCGTCATCGACCTGGTAGCGCAGCCGAAGGGGGCGCTCGACAGTGATGCGCTGGTAGCCGAACTGCTCGTTGCGGAAGATCTTGACCTTCTCGCTCTCCCCGAACGCCCCGTACAGCCGGGTGATCTCCTCGATCTGAGATGGGCTGATCTCGTTGCGCTTGTTGCCGAGACTCTTACGCATCTTCGTGAAGAACTCTCGGGCATCGACTAGCTGCACCTTTCCTCGCCGCTCGGGACGCTTCCGGTTGGTGACGACCCAGAAGTACGTGGAGATGCCGGTGTTGTAGAAGAGTTGGTCGGGGAGCGCGACGACTGCTTCCAGCCAGTCGTTCTCGATGATCCAGCGGCGGATCTCGCTCGACCCGGATCCAGCCGCCCCTGTGAACAGCGGCGAGCCGTTGAAGACGATGGCGATGCGGGAGCCGCCCTCCTCGACCGGCTTCATCTTCGAGAGCATGTGCTGGAGGAAGAGGAACGAGCCGTCGTTTATGGCGGGTAGTCCCGCCCCGAAGCGTCCGGCGAAGCCGAGTTTCTCGTGCTCCTCTTTGATCGGATCGGCCACTTTCTTCCACTCCACCCCGAACGGCGGGTTGGCGAGCATGTAGTCGAAGCGGCGGTTCTTCTCGCCGTCCTCGGTGAACGAGTTGCTGTAGTGGATGTGGGAGGCGTCTTGGCCCTTCAACATCATGTCGGAGCGGCAGATCGCATAGGTCTCCGCGTTTAGTTCCTGACCGAAGACCTCCAGCCGTGCTCCGGGGTTCAGCGCCCGAAGGTGATCCTCCGCCACTGAGAGCATCCCGCCTGTGCCACAAGCGGGGTCGTAGAGGGTCTTTACGACACCTGGCTTGGAGAGCACCTCGTCGTCCTCGATGAAGAGGAGATTCACCATCAGGCGGATGACCTCGCGTGGGGTGAAGTGCTCTCCTGCTGTCTCGTTCGACAACTCTGAGAAGCGCCTGATCAGTTCTTCGTACAGGTAGCCCATCTCCAGGTTGGAGACGGTCTCCGGGTGCAGGTCGATCTCGCAGAACTTCGACACGACTAGGTATAGGAGCTTCGAACGGTTGAGCCGCTCGACCTGGACGGCGAAGTCGAAGCGGTC
The DNA here is from genome assembly GCA_038910715.1 of Gaiellaceae bacterium. Taxonomy (GTDB): domain Bacteria; phylum Actinomycetota; class Thermoleophilia; order Gaiellales; family Gaiellaceae; genus GMQP-bins7. Next base: position 7,147 of record JBCKBY010000058.1, read on the forward strand.
AAGCACCTCTCGCGCACCGGGTGAGAACCCCTGGATGTAGGCCATGAGGTTGTCCGCGATGTTCGCGGGATCATCGAGCAGCTTCGGCAAGTCGAGCTTGGATGTGTTGTAGAACTGCTCGCCGGAGACGGCTTCGAGGACGGGTGCGACGTTGTCGATACCGCTGCCCTTCAACGACTCGTTGCGGGCGAGCACGGCCTCCTTCGTCGGCTCAAGAACACAGTCGAGCCTGCGGAGCACGACCATCGGGAGGATGACCTTCCCGTACTCGCTCTGCTTGTAGTCCCCGCGCAGCAGATCAGCGACCGACCAGATGAAGGCTGCGTGGTTGCGGATCGTTCCTGAGTTACTCACGGGCTGCGGCCTCCAGCCAAGGGTCTGCTTTGAGAGTTGACCCTACTCGCAAGCACGGCGGACTCCACCGAGACAAGCGCAGTGTCCACCGCTACTGCTTCGATCTCACCCATGTGGGAGTCCGCAGCAGAGGTGGAGCAGGCGCTGGCCCAAGGGCATCTCGAAGAGACCCACGTCTTCGACGGGAAGCGTCTGCCAGGGCAGAACAAAGCGATTGCCGTCGATGTCTGCGCGATGACGGTGGACGGTGGGACGATTCTTTACGGCGTGGACGAGGATGAGCACCAGAGGATCACGGTCTCTACCCCGATTGAGCTTGCTGGTCAGCGTGAACGGATCGACCAGATCGTTCAGACCTCGATCATGGAGCCGCCAACGATTCAGATCACCGAGCATCAAATCGAAACGGCTCCTGCTACGGGGTACCTCGTCGTTTGCGTACCGCAATCGTCACGTGCGCCCCATATGGTGGTCGTTGGCAGCGACATGCGCTACTACGGGCGGGGCGCGACAGGAAACCGGCTCCTCACCGAGGGCGAGGTCGCGTCCCTCTACGAGCGACGCGAGCGGTGGGCAGTCAACCGCGATGAGCACTTGGAGGCCGTCGTCCGAGAGAGGTTGTTCACACACGACGAGAGTTGGGCCTACCTCCACGCCTTCGCCCGCCCATTTGCCTTCGATACAGGGTTCCTTAGGCGACGAGTCTCGGAGGCCGAGCAGGACATGCGCGATGCGCTGGTTGCAGCAGCAAGCCGCAACCGTGTCCCTGATAGCCGCGTCTACGAGCCAGCCCTAGAACAGCAAACAGGTTGGGAGCGGGACGGGACGAACGGAATCCGGATCGGGAGTTCAGCGAGCGACCCACGACACGTGATCCGCATGTCGATACGTCGAGACGGGGAAGCTCGGTTCTTCTGCTGCTGTGGTGTGCGTGTCCGCGACGATGGCCCACGGTCGATCTTCGACCACCTTCTCGGCGGGAATCTCGCAGGCTTCTTCTCAGTGATCGGTGAGTTCTACGCCCAAGCGCGTTACATCGGAGCCGTCGATGTTGGCGCTGCCGTCATAGGTCTTCGAGGAGCGCACTCGCACTTCGTCGTGGTCGAGCAGCACCATCTGGGTGGCCGGGTGACGCCTGAGGAAGGTCTCGATCAGAACGAGCACCGCCGCACGGAACGCGCACTCGCCGCCGATCTTCAGGAGCACCCGCACCGCATCTCAGAAAGGCTTCTGCGAGATCTCTTTGATGCGCTTGCGGGGACGGGATTCACGCCGTACTCCTGACACGCGACCTCCGGCGTGACAGGCTGCCGTTCCCGCTCGACCGGCACGCCGCGTCCGTCTTCCCAGAGGTCGTGCCAGCGATGAACAACCTCTACTTCGTGGAGGTGCGCGGCGACCCCGAGGAGGGCTGGCCGTGGAAGGACGGCGACGACGACGTCCCCGGCCCGACGACCATGTGCGACCTCCCCGAGGCGGTCATGCTCGCGAACTACCTAAAGGGTCTCGGCCCCGCGCCGGACGCCTCGGTCGTCGAGGTTCCCCCGTACGTGAATCCGGCGGGGTGCTCCGAGCCCGACGTCGTGTACGCGCTCAACTTCCTCTACGACTTCCTGTAGGCCACTCGCCTCGACTCCGCCGTGATCGCGTACACCCTCAGCGGCGCGCTCGTCATCTCCTGACCGTCGCACCTCCCCCGGAGAAGGCGACACGGCCGGGCCGGAGGCGGCCCTCGAAGCGCGGATGACGGGGCTATCCTCTGGCTACCTGTCGCATGGGCGGTCGGGGCAGTGCAGCCTCCGGCGGCCCAGGTCAGTCCGTGTCTCATCGCTTCCTGTCATCTCGGGCGCGTCTACGCACTCCTCGAAAGAGGCTCAAGCAGGGTTTACAGCCGACCGATAGGTGCTACTCTGAGGCCAGACAAAACGTCTGACGCCGTCGTGAGCTTCGGCTAGGCGGCAACTCCTACGGCCACCAAGCGGTGGCCGTAGTCGCATGAGGCGGAGGATGCACGTCGCGTACGTGGATGACGCTGGCGACGTTCAGACGGTGCCAGCAGCAAACACTCAGGTTCCGCCGATCCTGGCCTTCGGCGGCGTCGTGCTGCGCGCCGAGAGCTTGCCCCAGCTGACCCGTGATTTCCTCGCTCTCAAGAGGAGGCACTTCGGCGGGCGAATGTCTTCGCGCCATCTCCTCGACGATGTACTCGTCGAAATCAAGGGCGCAGATCTCAAGGCGATGGTTCGAGAGAGTCACCGAAAGCGGCGCATCGCCTTCCGCTTCTGTACAGATCTCCTAGATCTGCTGGACGCGAACGACGCGCGCATCTTCGGTCGCGTGTGGGTGAAGGAGATCGGCGTCCCACTCGATGGGCGCGCGGTCAACACGTTCTCGATCCAGGCGATGTGCCACACGTTCCAGAACATGCTGGAACACCGAGACGACGAGGGGCTGATGATCATCGACAGCAGCTCGCCTGGTTTGAACGCGATGGTCTCGCACTCGATCTTCACGCAGCGTTTCCGAGCTGCCGGTGACCAATACGAGCGCCTCGTCGAGATGCCCACCTTCGGGCACAGCAAGAACCACGTCGGCCTCCAGATCGCGGACATCCTCGTGTCGGGCCTCGTCACCCCGATGGCTGCTCAGACCTACTGCGTCGGCTACATGACGGGCGTACACGTTCATGCCCGCTACCGCGAGATCAAGCAACGCTACGCGAGCCGTCTCCGTGCCCTCCAGCACCGCTACCAAGACAACGGCGGCGTCTGGCGCGGCGGGCATACGGTGAGCGATCCCCTTGGTCAGAAGCACGGGGGTCATTTGTTCCACTCGACCTGCGGGCCTTGCGCGCCGTGATGCAGGTAAGCACCTAAGCGCGCCGAGAGTTCGACCCCTCGCCCCGTCCCCATATGGTTCGCTCATGGAACTCATCTTTGGAGCGGGGAAGATCGACCGGCCAGTCGGAGACCTTCAAGGTCTCCTCAGCGAATGGCGCGACAAGGAGAAGGACTGGGGCCAGCTCTACCTTGAGTACCAGCCGGTGACCCCGAGGGATCGCGTGCTTGTCGAGGATCTCGCGGTCACGATGCTTGTCAACTCGCTTGTTGCGGCGCGAGCCGCGAGGGGCGTGTTCGCCAACGGGGCCTCGCTTGATCTCAGCTCGCTTCCCGACAAGGCACTTGAGGAAACGACGGCGGCGGAACGTCAGGCAGTCGCAGCCTTGATCGGCACGGTTGCGACGTGGCCCGGCATCAGCGCGTCGATTGCGACGAAGACCCTCCACAAGAAGCGGCCCGCTCTGATCCCGATACTCGACAACCGGGCGATCTTCGAGGCGTACATGAGCCCTCTCTGGCCAGAGAAGCGCACGGTGGGCGAGAGCGTGAAGGCCGTGCCTCGGATTGCGGAGGCGCTCGACTCCATCGCCGAAGACCTGACGCGACCTGAGAACGCATCGGTCTGGCCCCAGCTTCATGTGATCGAGCCGGAGCGCACCAGGATCGAACTCTTCGACATGATCTGGTGGATGTACTTCCGGCAAGTCGAGCCTGTCGCCGGAGCGCCTGCGGAAGCGGCCAGACCTGAGTGATGCCGTCGCGTCGTCGATCCCGCGTGGGCGCGCTACCTCGACGCCGACGATGGCGGCGAGGCTACCTCGCTGCGGAACTGAGAGGGCGGTAGTTCGGAGGAAGGGGAACGTCCCGAGCCAGCTCAAGGAAGACCGGATCGCCGAGAAATGGCGCAGCCCAAGCCGAGTCGTCGAGGAGATCCCAACGCTCTAAGTACCCCTCGATCCACAACGGACGGATCGAGCGTCTCGGGTTGTCCGTCCTAGCCCCCCGCTGAGGGCCGTGCACCCGTCCCATGTCGGCAAGCCAGTCTCGGTGTTGGAGGAACGTGAGCGCGGCGAGGACGTGGCGGGGCAGGATGTAGAACCTCGGGCGGACGAGCTGCTCTCCGAGCGACACGAGCGCATACCACTCGTTGTCTCGATCGCCAGGCGTCTCGTCCTTCGCCGACAACTGGAAGGCGCTACCAGGAGAGGCCGTCTTCGTCTGAACGGCGATGACGGTTCGACGATCACGGCGCTGAGCGAGTATGTCGGTGCCGGGCGCGTTCTTGATGGTGACCGTCGCAAGCCAATCTCGCCGCGAGAGTTCGGCTGCGACGTGGTACTCGCCTGCTGCCCCTGTGAGGCCCGTGGAACTAGGAGGGTCTAGCGATTCGGCTAGCAAAACGTCGGCGCATACTAACCTGCCGGCTTGTCTTGCTCGTTCCAGGCGTTCGCGAGAGCCACCCCAGCTTCGTTTAGCTCTTTGAGCGCCACCTCCATTTCGGCTCTGTCCGTTGAGCGGTTCTTCCAAGCCTTATCCATGCGCTCGGTGGCCTTCACGACGCGCTGGTACGCACGATCAGCGTCATCAGACATAGCTCCGCCTTCCTCTCGAAGTTTGGGGAGACTGTAACGGGGCTAGGCCGCGAGCGGAACAGCTCGCGCTCGGGCAAGCGCGGCGGCGAGCGTGGCGAGGATGCAGAGATCGGCGTGCAGCGCCACCCGCTCAAGCCCGCGCACCCGAGTAGAGGGGGAGGGGCAGGGCAGGGCTACCTGAACGCCGTAACGCACCGGGTTCTTACCGATCGGAGCCCGGTAGCATCGCGCTGTGGGGGACTCCGAGAAACGGCAGCTCCGAGAGATCGAAGAGTGGTTCCGCGAGCGCGGCATCACTCTGGAGTACGGGCAAGTCGGTGACCCCGCGGTCATCGAGGAATGGGTCGCGCTGATGATCCCGGTCGGACACGAGGGCGGCTTGGTCGAGGGCGGCGGGGGGCCGACGAAGCTGGCGGCGGCGCGGGACGCGCAGGAGCGGTACACGGCTCTCCACGGTGACACGGCGGTCGTGACCGTCCGGATTACCCCCGGTGGAGCGGAGGCATCTGGTTTTCCACCCACGGAGAAGATCGAACCGCCGAGCATCGTGCATGAGCGGGCGCTTGGTGAGGCGACTGTTCACGCTGTGCCGCCTGAGGTTCGTGAGCCGCTGAGAAAGATCGCGGGTGAGTTCGGGTGGTACATGACGGTGGTCGATGAGCCGGAGGGCTCATTTCGTTGGTTCGTCTTTGATCACGACGGCGACACTCTCCTCAAGCAGGGAGTCGCGGACACCTGGGACGACGCGCTGCTGGCGATGATCGAAGACCTCTATCCGCCGAGCGGCGAAGTCTGAGCCCTCTCGACGAGGGGCCGGGTCGGGCTGCCTGAACACCGTCCGCGGTCGGTTCCCACCAACTGGCGACCCGGCCCGCCACGAGAGTAGGACGTTGGACGGCCTCGCGCCAGATGGCTCTTCGAGGCATGACCGTGCGGCCCTACGCTGCCGTGCTCGGTGCGGCCTGCACACTGCCAATGCCAGCCGCCGGGGGAACGCTCAGGTACTCGCTATCGCGGAGTGCAGCCGCCCTACGTTCTTCTCGCACCAGCTTCTCGGCCTTGACGAGGTTCTTCGCGGCCTTGGAGTACGCGCCCCACTTCACGCGACCGAAGAACTCGTCGAGGAGCTGACCTCGTAGGGTGCCGAACCGGATCGTTCCTCCGGGGGCTGCGCTCACCGCCGCGTGCACGGCGGCTTCGAGGGCTTCGAGTTCTCCCGCTCGATGCTGCTCCAGATCCCACTCCGCGAACCCCGGCAACGGCCCCTTGGCGGTCGC
>JBCKBY010000059.1:0-12712 GCA_038910715.1 Gaiellaceae bacterium
CTCTGCTTCGATCGAGAGACACGAGCGGCTCTGTGGGAGCCGCGCCCCTGTCCCCGTTCAGGAGGTAACCGTTCTGAGAGCCCTACTCGTTGGCATGGTCGCGTTCGTTCTCGTGACCCAAGCCGCTGCGGCAGCGAAGCAGGAACAGCCAGCCACGACTCCTCGCAACGCGAAGCAGGAGCGCAACGCCGTGACCCTCGATGAGCGGCTGGCGCAGAAGCTCGAGGCGGCTCGGAAGTACCGCGGCACCGTCGCCTTCTTCAAGAACCACCGCTCGCTTCTGAGCGCCGACGAGCGCCGCCTGGCCGCGAGAACTGCGCTCCTGCGCGCCGAGCGCCGGCTTGCAGAGCTCTCGAGAACGATTCGGGCGCTTCGGAGCGCCATTCGGGAGCGCGAAGCTCACCGACGAGCAGCCACGTTCCCGAAGGCTGCGATCTGCGATGTCTTCGGGCGCTATTGCCGCCAGGCGGTCGCGGTCGCTTGGTGCGAGTCCCGTCTGACGACGACAGCGCAGAATGGCCAGTATCTCGGCCTCTTCCAGATGGGCTCGTCCGAGCGTCGCCTCTTCGGCCATGGCTCGACGGCCATGGCCCAGGCGCTGGCAGCCCATGCGTACTTCGTTCGCTCCGGTCGCGACTGGAGCCCGTGGAGCTGCAAGCCCGGATACGCGATGTAGATAGGCGCGCCCGCGGTCGGCTTCAGCCGGTCCGGCCGCTCGTCGTTTTCGTCGCAAAGTGCGACAGGTCTCCACCTCCGCGGGTTTCCTTCTGCGTGTCCTTCTGGTAGGTGTCCGGAGACGTGTGGGGACAGCGGAAGCGCGACCGCCTTCGGCCACTCGATGAAGCCGCCGCATACGCTCGCTGTCACGGCGATCGAGACGAGAACGTCCGGCTCGTAAAGCTCCCGCCCCGGCGTGCGCGCTATGAAACGGTGCTCTCGAGTGGCGAGATCATTCGGCGCGACTTCGAGGAGCGACTCGATACGCGTGAGCCCGAGGCGACGGTCTAGCGCCGGGCTGGTTCAGCGTCGAACGAGAATCTTGTCGAGCGGCTTGCGCTCGAGATCGGGCACGGTGCACTCATCTGCCGGATACCCAACTGGGATCAGGACGTATGGGCGCTCGTTCTCCGGCCGTTCGAGGATCTCGCGCACGAACCCCATCGGGCTCGGCGTGTGTGTCAACGTAGCGAGCCCCGCGTCGTGGAGGCTCGCGAGCAGCAGCCCGACTGCGATTCCCACCGACTCCTTGACGTAGTAGTGCTTGATCTTCGAGCCGTCGGGTCGAAGCCCGTACGGATGCTCGAGAACCACGATGAGGTAGGGCGCGTCTTCGATGTGCGGCTTTCGCCAGTCCGTGCCAAGCGGGCGCAGCGCCTCGAGCCACTCGTCCGGCATCCGACTCTCGTAGCTGCGCCGCTCTTCCTCTTCCGCCGCCTCGCGAATTTGCTGTTTGACTTGCTGGTCGGCGACGACGACGAACGTCCACGGCTGCTGATGAGCGCCGGACGGGGCCGTGCCGGCCGCCGCGACCGCATTGGCCACGAGCTCGTACGGCACCGGCTCGGTCGAGAACGTCCGCACGGAGCGTCGACGCCGCATTTCCGCCAGGAAGCTGCGTGAGCGAAGTAATTGCTCGCGCTCGTCAAGGCGCTCGAAGTCGAGCGGAACGAACCTCGGGTCCTCCGGCACGAGCGTAGCCTACTCACGGAGTTTCGCTACCCTTGCGCTCCGCACGGCCCATTCGTCTAGTGGCCTAGGACACCGCCCTCTCACGGCGGCGGCACGGGTTCGAATCCCGTATGGGCCTTTCTGGGCCGCATGGCTACGCGGGTTTGGCTCAACAATGCGGGCCGGACGCGAACATACGTGCCCCTCGAGCGCACGCCGTGTGACACCGGTGTGACACAAGATCGCGTGCGCTCCGCGGCTGCTTTGGACCGCAGATGGGCGAGAGAGCCAGCCGTGTCTTACTCCTCTGCCCGGAGTGCGCCGAGCAAGAGTTCGCTTAGGCTCCCGGCGACGTGGCAGTCACGTGGACCGATGCGGTTCAGTTCCTCGTGGGCATGGCTGCGGGCGCGGTGAGAAGATCGTCGCCGTCCCTGAGCTCGTACGGCGGGTAGTCAGCGATCCATTCGAACCGCGCGGGGTTAGCCACCATCCAGGGGTCTGACCAAGCCGCGCTGCCCGCAGCGACCGCACGACTGCCAGGTGGACGGGTCAGAACACTACCTCGCGTAGTCCAGATCCCTCCGAGATCAGGGGTTCACTCAGCCTTCGTGTGCACCTTGGTGATCGCGTCATCGATCCCCTTGTTGGCTAGCCTGTCAGCATCGGCGTTGAACGCTCGGGGGACGCGAGCGAGCGACGAGGCCGAGAAGAGGTCGAGCAGCTCACGTACACGCTCAACGAGTGGACGCAGGTGCTCCGCCTTGACCTTGTGCCCTTTCAGGAGGTGTCCGGCGACGACCGGGGAGTCGATGTAGGCGTCGAGGTCGGTGACTCCCCCGTTATGTGCCATCTGAAGCCCCTCGATGAGGGCCGTGTACTCGGCGACATTGTTGGTGGCTAGGCCGATGCCTTTGGCGATCTCACCTATGACCTCGCCCGATTCCGAGCGCAGCACGGCGCCAATCCCGGCCGGCCCGGTGGGTTCGCCCCGCTTTCGCCGCGCGGCTCCGTCTGTGTACAGGCTGGCCCTCAATACGCGCTCCAAACCTGGTGAGTCGCTTGCTGCATCCAAATTGCGTCCATTAGATCGATGTCACGGGGTCGGCTCGACTGTTGTCGTTCGTTTCCTTAGCAATCCATTAGCAACAGGTTAGCGGCGTCGCCGTCGCGGTCAACAGAAACAGCCAGTTTCCGGCGACTTTCCGATGGAGCGTACCGGGATCGAACCGGTGACCTCCGGCTTGCAAAGCCGCGAGAGCAGGGCGACGCCCGACGACGCGTGACGACACAGGCCGACGAATCCGGCATGGCTCCTGGGATCGCGCCGAGCTGCTCGCGTAGTCACGCGGAGCCGCTCCCACGCGCCTCCGGGACGTTCTGGCGTCGAGATGGCGTGGCCGCGAGCTGAAGCTCGGCGTGGGCGGCGTTCTCACCCGCTCCGAAAACCTGGGGGTCACTGGTTCGAGCCCAGTACCGCCCATCGGAACCCACGGAGCCAAGCGCGAACCGGCATGGTTCCGTGGGTCACCCTTGTCAAGAGTGTCGGTGCCAAGCGCGTCGTGCACACCCCGGTGCTCACGTCGACGCGGTCGATAGTCCGCAGTCCCTCTCGGGCGGTGGAAAGCCGCAAGTCGAGCAACTAAGATTGCCTCCCGTGTTGGAGTCGGCGACGAAGAGCCTTGAGGAGACGGGTATTGCTCTGCTCGAGGACTTCGATTGCGAGACGTTGCTCGACCTGGCAAATCAGCTTGGCATGCCGACGTCTGACACCCGAAGTGCGGAGATAGTGAAGGATCTCCGACCCCAGGAGCCCGAAGCTTCGCCGCCCAACACTCTGTCAGCCCGATTCGGCACAGGCGGGTTCCCTCTGCACACAGAGACTGCCTACTGGCGCAACCCTGCGCGATACGTGTTCCTCTATTGCGTCGCGCCGGGGCCAGTGCAAGCTGCCGCTCTCACCGAAACGCATCAGCGGCCAATGCGTCCGAATCGCACGTTCCAAGCGGAACTGCCAGACGCACCGAACTCTGCCGAAATGCTTTCTGGCTTCTCATAATCGGTAGGTCCCTGGTTCGAGTCCAGGCGGGCCCATTTTACACCGCATGGTTACGGGGAAACCGCATGGTTACGCGGGTCAGGTGTGCCGTGATCGTCCCCAATGCTCACCGCGTGCCTACCCCGGTGCCTACCTCGGACGAGGGCCGAGTAGTCGAGCTCGCGGCCGTCGATCATCACATGGCTGTAGGTGTCAGCCGTGATGCTCAACTTGCGCTGACCCACAAACCGGCCGATCTCCGCCCACGAGCGGCCCTGATGGTGCAGGAGCGAGATCCGCCGATGCCTCAAGTCGTGCGGGCTGAACACCGGGATGGCGCTCGCCCTGCACGCCCGCGCGATTGCGGTCCGGAGCCGGTCAGCCGTGACGTCTGGCGAAGATCGCTGCAGACATGTTCCTCTAGAGCATTTCTCCAGCAGCGGCGGGCGCGGCGAACCGCCGCGCTGATGCGTGTCGTGGTCACGTCTGACGGCACGTAGTCCGCTCCAGAGATCCGATACCCGATCGGGTGGTCCTGGTGACCCGCTCGTCGCAAGTTGGCGCTGGGCACCTTGTCGAGCGGGCGTCGAACTCTTATACTGGGCGGATGCTGTCTTCGGCTCATTTTCCCATCGGCTTTTTGCCGCGGAGAGGGCACGCAAAGCCTCGAGCGCGAAAGCGAGCGAGGCGCCCGGAACTGAACGTCAAGAGAGGAGCAGCATGAACGCCAGATCAAGGTGGCGGAGGTCGGCTCTGACAACCGCGGCGCTGCTCGCCGTATCCGGCGCGGTTATCGCGTCCGGCTGGGGCGCGAGCTCGTCGACAGAGTCCGTGAAGGTGAAGAAGGGGCTGCAGCTCGCCTTCTTCTCGGTTGGCGGTAACAACACCTACCTCAAGGCCGGCATGAAGGGCGCAAGGGACGCCGCCGCGCGGTACGGCGAGAAGATCGACATCTTCAACGGCGAGTTCGACGGGGCGAAGCAGCTCAACCAGGTGATGACCGCGATCGCGTCGGGCAAGTACGACGGCTTCGTCCTCGAGGCGAACAACGAGCACCAGCTGTGCTCCTCGGCAAAGGCGACGCTCAAGGCGCGCATCGCGCTGGCGGTGACCAACGTCCCCGTCTGCCAGTCCAGCTACAGCGCGTACCCGGGCACCACGATCTTCGTCGGCGGGCAGTCGCCCGCGGTCTACCGGCAGTGGTTCCTGCAGGGCTTCAAGTCGGGTTCTGGAGGCAAGTTTGCGGTCCTCAACGGGCCCGCCGTCCACGGCAACACGACCCGCGCGCGGCAGGTGCTCAACAGCCTGAAGCCCAAGTACCCGGGCTGGAAGGAAGTCGCGTTCAGCTTCACCGAATACCAGGCGAGTGTCGCTTTGACGAAGACCCAGGACATCCTGAGCAAGAACCCGGACGTGTCAGTGATCTACTCGAGCTACAGCGGCCACACGCCTGGGATCATCGCCGCGGTAAAGGCGGTGGGCAAGCTCGGCAAGATCAAGATCTACGACCTGGGCGGCGACCAAGGGATGTTCAAGGCGCTCGCGCAGGGCCAAATCACGACGACCGCGATCTACCTGCCGTACGAGGAGCAGTATCGCGCCGTCCAGTCGGTCGTGGCGAAGCTCTCGGGCATGACGAAGCTTGACGGCGTGCCAGCGAAGGCGCTTTTCTGGGATCTGTGCAAGGACCCGAAGCTCAAGGGGCTTCCGTGCTTCGTTACGCGCCAGTCAATCCCCGAGTACAAGAAGATCGGGCTTCCCGAGTACTAGGAGCGTGGGTCAGTAATGCCCGACACGAGACGCAATCCCTGGAACGGGCGCGAAATCGGGCTGAAGTGGGACGAGGTTCGTATCGAGAGGCCGATTTCGCGCCCCAGGTGGGAGAAGATTTCGGCCAAAGCGCTTACTGCCCCACGCTCCTAGGAGCGTGGGGCAGTAACGGCCCGAAGGGCCGATTCGGCTCGTTTCGGGGATACCAAAATCATTCGAGACCACCTCCGAGGCCCGCAGAAGCCCGCAGAGAGCTTCGCAATATGAGAACCGCTATTACTGACCCACACTCCTAGAGCGAGAGGCTCGGCAACGGTGAACGAATCAGCCAGGACAGTGAAGATGGCGACTCCAGCGTCCCCACCATGAGCACCGTCGCGGCAAGGGCAACGACTCCCGGAGCCACGGCGATCTCGCTTCGGAGCATTTCGAAGACGTACCCGGGCGTCATCGCGCTCGAGGATATCGATCTCGATATTGCCACGGGCGAGATCCATGGGCTCGTCGGTGAGAACGGCGCAGGCAAGTCAACGCTCCTGAAGATCCTCACGGGGGCGCACGAGCCGACGTCCGGAACGGTGGAGGTCTTCGGGGAAGAGCTCGTCTTCGATAGTCCTCTCGCCGCTCGCAAGTGCGGGATTACTGCGGTGTACCAGGAACTGACCGTGATCCCTGCGATGAGCGCGGCGGCGAACGTTTTCCTCGGACAGGAGCGCTGGCGCGGTCCGCTGCAGGACCGCGCGGCGGAGCGTCGGCGCTTCCGCGAGTTGTCTGACCTGATGGGCGTCCAGATCAACCTCGATGCGCGCGCAGACACGTTGTCGATTGCCGACCAGCAGACGCTCGAGATCATGCGAGGCATCGAGTCGGCTGCGCGCGTGCTCGTTCTCGATGAGCCCACGGCATCCTTGACGTTGCACGAACGCGAGGCGTTATACGGCGTCATGCGCAACCTCGCGGCTCACGGCGTGACTCTTGTCCTCATTTCGCATGACCTGGACGAGGTGTTCGCGCTGAGCAACACGATCACGGTGCTGCGAGACGGGCGTATGGTCGCCAGCAGACCCACAGCTCAATGGACGAAGGGAAAGCTGATCGCGGCGATGCTCGGCGAGGAGCTCTCGGTCAAGGTCTCTCATCGCCGTAAGGCGGGTGCCGAGGTGCTTCGGGCCGAGGGCGTCCAGGTTCCGGGGATCCTCACCGACGTCAGTCTCACTGTTCGGCGCGGCGAGATCCTCGGGCTCGCCGGGCTAGTCGGATCGGGACGAACGGAGCTCTTTCGCGCTCTCGTCGGGCTCGACCTCCAGGCCTCAGGAGCGCTGTGGATCGACGGCCAGCGGGTCCGTTGGCCGCGCAGTCCGCAGGAGGCGCGGAAGCTGGGAATCGCGTTGGTCCCCGAAGACCGGAAGAGTCAGGGACTCGTGCTCAGCCTGCCGGTCCACGACAACATGAATCTCACGGCCCTTCGCGAGGTGGCGTCGGGAGGAGTTCTCGTGCGGTCGCGGGAGACCCGGCGCGCGCGTGCCCTCGCCGATCGGGTTCGCCTCCAACCCCCTGATGTTCGGCGTCCCGCCCGCTATCTCTCCGGAGGAAACCAGCAGAAAGTCGTTCTGGGGAAATGGATCGACTGTGCGATGCGCGTGTTGCTCGTCGATGAGCCGGCCCGCGGGATCGACGTCGGTGCGAAGGTCGAGATCTTCTCGCTGCTCGACGAGCTGGCGAGCAAGGGCGTCGCAGTCGTGATGGTCTCCTCGGAGCTCGAAGAAGTCGTGGAGAACAGCGACCGTGTGCTCGCGCTCTCCGGCGGTCGAGTCGTCCACGAGTTCGACCAGCCCGGCCTGACGCAGAGCGAGGTCATGTCAATCCTCGTCCGCGACAAGGGCGAGTAGGTGACGCGCGTGAGCGTAGAAGCGGCTGTGATCTCTTCACGTTCGCAGTCCGAGAGCCGGGGCTGGTGGTACGAGGTCACGCGTCACACGACGACGCTCCTGCGCTATGGGATGGTCGGTGTCTTCGTCGCCATATTCGTTGCCACCGCGATTCTCGACCCGTCGTTCCTCGACCAATCTAACCTCCTGAATCTCCTGCTCCAGTGGGCACCGGTTGGGCTGATGGCCATCGGGATGACCTTCGTCATCATCTCCGGCGGCTTCGACCTCTCCGTCGGCGGGACCTACGCCGGGGCGGCGGTCCTCTATGCAGGACTGGTGAACTACGGCGCCCCTGTTCCGATCGCCGTCCTCGGTGTGCTCGCGGCGGGGATCGGAGCGGGCATGGTGAACGGCGGAATCATCACCCGACTCGACCTCAACCCGTTCGTCGCGACGCTCGGCACGGGATTCATGCTCCGAGGTCTGGCGCTCGTGGCGACGGGTGCTGCTCCGATCATCGTGGACAAGTCATCCTTCCAATGGATCGGAGCCGGCAAGTGGGGACCTTTCCCGATCCCCGCCGTGACCCTGATCGTCGCTTTGCTTGTGTTCGGTTTCATCCTGGCGAGGACGATTTACGGTCGGTCGATCTACGCGATCGGCGGAGGCAACGAGGCTGCGCGGCTCTCCGGGCTCCGGACCGATTTGCTCCGGGCGAGCACCTACATGCTGTCCGGCTTCATGGCTGCACTTGCCGGCGTGATCATCGCCGCGCGGCTCGGCTCCGGACAGGCGGACATCGGAGCGAACATCGAGCTGGACGTAATCACCGTCGTCGTCGTCGGTGGGACGGCGCTGAGCGGCGGCGAAGGTGCGATCTGGCGCACCGCCGTCGGCATCGGAATCCTCGCTGTGCTCGGAAACGCCTTCGACCGCCTCCAGGTCGACACCTTCTGGCAGATCGTTATCAAGGGCGGAATCATCGTCTTAGCTATCGCCGCCGACTCGTTCGCCAAGCGGCGTGTCGAGGCATCGAGGCGGACGGAGCGCGCTGACCTGTTGCGCCGGACGGGCAACGCCTCCCCTGGCCTGGCGGCGGATCCAGGCAAGAACGAGGGATGAGCGGCGGCGGCGCGGTGTGTAAACTCACAAGAGGCAGAAAGGATAAAGGTGGCAGGTATGGCCAAGACAGTGAAGATCGCGGCGTGCAACTTCGCCGTTCGTCCGGTTGGCAGTTTCGACGAGTTCGCTGACCACGTTCGCGGACTCCTCGACCAAACGAGTGGGGCGGATCTCGTCCTGTTCCCGGAGCTGTTCACAGTCGAGCTGCTCACGACCTACAGCGACTGGAAAGAAGTGGAGATTTCCGAACTCACACGGATCGACGAGTTCACCGACGACTACCGCAATCTGTTCGTGCAGGAGGCTAAGGAGCGTAGTCAGTACATCGTCGGTGGCTCCCATCTGCTCCGCGACAACGGTCGCTACGTCAACGTCGGACATCTGTTCGAGCCCGACGGCGGAGTCCGCACGCACGTAAAGACCCACATCTTTCCCGCCGAAGCTGACTGGTCGACGGAGGAGGGCACGGAGCTCGAAGTCATCGACCTGCCGTTCGCGAAAGTCGGCTTCAACATCTGTTACGAGGCAGAGATTCCGGAGTGCGCGGCGACGCTGACCGAGCAGGGTGTCGAGATCATTCTCTGTCCCTCGTTCACGTTCACCGAGTACGGCTTCTGGCGCGTCCGCCACTGCGCGCAGGCCCGTTGCATCGAGAACCAGGTGTACTTCGTGCACTGTTGCACCGGAGGGCAGCCGGGCGCGCCGCTGCCGAACGGGTGGGCGAAGAGCTCGATTCTCACCCCGTGCGACGCGCCGTGGAACCCGGCCGGCATCGCCGCCGAAGCGATCGAGAACACCGAGATGGTCATAATTGGCGAAGTCGAGTTGGACAAGCTGTACGAGAATCGTGAACGGGGTGTCGCCCCTACCTACCGCGATCGCCGCAGGCGGGCGGAGTTGTACGGGCGGTGGCCCTCACACATCACGACCGGCACCGCGGTCACTGCGTAGGCGAACACCGAAAGGAGGAGCAATGGGACACCTGAATCTGCCGCCTGGAAAGCGCGTCGCCGTCAACCTCGGCGTCGACTTCGACGCACAGAGCCTCTGGCTCGGCGCGTTCAACATGCCGAGCCCTGCACTCATGGCGCGGGGCGAGTTTGGAGCGGTCGTTGGCGTGCCTCGGCTACTCGAGCTGTACGACCGGTACGGCATCAAGACGACGTTCTTCACGCCTGGTCACACCATCGACACGTTCCCCGACATCTGCCGCGATGCGCTCGGGAGGGGACACGAGTTCGCGCATCACGGCTACTACCACGAGAACCCGACGAAAATCGACTCTGAGACCGAGCGTCGGCTCATTGAGTTGGCGCTCGAGACGTTCGAAAAGCAACTCAGTATGCGTCCCGTCGGCTATCGCTCGCCGTACTGGGATTACTCGGATGTCACGCTGGACCTGGTTGAGGAGTACGACTTCATCTACGACTCAAGCCTGATGGCGCGAGACCTGGTCCCCTACCGCCCACAGCGCTGGATGGTGCGTTGGGAGCAAGCGAGCATTGCCGGGAAAGCGAGCCGCGTGCTCGAGATCCCGACAAACTGGTATCTCGATGACTTCCCGCCACTCGCGTATGTCACCGGTATCCAGGCTGGCCAGCAAGACACCGAGACGATCTTCCGACGCTGGAAGGACATCTTCGACTACGCGTACGACCGGGTCGAGAACGCGTGTTACGCGATCGCCGTTCACCCGCAGATAATCGGCCAAGCGCACCACATCATGTTCTTCGAGCGCCTGATCGACTACATCGCATCGAAGGACGGGGCATGGTTCGCGACGTGTGAGCAAATCGCACAAGCCTGGGAGGACGACGCGGAGGATCTTCGGCTCATGGAACGCGAGGACGTCCGCGGCGTCGAGCCTGCGCCCGTTGGGTCCGGCTGGCGTTAGATCGTGAGGTTGGTGCCGGTCGGGGCGGCGCGCCCGCCTCCGACCGGCACCGTCCGGAGCGACAGGAGGAGACACGGTGCCAAGGATCCGCGAGATCGACGAAGGAAACGCGACTGCCGAACAGAAGCGCCTCCTCGACGACGACGTCAAGTCGTACGGTCAGGTGCTCAACACGACGCGTCTCTACGTGCACGTCCCTGACCTGATGCCCCCTTTGCGGGCCCTTCACGGCGCCCTCGCGGGGGGCGGCCTGCCCGAGAGTCTGGTGTCCCTCGCCCGCCTGCGCGTCGCCCAGATCAACGGCTGCCCATTCTGACTAGACCTTGAACGCAGCCGGGCTGCTGCGTCAGCCGGATGGAGGCGAGAAGCTCGAAGCGGTCGAGTCATGGCGCTCCAGCGCACTCTTCTCGGGCACCGAGCGCGTGGTGCTTGCGTACGCCGAGGCGATGACACGGAGCGATTCGGATGTCGACGACGAGCTGTTCACCGCACTTCGAGAAGAGTTTGAGGAGCGTGAGCTGGTCCTGTTGACAGCCTGGATCTGCCTAGGAGCGTGGGTCAGTAAGCGCTTTGGCCGAAATCTTCTCCCACCTGGGGCGCGAAATCGGCCTCTCGATACGAACCTCGTCCCACTTCAGCCCGATTTCGCGCCCGTTCCAGGGATTGCGTCTCGTGTCGGGCATTACTGCCCCACGCTCCTAGAGAACTTCTACAGCAAGTTCAATCGCTCTTTCCGCGTTGACGCTCAGGGGTTTTGTCTCGTTCCTCGCCCGGAGCCCGCCACTGGAGCTGCAAAGGGCGACTCAGCCGGCGCGACCACCTCGACAACCTGATAGGAGCCACAGACCAATGACGCGCTTGCGACCGATCGAAAAGGAAGAGGCATCAGCCGAGGCTCTCGAGTACTACCAGACCGACGAGCAACGGTACGGCCAGGTGCTCAACAACACGAAGCTCTACGCGTACAACCTGCCGGTACTCGAGGCGATGAAGGCGGTCGCCGCCGGATACGCGAAGACGAACGAGTTGCCGCTGTCGCTGAAATCACTGGTTCGCGTCCGCATTGCCGTCGTCAACGGCTGCCCGTTCTGTGCCGATCTCCACTCTTCGATCGGGATGGAAAATGGCTTGGAGTCGACAAAGATCGGCGGAATCGCGGCGTGGGCCAGCGACCCTGATCTCTCCGACCGCGAGCGCCTTGCTCTCGAGTACGCCGATGCGGTCACGCTCAGCGACGCAGAGGTGAGCGATCAGTTGTTCGAGCGGCTGCGCAAGGAGTTCTCGGAGGCGGAGATCATCGAGCTCACGTTTGCAATCGCGGTCGAGAACCTCTTCAGCAAGTTCCACAACGCACTGCGAGTCGAATCGCACGGCTTCTGCTCCATCACGCCTGTCTGATTCGGTCAGGACGCGGAGCCCAACCAGACAGAGGTTCGACGAAGTCCTTGAAGCTCATATGACGCGAGGATCGGAAGGGCCGGGCGGCGTGTCGGTGGCCGTCGCCATCCACCACGAAGTCGCCGGGCCGGAACCCCACGCCCTCATTCTCAGCGCGGGCAACGGGGGAGGCTCCGCCCGCTCGGGAGGATCGGATCTCCCCGGACGGGCAGAAAGGGCGCGGCCCCGGCCTTAGGGCTCATTATCAATGCGGCTTCCCTCTAATCGCAATTTTCAGCGCCGCCAGCAGCAGGCGCGGTCGCCGTGATGGCGCGGCTCTGTACTTTCGCCCGCGTTGCATCTGGCCGATGATCCAGCCGTGAGCGCCCGTCAAGCGTCTACCGTTCCGCGCTCATGAGCTACTTCGCGCCGCGGGACTCCTCGTCCGCGCCGGCGGACTGATGGGCCTGCCTCCTGGCCTGTTCTGGTGGACCTGGCTGCCCCTCGCGGAGATCCTCCCGCCTCCCGACCGACCCGACCCCATCGGTGAGGCCGCCTACGCGAAGTGCTTGGCGGAGAAGCCCGCCGAGCCGACTCTCCAGGCGCTGAAACCAGTGCTCGCGGCGCTCTTATGACCCGGATGGGCTCGAGCCGTGTGACACCGGTGTGACACGCCGAACGGCGAGAACGCGCAAAGGCGCTTGGCTCCGCGAACGTTCGAGCCCCGTATGGGCCTTTCCGGGCCGCACGGCTGAGTGGATTTGGCTTAGGTGTGCGGGTTAGGTGTGCCAGAGCTGCCGGGTTTGGACGTCTCGTGCACACCCCCGTGTTAGCTTCCCTTCGCCGTATGAGCATCGAGCACTAGACGTTCGTGATCGACGCCGACGGGATTGTCGCGGCGATCACGCGCAGGGTGAAGCCCGCCGACCACGCGGACGACGTGTTGGTAGCAGTGGCCGTACCCTGACCTGTCGC
>JBCKBY010000060.1:0-12541 GCA_038910715.1 Gaiellaceae bacterium
ATCCCCCTCGCGGCGCGGATCTTCGCCGTCGCCGACTCATTCGACGCAATCACGAGCGACCGGCCATACCGCTCCGCCCTTCCTGTGGAGCGAGCTATCGAGGAGATCGGCGGAAACGCGGGAAGCCAATTCGACCCAGCAGTCGTCGAAGCGTTCGTGCCGATCGCCAGCAAGCTCGGCGAGAAACCGACCGGCGTCGAGTAAGAGCCTATTCCGGTAGGCCCTCCTGGGAACGGGTTTCCTGCTTACGCTAGTTTTCCGTCTTCGCGCGCGCAGGGGAAGAAGCCCTACCGAACCCGGAGCTCGGCGCGCATCCCCCGAGACGAATGTGGAACGCCCTTCTGGTCGAGCAGGTTGCACACGAGCGCGTAGCGACCGGGTTCGAGCCCGCGTAGGACGAGCGGCCACGAGCCTCCCGGCGGCAGCTCGATCCGGCCTATCGATTCCTCCGTGCCGAGCACATCGTCGAGCCGGAGGAGCAGCAGCTGGTGCGATGCGCGCCCGGCGTTCGCGGCCCTGAGGACGACGCTCCTCGCGACCTTGTCGGCGCCCAGGCGAATGTCGTACTCACGAAGCTCGACCGGGACAATCGCCGTGTCTGGCGGGACCCCCGACGGCCTCTCCACCGCTTCGTCGATCAGCCAGTCGCGGCCGTCCCGAACGAGGTGGAAGTCGAAGGTGCGAACGACGTGCAGATCCGTGAGCACGACCCGCGCTCGGGCGCTGTCCCCGGCAGCGGTCGCATGGGAGACGGCCCCTACGTCAACCGTGCTCTGCGAGAGGGGCCGCAAGCCGCTGAGCCCAGGCGGCACGTCAGCGGCCTCTTCTTTCGTGACGCCGAACACGTCCACGAACCCGCGCTCCGTCCACTGGGCGAGGAAGCGGTCGACGTTGGCTGCGTTGTACGCCGCGAAAGCGCCTCGAACCGCACGCTCGACCGATACCGCGTCTCCCCCTGCGCCCCTGCCGTCGTCTCTGCTTCGGAGCACGACGGCGAGCGCGATCATAAGGACGGCGAGCGTCGCTACTGCCAACCCGACGAGGAGGAGCCTCCTCAGCGGTAGGTGACGCGGACGGGTATCCAGTCGAGGAAGAAGTCGCGAACTGCGCTGTCGCTCGTCGAGACGACGCGAACGCGGAAGTTCGCGTCGGCGAGCTCGGCCGAGCTCCACGAGCGGCCCCAGGTGTCGCTCGAGCCGCCGAGGACGACCGACCCCTCGCGCCTCGACTCGCGCGTGTCGGTCTTCAACGTGGTCCAGCTCGCGCCCCCGTTCCAGGACAGCTGCGTCGAGAGCGAGCTCTTTCCCGCAACGCTGTCGAGCCACCAGTCGAGGCGCACCTCGATGCCGAGGATGGTGGCGCCGTTCGGAACGGCGGTACCGAGGCCGTAGCTCCAGAAGTCGTGGCTGTCGCCGGCGCCGTCCACATTCCCCGCAAAGGTGCTGCCATCGGCAAACGCACCCGCCGCGTTCGACTCGAAGCCGTTGCCGTCACCCCCGCTCGCGGCCTGGTGCGCAGCCGGCGACCTGAGGCCCGTGTCCAGCGTGGGCGGGGTGGGCGCGACGACCTCGAACTGGGTCATCATCGCGTCGTCCTCGTGCTCGAGCACGTGACAGTGGAACACGTAGCGGCCGACGTTGTCGGTGAACTCCAGCTTGACCTCGACCGTCTGGCCGCCACCGATGTGCCACACCTCCTTCGTGGTCTCGTAGGCAGGTGGCGCGCCGCCGTTCCTCGTGAGGGCTTGCTGGTCGACGTCGTGGATGTGCACGAGATGGCTCCACCCACCTGGATTGCTCAGCACCCACTTCTCCGTCGTACCGAGGGTGGGGCGCGCGTCGACCCGGTTGGCGTCGAACCCAAGGCCGTTGATCGTCCACTGCCCGCTCTTGCGGTCGAACTGGAACGTCCGCGTCAGCGTCGGGTCGCCGAGCTGCGCGGCAGGGCGCAAGGTCGCGGGGACGCTGCTCGTTTCGGCGAGATCCTGCGTGACCCGGAACTGCATCAGCTCCGAGAGCGCCCCTGTCGCAGCACGGTTGCGCAGGACGATCGCGTTCCCGAACTGCCCGGCGAAGTCGACGACGACATCGACCCGTTCCGCGGGCCCCAGAAGGATCCGCTGGCGCGACACCGGGACCGGGAGGAGCCCGGAGTCGGTACCGATCTGCACGAACGACGCGCCGTTCCCGAGCTCGAGCTCGTAGTCGCGGAGGTTCGACGCGTTGAGCATGCGGAAGCGGTACTTGCGGTCTCCGACCTCGAAGTACGGCTGCGGCACTCCGTTGACGAGGATGTGATCCCCCGTCAGCCCAGTCGAGTCGAAGTTGTACGAGAGCTGGTTCTGGGAGTCGAACGACCGGTCGGCGAGGATCAACGGGACGTCGAACGCGCCTGCAGGAAGCGTGCTCGGGTCCGCTGGATCGTCGATGATGTACATGCCGGCGAGCCCCATCCAGACGTTGCGGCCGGTGAGATTCATGCGGTGATCGTGGTACCACTGGATTGCCCCCCGCTCGTTGCCGCCGTCCTCCGTCCCCGAGTATGTGTAGGTCCTCGACTGACCGGGCCCGATCAGGAAGCTGTCGGGCTGGCCGTCGTTTTCGGGCGTCGAGTGATTGCCGTGGTTGTGCAGCGTCAGGCTGCCTGCGCTCGACGGCAGGTTGTTGGCGACGGTGACCTGCGTCGTCTGGCCGGTCTGCGCGCGGATCGTCGGGCCGGGGAACGTGCCGTTGAACGTCCACATCCGAGTCGGATTGCCGTCGAGGATCTGGACGTCGGCCTCCTGCGCGGTGAGGGCGATCGTCTGCCCGCTCAGGACCGGCGGGATGAACAGCGGCTTCGTGAACGCCGCGCCGTGCCCTGCGCGGACGCTTGGAGCGACGACGGCCAGGAGCGCCGAGGCAGCGAGAAGCGCACTGATCCCGACCGCCAGCCCCCTACCGCGGCGCAAGCCGCTACGCATGTCCATCTGCGTCGATGCGCGGAGTATATGAGCGTATAGCCGAGGCGGCAATCGCCCACGGCAGCAGTCTTCGCATGGCCGTATACCCCACTTCGTCGCGACCGACTCGCTGTGTCCGCGTCCCGATCAGCGAAGGCTGCGGATTTCGACCTGGTCTCCGCGCGCAACGATGACGTCGGAGACCATCGCGGCCGGGAAGAGGCCGTGCTCGACGACGCCGACGGTCTCAGACAGACGTGCGGCCAGCTCGACCGGGTCTTCGAAGTCGCCCAGGTAGTCCGCGATCACGCCGCCGTCGGGGCTCCGGGGCACGTCGCGTAGCTTCACGTCGCCGAGGCGACGCAGCGTCGCTGCGAGCCCGTACTCGAGGAGCTCGAGCGGCACAGGCGGTGACAGCCTGTCGACGAGCTTGTCGGACGAGACGATCACGACGAAGCGGTCGGCTGAGGCCGCGACGGCCTTCTCGCGCGTGTGAGCGGCGCCGCCTCCCTTCACCAACCAGCCCGACTGCTCGACCTGGTCCGCGCCGTCGATTGCGATATCCAGGCGCGGGAGAGCGTCGGCCCCGTGGAACGACTCGACGTCTAGACCTAGAGCACGCGCAGCTTGCTCTGTACCTGGCGAGGTGGCGACGCAGCGCAGATCGAGCCCACGCGCGGCCAGCGCCTGAAGGAGGTAGCCGACGGTTGAGCCCGTGCCGAGTCCCACGACCATGCCGTCCTCGACGAGCCTCGCGGACGCCTCGGCGGCGAGTTGCTTCTCCTTGTCGAAGCTCACGGAGCCCAACCTAACGGCTTCGTCTGTTCGATAGTGGGGTGGCCTCTATGCTCCGCCCACAATGGGCGACGAGGTGCTTGCAGAGTCCCCAGCGGCAAGTGGCATCGAGGCATCGCAAGGGTCATGACAGAAGAGAGGCAATGAACCTCGGTCGCACGCTCGCCATGGCCATCTTCGTGGCCACAGCGCTGGTTGTCGTCGCTACCGGCTGCGGAGGATCGAGCGGTCCCGAGTCCTCGGTAAACGGGTGCGAGATCCGGCCAGGCACGTCCTGCCCGGGGGCCGACCTCTCCGGCGCAGACCTGGCGAGCGCCGATCTCTCGGGCGCTGACCTCTCGACCGCGAACCTCGAGGGCACGAATCTGAGCGGCGCGAACCTGATCAGAGCGAACCTGAGCGGCGCGCAGATCGTGGACACCGACCTCTCGGATGCCAACCTCACCAGTGCGACCCTCACGGGCGCGACGATCACGGGCGCGACCCTGGAGGGCGCAACGCTGTGCGGGACGATCCGCACGGACGGGACCACAGACGACTCAAGCTGTCCGCCCCACACTGAGACGACGGATACGACCTCAGCCGCAGCGGTGACGACGTTCGTCGTGGGCGACCTCATGTGCCCGGAAGACTCGAGCGACGGATCGATCACGGTCGCGTGGACGACCCAGAACGCGACGGCTGCCGAGATCGGCGTCGACGGGGAGACGGTGAGCAAGACGGGCCCGAGCGGATCGGAGGTGGTACCCGTGCCGTGCGACGGTGAGACCCATGATGTCTCGGTGACGGCGCTAAATGATGCCGGGGCCGGCGATTCCGCATCGGAAGAGGTCTCGTCCGGGTAGCCCAAACCGCACACGCGCGCTTCAGGCTCGCCCGACGAGCATCGAAGCCGAGAAGGGACGCTGTACCCGGGCGGAAACTACGATGAGGTCATGCCCGTAACCGAGCGCGAGATCAAGCTGGGCGCGGCGGCGGCGTTCTGCATGCCGACCCTCGACGGTCTCGTCGATGGACTCACAGCCACCCCGTCCGAGGCCGAGCGCCTGTGCACGACCTATTTCGACACGGACGACCTGCGCCTCGCACGTTGGGGGATGAGCCTCAGGCACCGAGCCGGTCAGGGATGGACCGTGAAGCTGGCGACGGAGGAGGAAGGCCCGGTGCTCGCGCGGCCCGAAATCACCTTCGCCGGAAACGGCGACGTGCCCCCGGGCGAAGTCGTCGATCTCGTTCGGGCAGTCGTTCGGTCGAGCGAGCTCCAGATCCAGGCGCAGCTCGACACGGTCCGGCGGCGAATTGCGCTCCGCGACGCAGACGGATCCCTCGTCGCCGACGTGTTTGACGACGAGGTTTCGGTGCTGGAAGGACAGCGCCCGGCAACGGCGTTCCGTGAGCTCGAGGTCGAGATCGCAGAGAACACGCCGCACGGGCTTCTGGATGCCATCGTCGAACAGCTCAGGCGCGCGGGGGCAGAAGCACCGGATCCCACGCCGAAGTACATCCGCTCCCTCGGCCCGACCGCTGCGCTGTCGGCCGAGGTCCCCGTTCCCGCGCTAGGCCCTGAACCGACATGTGGCGACGTCGTCCGCCGCGCGATCGCGAAGTCGGTGGTCCGTCTGATTGAGCACGACCCCGTGATGCGCCTCGATGTCGATCCGGAGGGCGTGCACCAGGCGCGAGTGGCGACACGTCGTCTCCGCTCGGATCTCCGAACATTTCGATCGCTCGTCGATCCCGCCTTGGCTTCGTCGCTACGGGACGAGCTCGGCTGGCTCGCTGGAGTCCTCGGGAGCGTTCGTGACGGCGACGTCCTGCTCGAGCGGATACGACGAAACGCCGCCCGACTCCCCGAGTCGAGTCGCCCCGGCGCAGATCGCGTGCTCGGCGCGCTCGCGGTGACACGCGAGGACGCGCGAGACCAGCTGCTCGACGCGCTTCGCAGCGACCGCTACGTAAAGCTCCTCGAGCTCCTGGTTGCAGCAGCGAACGCCCCTGCGCTTCGCAGCACGGCGGAGCTTCCGGCGGTCACGACTCTCCCCGCGCTCGTGCGCGAACCCTGGGGCTCGCTCGAAAAACGTGCTGGCGCGCTCGGCAAGAGTCCCCCCGACGACGCGCTGCACGACATCCGCGTACGAACGAAACGGGTTCGCTACGCCACGGAGGCCGTCGCTCCCGTCGTGGGCCATCGCGCCCGAGCCTTTGCCGCAGCCGCTGCCGACCTCCAGGAAGTCCTCGGAGATTTCAACGACGCGATCGTGGCCGAAGCCTGGCTGCGCGACTGGGCGCACGGCAGCCGATCACCGTCGGGAGTCTTTGCTGCCGGCGAGCTCGCCTCGCTCGAGAACACGGACGCGGAACGAAGCCGAGCGCGCTGGAGAAAGGCGTGGAAGAAGCTCGCGGCACCGAAGCACCGCTCGTGGATGTGACCGAGGTCGTCCGCGCAGCCGGCGGGCTCGTGTGCCGTCCGGCCGGGAGCGACGCGGTCGAGGTGGTGCTGGTACACCGTCCCGCTTACGACGACTGGGCGTTTCCCAAGGGCAAGCTCGAGCGTGACGAGAGCGAGGAGGAGGCGGCACTTCGCGAGGTCGAGGAGGAGACCGGTCTTTGCTGCGACCTCGGCCGCGAGCTGGGAATCACCCGGTACCACGACTCCCGTGGCCGTCCGAAGACTGTCCGCTATTGGCAGATGAAGCCGATCTCCGGAGCGCTCGCGCCCGCCAACGAGGTCGACGACGCGCGCTGGGTCTCGCTCGCCGAGGCGCCTGCGCTGCTCACCTACGCGCGGGACGTCGAGCTTCTCGCTTCCCTCGTGGAGCTTGAATGACTGCTGTCTACCTCGTTCGTCACGCCAAGGCCTCCAAGCGGGCCAAGTGGACCGAGCCCGACTATCTCCGCCCGCTGGCGAAAGCGGGACTCGCGCAGGCGGCTGCGCTGCCGGGGCTCTACGCCGAGCAGCCGTTCTCCCGACTGTTCACGAGCCCGTACGTCCGGTGCGTCCAAACTCTCGAACCGCTCGCCCAGGCTCGCAACCTCCCGCTCGAGACCGCCGACGCTCTCGCCGAGGGCGCATCCGCGGGCGAGGCGCTCGAGTTGCTGCTCTCGCTCAGCGCCGAGGGTCCGGCGGTGTGCTGCACGCACGCCGACGTGCTGTTCGACGTCGTCGAAGAGCTCGTAGCCGCAGGCGTCCGGCTCAACGGACCGCTCGAGTTCGAGGTCGCGGGGACCTGGGTTCTGGAGGTGGAAGATCGGATGTTCACGAGCGGTCGCTACCTGCCAAGGCCGAAGCCGGAGCTCGCTTAGTGTGGGATCCGTGACCTCCGTCGGGCCGCAACGTCCCGCTGTGCAGGTCATCGCGGGTGTCGACTTGGGAGGAACGAAGATCCAGACAGTCGTCCTGCGAAACGAGCAGGTCGCCGGCAGCGCGCGCGTGCTGACGCCGCAAACCGGAGATCCCGGAGACGTCATCGATTCCATCATCGGAACCATCCGTACGTCGCTCGAGGCCGCAGGGGCGGCCGAGTCGGATCTTGGCGGGATCGGCATCGGCACGCCGGGCGAGGTCGACGCCAACGCAGGAGCCGTCCTGCTCGCGGCCAACGTTCCGGGCTTCTCGGAGCGCGTCGAGCTCGGCCCACTCGTCTCGACCGAGCTCGGGAACGCGCCTGTCACCGTCGGCAACGACGTCAACGTCGGCATCCTCGGGGAGCACGAGCGCGGAGCGGGTCGCCCCCACGACAACCTTCTGGGCGTTTGGGTCGGTACCGGCGTCGGCGGAGGATTGATCATCAAGCGCACGCTCTACGACGGCAGAGGTGCTGGAGGCGAGTTCGGCCACATGGTCGTGAAGCCGGGCGGACTCCCGTGCTCGTGCGGCAGGCGTGGCTGCGTGGAGGCATACGCGGGGCGGGTGAGCATGGAGCGGCGTGCGCGGCATCTCGTAAAGCGGGGGCACAAGACAGACCTGTTTCGGATCATGGAGAAACACGAGCGGACGCGGCTCAGCTCAGGCGTCTTCGCGAGGGCACTCGAGCAGGGCGACAAGATGGCCAAGAAGCTCATCGCCGATGCAGCGTGGGCCCTCGGCATCGGCATGGCTTCAGCACAGAACCTCCTCGACCTGGAGGCCATCATCGTCGGCGGCGGCCTCGGTGATCGGCTCGGTCAGCCGTTCATCGACCAGATCGTCGAGCAGATGACACCGCATCTCTTCGCCCAGGAGCCGCCGGTCGTTCTCGGCACCGAACTCGGTGACCTCTCCGGGGCAGTCGGCGCCGCCGTGCTCGCCGGCGGCTAGCTCCCAGCTCGAGGACGAGCAGAGCTCGATGGTCGGTCACGCATTCAGCGAGGCGACCGGTGGCGACGAGAAGAAGAAAAAACGTCCCAAGAACGACGTCTCCGACCGGAACGTCGTCGTCATGGGCTCGGGGAACCTCGGCCTCATCTACCTCATGGAGGAGAACCGGCGCCTGACGCTCGAGGAGATCGAAGAGCGGCACCCCCAGCTCATTGGAGCACTGTGCGAGCACCCCCACGTCGGCTGGATCCTGGTTCGTTCCTCACAGCACGGCCCGGTCGCGCTCGGCGGGAACGGTGCCCATTACCTGACGCACGGACGAATCGAAGGAGAGGATCCGCTGGCGCACTTCTCCCACAACGCGCCGCAGCACCTCCGACGCACCGACGGCTTCCAGCACGTCGCGGACATCATGGTCGGGAGCTTCTACGACCCCGAGCTCGACGAGGGCTGTGCATTCGAGGAGCTGATCTCGTTCCACGGCGGGATGGGCGGCCCGCAGACGCGCGCCTTCATCCTCTTCCCCGCCGAGCTACCGCTCCCCGACGAGCCGATCGTCGGTGCAGCTGCCGTGCATGCGTTGCTGCGCAGCTGGCGCCAGCACCTGCAGACGGCCGCTTAGCCGCGCGTCGGCGTCGCACCGGCGATGCGGTCGGCGGCGCGCTCCGCGATCATCACCGTAGGCCAGTTCGTGTGGCCACTTGGGAGGACTGGTATCACCGACGCATCGGCGATGCGCAGGCCGTCCAGTCCGCGTACGCGTAGCTCCGGATCGACCACCGCGAGCGGATCCGAGCCCATCCTGCACGTGCCGGCCGGGTGGTACAGGGTCTGCGACAGCTGACGGATGTGCGCTCGGAGGTCGTCGTCGGAGCGAGCGTCCGGGCCGGGCAGCAGCTCGCTCTCGACGAAGCCGGCGAGCGGCTCCTCGGCGAGGATGCGCCGCGCGAGCCGGAGACCGTTCAACAACGTCGTGATGTCCTCGCTTCCGGGATCCGTGAGGTAGCGCGGGTCGATCGCGGGTGGAACGGCAGGATCGGCCGAGCGCAGGGTCACGGTGCCCGCGCTCTTCGGCCTGAGGAGGACGACGGCCAGAGTGAGGCCATGCTCGGTGGGCTGCTTCAGACCCTCCTCTTCGAACAGCACCGGGGCGAGCAGGAGTTCGACGTCCGGGGCGGGAAGGTTCGGTCTCGTCCGGATGAAGGCGACCGCCTCGCCGAGATTCGACGTGAGCGGGCCACGACCTCGAATCGCCCAGTTCGCCAGGTTCCGTAGCGACTCCGCCGTCGCGAGCGTCTCGACGCCCTTCGTGGAGACGAGGAGGCCGTTTGCCAAGTGATCGATGAGGTTGGCCCCAACTCCGGGGAGCTCGTGGAGGACATCGACTCCGACATCCTCGAGTGCCGCACGCGGGCCAACCCCGGAGAGCTGCAGGAGTTGTGGCGTGCCGATCGCGCCCGCGGCCAGGATCACCTCGTCGTTGGCGAACGCCTCGTCCTCGAACTCGTCCTCTCGGTCGGGACGGTACGCGACACCGACGGCCCGCCCGCTCTCCAGAAGAACTCGCGTGACGAGCGCTCCGGTGACGACGGTCAGGTTCGGACGCCTGCGCGCCGGACCCAAGTAACCGTCGAGGACGCTGAAACGCCGGCCCCGGCGCTGCGAGACGGGCACGAAGCCGACACCGGCGTTCTCCTCCGCGTTCAGGTCTTCTGTGAACGGGATCCCGACCGCCTGTGCGGCATGCACGAAGGCCTCCGTGAGCACATGTCGATCGGGAAGCCCTGCCAGTGGGAACCCGGCCTCCGCGCTGCGGGCGAACGCTGGCTCGACGTCGGCCCACGACCAGCCTGTACAACCCTGGGCAGCCCAGGCGTCGTAGTCCGCCCGGTGGCCGCGCAGCACCATCATCGCGTTCATCGCCGCCGTGCCTCCCAGCATGCGCCCGCGGGGGAACACGATCTCCCGCCCGTCGAGCCCACTCTGGGGAACCGTCGAGTCGCCCCAGTCCACGTCGGTGCGAAAGAGCCGCGAGAACGCAGCTGGGATCTTCGTCTCGAGCTTCCGAGAGCGCGCACCCGCCTCGATCAGGAGCACCGAGACGTCGGGATCCTCCGTGAGGCGGGAGGCCAGGACACAGCCCCCGGTTCCCGCGCCGACGATGACGATGTCGTGCATCCCGCGAGGATACGACTGCGACGCTCTTGGCACGAAGGCGTTTCCCACTCGTGAGCGGCGGAGACCTACGCTCGTGACATGGCAACGGCGGCGGCAAACGGGAAAGTCGCTGCGACCCCCTGGGGTACCGCGGTGTAGATCTCGGTGGTCGCCGTATCATTAAAAAACGGCGACAAGCGCTTCTCCGTCGTCGTCCAGCTTCTCGAGACGCGTAGCGGCGAGCGTCTCGTCCGCTACGCGTATACGACTGCGGGATCAGCGAGGCGCGGTCCCGTCACGATGCGGGTGCGCGATCTCGAGCGACTGCGGGCGGCGCTCGAGCGCGCGCCCGTACTGGCGCAAGCCCTGGGCTCTGTTAGCTCGCGCAAGGCCGAGATCCGCTAGTGCGGATCCCGGCCGCACGAACATCCCTAAAGGCGTCCGCTGCGCGGCCGCGGCGCTTGTGTTTCACCTCACGCGACTGCAAATCTGTACTCGGCGGCCGCATCGACGAGAGCGGCCAGCAGGAGCCCTCCGTCTGCGGAGCCGAGCAGCGGGTCGACGGCGTGCTCGGGATGGGGCATCAGGCCCATCACGTTGCCCGCCTCGTTGATCACGCCGGCGACGCCTCCGAGTGAGCCGTTGACGTCTTCGCCATAGCGAAGCACGATCTGGCCGCGCGCAGCGAGCTGGACGAAGGTTCCGTCGTCCGCATACCAGGCGCCTTCGCCGTGCTTGACGGGGATGACGAGCTCCTGACCGGCCGCGCAGCGGCGGGTGAAGAGCGTGTCGGCGTTCTCGACGCGGACTCGGACGTCGCGACACACGAACTCGAGCTGCCGGTTGGGGCGGAGCACACCCGGAAGCAAGCGTGACTCGCACAGGATCTGGAATCCGTTGCAGATGCCGAGGACGGGTCCCCCGCCGTTCGCGAACCGGCGGACTGCATCCATGACAGGCGAAAGGCTGGCGATCGCGCCCGTCCGCAGGTAGTCGCCGTACGAGAAGCCCCCGGGGAGCACGACGGCGCCGGTGTCGACCGGAAGCTCTGACTCCTCGTGCCAAACGAGCGCCGGTTCAGCCCCCATGGCTCCAACTGCCCACGCGGCGTCGCGGTCGTCGTTCGAGCCCGGAAAGACGACCACGGCCACCACGGGGCGATCACTCACGAGCCGTCGACCTGGATCTCGAAGCTCTCGATGAGCGGATTCGCCAGCAGGCCTGCACACATGCGCTCGATCCTGGCTCGCGCGTCGTCGACGTCGTCGGCGTCGAGCTCGAGGTCGATGACGCGCCCAACGCGGGCTGCGGAGACGTCGAAGCCGAGCTTGCGAAGCGAGTGCTGGACAGCATCGCCCTGGGGATCGAGGATGCCCTGCTTCGGCCGAACGATGACCGTCGCCCTCATAGAACGACGTCCGGTCGCGCGAGATAGTCGGCGAAGCCGATCTCGGTGAGGCGCTCGAACGCCTCGATGTACCGCGCACGAGTCCCAGCAACCACATCGTCGGGAAGCTCCGGTCCGGGTGCGGTCTTGTCCCACCCGGTCGTCTCACACCAATCCCGGACGAACTGCTTGTCGAACGACGCCTGGGGCCGCCCCGGCTCGTAGCTATCAACAGGCCAGAAGCGCGACGAGTCAGGCGTCAGAGCCTCGTCCCCGAGCACGATCGCTCCATCGGCGTCGAGGCCGAGCTCGAACTTCGTGTCCGCCAGGATGATCCCGCGAGTCTCGGTAAGGACCGAGGCGAATCGATAGAGGGCGAGCGACGCCTGCATCGCCTCCCGATAGCGCCCGGCACCGCAGAGAGTCTCAGCTTGCTCCTCGTCGATGTTGAGATCGTGTCCCTCCTTCGCCTTCGTAGCGGGCGTGAAGATCGGCTCCGGCAGTCGCGCGGATTCCTCGAGCCCGGCCGGCAACTCGTGGCCGGACACCGCACCCGTTCGCCGGTAGTCGCTCCACCCCGATCCTGAGAGGTACCCACGCACCACGCACTCGATCGGGAGCATGTCCAGCTTCCGGCAGATCATCGTCCGCCCGTCGTTGCGAATCTCGAGCAGGTGGTTCGGCACGATCTCACGCGTCCGGGCAAACCAGAACGCCGAGAGCCCGGTCAGCACGCGTCCCTTGTCGGGGATCTGCGTCGGGAGAACGACGTCGAAGGTCGAGATCCTGTCACTTGCGACGAGGGCGAGCGTGTCCTCTCCAAGCGCGTAGATCTCGCGCACCTTGCCGCTCGCGACATGTACCGCATCGACCGTCATGCACTCACTTCCGCTTTCTGTGCGATGAGGGCTCGAAGCCGCGTGAACACCACGTCCGCGTACCGCGTGAAAGCGCCGATGTCGAA
>JBCKBY010000061.1:0-12315 GCA_038910715.1 Gaiellaceae bacterium
GCTCCGCGTCCTGTGCGAACGACGCGTCCGCCTCGAGGAGTATCGGCAGGGCGATCCGAGCATGTTCGTACGCCTCGTCGTCCCGTCCGATCGCCTCGTACTCCTCCGCGAGCTCTTCGTGGAACCAGCCGTCGGGGGAGCCGCTCTCGATCGCCCAGGTAGTCGCCTGTTCCAGAAGCGGTACCGCCTCTGTCGAGCGCCCGAGCGCCCGAAGAGTCTTGCCGACGGCGTAGCGCGCGATCTCGATCGCCGCGCGGTTGTCCGGATCAGCCTCGCGTGCTGCCAGCGCGCGCTGAAAGGCGTCGAGGGCCTGATCGAAGTCGCCGGCCCCGTAGTACTCCCACCCGAGGTTGTTGAGAAGGGGCCCGAGCCAATACCGCACAGAGTCGTGGGCGTCGGCGAGCTCGACTCCGCGCTCGGTCCAGGCCACGACGCCCGCGCGATCGGGCGCGGCGAGCGCGGCCATGTGCGCGGCATCTACAGCGACGAAGTAGTGGCCAGCTTCGAGCGAGCGGGCGAAAGCCGACTCGAAGAGGGGAAGCGCGGCCTCGACGTTTCCACTCGAGCGGCGGAGGCGGCCGCGCTCGAGTTCGACATACGCGAGCGCGATCTGACCGCGCCCGGCCATTGCCTCGGCGTCATCGATGAGCCGCTCACCGGCTTCGAAGCCGCCGTGAAGACCTCGAACGCGGGCGAGCTGAGCCAGCACCTCGGCCCGACCCTCGTCGGTCGACTCGCACGCGAGCTGCTCTCGCAAGCGCCTTTCGGTCGCTGCGAGATCGTCGAAGTCCCAGAGCGCTCGGAGGCGATCGTCCATCCTCCAACTCTAGGGGGCTTGACGCCGCGTGGCGTCTCCGATAGTTCTTAAGTAATGCCTAGGAATACTCTGACCGCCGCCGAGGCGGCAAGAGCGCTCGGGATCTCGCTCGACACGCTCCGGCGCTGGGATAGGACGGGGAAGATTCGCGTCGAGCGGGACTCGGCGAACCGGCGAGTCGTGCCTGCCTCCGAGGTCGAGCGATTGAAGGGCGGCGAGGCATCCGAGCAGCTCTCGGCGCGAAACCGGTTTCGCGGGATCGTTCGCGCGGTTACGGTCGAAGGGTTGCTCGCGCAGGTCGAGATCGATGTGACTGAGCCCGCGCGTATTGTGGCCATCATCACTCGCGAGTCGGCCGAGCAGCTCGGCTTGAAACCGGGGAGGAGCGCCGCTGGTGTCGTGAAGGCGACCTCCGTCATGGTCGAGAGGTGACAGCACCGGCGCAGCGTTTGAGCCTGCAGCGCGAGCTCTCCGGGGCGGTAGCGGATCTTGGTGTGCTCGTCCCCATCGCGGTTGCGCTCATCGTCCAGAACGGCCTGTCGGCGACTGCGGTGCTACTGCCGGCGGGGTTGCTCTACGTCGTCGTCGCGGTGATCTATCGGCTTCCGGTCGCCGCTCAGCCGCTCAAGGCCGTCGGCGCCATCGCGATTGCAAACGATCTGGGAGCAGACGAGATCGCGGCCGCAGCTCTCATGATCGGTGGCATCTTCGTCGCGCTCGGCGCCACCGGCCTGATCGACCACCTCGGCCGAGCATTTCCCCGCGCGCTCATCCGCGGCGTTCAGCTCACCGTGGGCCTCCTCTTCCTGAAGGTCGCCTGGGGCCTCGTCTCGGACCCGCCGTCGTCCTTCGAGAGCTACACGCTTGCGTCGGAGTGGGCCGTGCCGCTGGGGGTCGCCGTCGTCGTGCTCGGGCTCGTGTTTCGTCGCAGGCCGATCGCTCTCGCGCTCGTGACGACGGGTGTCGTGGTGATGCTCGTCGAGAGCGGCGGCTTCCCGTCGTTCGGTCCGTCTGCGCTCGAGTTCCCATCACTTTCAGCGGCGACGTTCGCTGCGGCTTTCACGGCTCTGGTCATCCCTCAGCTACCGCTGACGTTCGCGAACTCGTGCCTTGCTCCAGTCGACGCGGCGCGAACGTATTTCGGCGCTCGCGCTAGCAGGATCACGCCGGGGCGTCTCGCGCTGACGCTCGGATCGGCGAACCTCTTCTCGGGCGCCATTGCCGGTATGCCCGTCTGCCACGGCGCCGGAGGACTGACGGCGCATTACGCGTTCGGCGCGCGTACCGGAAGGGCGCCGCTCGCTATGGGCCTCACTCTTCTCGTCGTCGCCCTCTCCGTTGGATCAGGGCTCGCCGTTGTGCTGACAGCATTCCCGCTTTCGATCCTCGCAGGTTTGCTGGCCATCGCCGGTCTGCTTCACATCGGGCTGCTCAGAGATCTCCGCGGTGCTCGTGAATGGTCTCTGGCGATCGTGGTTGGGGCGATCGGGTTCGGCCTCAACCTCGCCTTCGCGCTGGCTGTTGGTCTCCTGCTCTGGTGGGTGCCGGAGCTGCTGGGTCGGATACGCTCGAGAGCGTGGACATCGAGGTTATCCCTGCGCTCTCCGCGGTAGAGCGACGAGTTCTCGGCCAGGCCCTTACCCGGACGAAAGTCCGTCTGGACGAGCCGATGCCGGGCTACTCGAGCGCGTGGCGACGCGCGGCCGCGCGCGAGGCGGTGGAGGCGCTGCCTGCGCGCGGGCCCTACGCGCCTTCGCCGCGGAGCACGCGCGGCGCGACGCGCGCATAATCGAGCCCTGACACCCACGTCGCCACGAGCGCGGCGAAGAGCGCCCACCAGGCCACGTCGTCGCTCCACGCCCCACCGGCGGCGAGGCCAGCGATCGTCGCTGCAAGAGCTTGAGCCCAGGTCTTGAGTCTCCCGAGGTCGCGTGCCCCGAGCACGACGCCACGTTCGACCGCCGCCAGTCGGAGGCCAGATACGAGGATCTCGCGAACCACGATGAGCGCGACCATCCACGCGGGGGCGACTCCCTCGCCGATAAGCATCACGAGCGCGGCGAGAACGAGGACTTTGTCGGCGACGGGGTCGAGGAGCTTCCCCAGCGAAGAGCTGACTCCACGCCGGCGTGCCAGCCAGCCGTCGATCTGATCGGTCGCCATCGCGACGACAAAAACCGCGGTCGCCCAGTACGCGTGATTGGGGAAGTCCCAGGCGAAGAGAAGCACGACGACGGGAACTGCGGCGACTCGTGCGACCGTGAGCTGATCTGGGAGGCTCACTGTTGGGGAGAATACGCGTCCCGTGCCGACGTTCACCAAAGTCGTGGTTGCCAATCGCGGCGAGATCGTCGTGCGAATCTTCCGGACGCTGCGCGAGCTCGGGATCGCGACGGTCGCCGTCTACTCGGATGCTGACCGCGGAGGGCTCCACGTTCTTGACGCGGATGAGGCCTACCTCATCGGCCCCGGCCCGGCCGCGGAGTCCTACCTCCGCGGAGATCGCATCGTCGAAGTAGCGCTCCGCGCCGGAGCTGAGGCGATCCATCCCGGCTACGGCTTCCTCGCCGAGAACGCTGCATTCGCCCGCCAGGTCGAGGACGCCGGCCTCGTCTGGATCGGGCCGCCGCCGGAGGCGATCGAGGCCATGGGCTCGAAGATCGCCGCGCGCGAGCGCATGCAGGCAGCCGGTGTCCCGATCATTCCCGGCACTACGGAGCCTGCAGAGACCGTGCGCGACGCGCGTGCCGCTGCTCTCGAGATCGGGTTCCCCGTTGCGATCAAGGCCTCCGCTGGCGGCGGCGGCAAAGGGCTCAAGATCGCCAGATCCGAAGAGGAGATCGAGCGCGCGTACGAGTCCGCGCGGCGCGAAGGCGAGGCGTACTTCGCCGATCCGGCGGTTTACGTCGAGCGCTACCTCGACGATCCGCGCCACGTCGAGGTGCAAGTTCTCGCCGACGATCACGGCAACGTCATTCACCTGGGCGAGCGCGACTGCACGATCCAGCGCCGGCATCAGAAGCTCGTCGAGGAGACGCCGTCGCCAGCTGTCGACGACGCCCTCCGCGCGCGGATCGGGAAGATCGCAGTCGACGCGGCACGCGCCGTCGGCTATAGGTCGGCGGGAACGATCGAAGGCCTGCTCGCTTCCAACGGGTCGTATTACTTCCTCGAGATGAACACCCGGGTACAGGTCGAGCACACGGTGACCGAGGCCGTGACGGGAGTCGACATCGTTCGCGAGCAAGTCTTGATCGCCGCCGGGCAGCCGATCTCGATCCTCCAGGAGGATGTCGTCCTGCGAGGGCATGCGATCGAATGCCGAATCAACGCCGAGGACGTCACGCGCGGATTCCTGCCCTCGCCGGGGCGGATCACGGCCTACCGGGAGCCTGCGGGAATCGGCGTTCGCGTGGACTCGGGCGTGAGTGCCGGCGACGAGATCTCGGACCTCTACGACCCGCTGATCGCCAAGCTGATCGTTCATGACGTCGACCGAGAGCGAGCACGTCAGCGGATGCTCCGCGCGCTCGGCGAATTCGTGATCGAGGGCCCAACGACGCTGCTCGGTTTCCATCGCGCGCTCCTCACGACGGACTGCTTCATCTCCGGCGAGACGTGCAGTGGCGTCGTGGAGTCGGAGGAGTTGGCGGAGCGCGCGCAGGAGCTCGATCGGATGTCTCGTGGAAAAGCCGGCGTATCGCCGTTCTCGGGCGGCGCCCGTGATGGCACGCGGGAGCGGCTCGTCGCCGTCGAGCTCGACGGCCGGAGGCACGAGGTGCGCCTGCATACGGCCGAGCCGCCTTGGGCGGGGCTTGCTCGTAGGCACCGCGAGCGGAGCAAAGGGCTTACCGGCCCTGAGACCGGGGCCGTTGTCAGCCCGATGCAGGGAACCGTGCTGCGCGTGAACGTCGCGGACGGCGATGTGGTTCTCACCGGCGGTCTGATCTGCGTCGTCGAGGCGATGAAGATGGAGAACGAGATCGTCGCCCACCGCGACGGCATCGTCTCGGGATTGGGTGTGGCTGCCGGCCAGCAGGTCTCGAGCGGCCAGCTCATCTGCGTGGTCAGTGACCCATGACCAACGGGCGCTGTTCAGAGATGTCCCTGGATGCCGGCGAGTCACTAGCGGCGACGGCGACGACAACGGAACGTTGGCTGCTCATCGAGGTGCCCGGGAGCTGGCCCCGAGACGTCTCCGCCGACGGAGCGCTGCCCACGCTTGCACAGGACGCTGTGACGGCGTGGCTCGCGCGGACGCCCAGCTCTCGACTTCTCTTCATCAGGCGACCAGGACGAGCGGCCGTCCCGTCGCTCGCTTTCGTGATCCACGCATCTGAGCCGACTACGGACGTGAGGCGGATCGAGCTCGAAAGGCTCGGAGATATCGCCCATGTCGATTTCGAGGGCGACGGCGAACGAACCGATCAGCAGCTCGTTCTCGTGTGCGGTCACGGCACCCGCGACGCGTGCTGCGCGCTTCGTGGCGTCGCGGTCCACAGCGCGCTTGCCGCGAGGCTGACGGGCGACGAGGAGCTCTGGATCTCGTCGCACCAGGGCGGGCACCGCTTCGCGGCGAACGTCCTCGTGCTTCCCACGGGACTCCAGTTCGGCCGGGTCGAGCCGGCCGAGGCGCCGCTCGTCGTCGCTCGAGCGTTGTCAGGCCGGATCGAGCTCGATCGCTACCGCGGCCGAACGTGTTACACGCCTGCGGCGCAGGCAGCCGAGCGCGTGGTGCGGGAGGCGCTGGAGCTGGAAGGAGTTGCCGATCTCGTTCTCACGGCGGTCGATGGCCCTCTGGTTCGGTTCCGAAGCCGGGACGGCTCGGACCACACGGGGACGGTCGATGAGGTCCTTGGGCCGAGTGTGCCGGCCAGCTGCGGGCTCGAGCCGGAGCCGCAGAAGGCGTTCAGCGCGCAGTTGGTCTGACGTATGCGCTGCGTGTTAGGGGCGCAGGCGGTGGGTGTTATCGGTGATCCAGACGAGGATCTCCTCCAGCTCGTCCGGAGGCTTGCCGACTGCGATGAGCGTTCCGAACACCACCCGTGCCCAGCTGTTGGCGACGAGCGCACCGCTGGCAGACATCTCGCCTTCCCAGGACGCCTTTGGCTCGAGGATTTTCGGGAGCTCGGGCTTGTACAGCGTTGCGGCTCGAACGGCGGGGAGCGTGCTGTCCTTGTTGCGGTCCTCGAGCTCGTCAGGCTCTCCCGTCTTGAAGAGTTGGAGCCCGAAGGTGCCGTCCGGCGTTGCGCCCGGGTCCAGCTCCCAGGCAACGGACGACGCGTTCTCGACTCCGATCCTGGCCCGCCACCCCGTTTCCGTGATCTCGAGCGATTTCACCGTGAAGATGACCTGCTCGCCGGGTGGCCCGTACACCTCGCGCCAATCGAGGTCGGCCTTTTGGGGGCCGGCCGCGACGCTCGCCGCGGGCGCGTCCTCGCTCCCCCTCAGCTTCGACGCGTTCGATGCGAGCGAGAAGCCCGCCAGGGTGGCGCCGAGTCCGACGAGGACGATGATCGTGGTACGGCTCACCTCGCGGGCATGCTCGCACACGCCGCAGCGGCCCCCCCGGTCACTTACGCGCGGGATAGACTCGCCCGCGCTTTGGACCTTTACGAGTACCAGGGGAAAGAGCTCTTCCGCCGTTACGGAATTCCGACGTCTGAGGGGCGGCTGGCGACGACGCCCGGGGAGGCCCGCGTTGCGGTCGAAGAGCTCGGAACCCCTGTCGTCGTCAAGGCCCAGGTGTTGACCGGGGGACGGGGTAAAGCCGGTGGCATCCAGCTCGCCGAGAGCGCTGCCGACGCCGAGGCTCGCGCCGCCGACATCCTCGGGATGGACATCCGGGGCCACACGGTCACGAAGGTGTGGATCGAGCGCGCCTCGGACATCGAGCGCGAGTACTACCTCTCGCTCACCTTCGATCGCAGCGCGAAGAAGCCGCTCTTCATGTTCACGACGCAGGGCGGAATCGACATCGAAGAGGTCGCAGCGACGAGTCCGGATGCGCTGGTGCGGCTCCATGTCGATCCACTCGAGGGCTGCCACCCTTGGCACGGAAGACGGCTCGTCTACGACGGTGGCGTCAGCGACCCTGGGGAGCAAAAGCAGATCGCGTCGATCGTTGGGAAGCTCTACGAGGCGTTCGTCGGCTGCGAGGCGATGCTCTGCGAGATCAATCCGCTGATCGTCACTCCCGAGGGGGAGGTGCGCGCGCTCGACTCGAAGTTCACGGTCGACGACAACGCGCTCTTCCGCCATGCGGACATCGCGGAGATGCGAGACGTCGGTGCGGCTGATCCGCTCGAGGCGCTCGCGCGGGAGAAGGGCGTGACGTACGTAAAGCTCGACGGTGACGTCGGTGTTCTCGGGAACGGTGCCGGGCTGACGATGTCGACGGTCGACGTCGTGACCTTTGTCGGTGGTACGCCCGCGAACTTCTGCGATCTCGGGGGTGGAGGTGACGCCCAGGGAGTCGTCGACGCGCTCGAAGTGATCACGCGTGATCCCCAGGTGCGAGCGATCTTCTTCAACATCTTCGGCGGGATCACGCGCTGTGACGAGGTCGCCCGCGGGATCCTCCAGGCCGTCGAGCAGATGGGAATCGCCGATCCGATCGTCGTTCGCCTCGACGGGACGAACGCCGAAGACGGCCGGCGCATCCTCACGGAAGCCGCGCTTCCCAATCTCTATGCCGAGGCGACGATGCTCGACGGCGCGCGGCGGGCTGTGGAGCTGGCGGCGGCCTGATGGCGATCCTCGTTGACACGGCGACGCGGCTCGTCGTTCAGGGGCTCACGGGCTCCGAGGGCCGCTTTCACGGCTTGCGGAACCGTTCTCACGGGACAAACGTCGTCGCCGGTGTCACTCCCGGCAAAGGTGGCCAGGACGTCGAGGGCATCCCGGTCTTCGACTCCGTGGCGTCTGCAGTTGAGGAGACCGATGCGAACACGGCGATGGTCTTTGTTCCCGCGCCGTTCGCTGCGGATGCGATGTACGAGGCAGTCGCTGCGGGCATCGGGACGGTCATCTGCATCACCGAAGGAGTTCCCGCCCACGAGATGCTGCGACTCCACGCCTACATTCGGGGTCGCGGCGTGACGCTCATCGGCCCGAACTGCCCCGGGGCCTTGTCGCCGGGCAAGGCCAACGTGGGGATCATCCCGGCCGAGATCTTCCGCGAGGGCTCCATCGGCCTGGTCTCGCGCTCCGGAACGCTCACGTACCAGATCGGTCACGAGCTGACCCAGCTCGGGCTTGGGAACTCGACGATCGTGGGGGTCGGCGGCGACCCGATCGTGGGCTCCTCCTTCCTCGAGATACTGGCGCTGTTCGAGGCGGATTCGCAGACCCAACAGGTGGTCATGGTCGGCGAGATCGGCGGCGACGAGGAAGAGCAGGCAGCGGCGTTCATCGAGTCGGAGATGACGAAGCCGGTCGTTGCGTACATCGCGGGTTTCACCGCTCCTCCCGGGAAGACGATGGGGCACGCCGGCGCGATCATCTCGGGCTCGGCGGGAACGGCGCAGGCGAAGAAAGAAGTGCTCGAGGCGAAGGGTGTCCGTGTCGGCACGACGCCGACCGAGACCGCTCAGCTCGTCGCCGAGATCGCCGTCGCTTGACCTGCTGCAAGCGGTCGCTCAGCGCCTCACGGCCGTAACTGCCGCAAGGACGACTCGGTGAGCGACGACTCCGATCGCGCCGTTGGCCGCGCCGAGCGCTGCGGCGGCGGGGATGCATCCCAAGTCGCACTCACCGAGCGCGCCGACAACCGCCGCCCAACCCAGGCCGATCGCGGGGATCGCCCACCAGCGACCGACAACCAGACCGACGAGAAGCGCGATCGGGACCATCGAGTTGATCGTACGACCGCAGGATCTGGGTAGTCTCGCGTGCATGCCCGAGTTGCCCATCTCCTTCGCGCGTGGCGCTCCCGCGCTCGAGTTGATTCCGGCCGCAGAGCTTGCCGAGTGCGCCTACGCGGTCGCACTGCGTGAAGGCGCGAAGGTCTTCGCCTATGGCCCGGGCGGTGGATACGCGCCACTCCGAGAGTGGGTGGCCGTGCGGCACGGCGTCGAGTCCGCGAGGGTCGTCCTGACGGTCGGCGGGCTGCAGGGATTCGCGTTCTACGTTGCCGAACAGCTCGTGCGCCGGCCGGGTCGAGTTCTCGTCGAAGCGCCGAGCTACGACCGTCCTCTCAAGATCCTCGCGCGCGAGGGAGCCGAGATCGTGGCGCTTCAGATGGACGAGGAAGGACTCGATCCCGATGCGCTCGAAACCGAGCTTCGCAGCCGACCCGATGCGCCGTCCTTCCTCTACACCATCCCGACCTTCCAGAACCCGAGCGGGCGGACGCTGCCCACCGAGCGGCGCCGACGGATTGTCGAGATCGCCGTCGCGTCTGGGCTGGCTGTTCTCGAGGACGACCCGTACGGCCTCGTGCGCTACGAGGGCGAAGCTCCGCCGAGCCTGCACGAGTTGGAGGGCGGCGAGCTCGTCACCCATACGTCGTCGTTCTCGAAAACTGCCGCCCCCGGTCTTCGCGTTGGGTACTTCGTACTCCCGGTCGCCGCGGCCGCTGCATTCGAGGAGCGGGCTGTCTCGACCTACATCTCGCCGCCGTTCCTCGCACAGGCGACGATTTCGGAGTTCATCGAGCGCGGCCACTTCGAGCCGAATCTCGCGCGCGTGTGTGCCGAGCTTCGTAAACGGCGCGACGCGATGACACGCTCGCTGGAGGCGAGCTTCCCAGCGGGCTCGTCGTGGAGTCGGCCTGAAGGCGGCTACTTCCTCTGGCTCGAGCTTCCGGACGGTGTGGCGACCGACGGCCTCGTCGAGCGGGCTGTGCCCGAGGGAGTCGCTTTCGTGCGCGGGGAGGACTTCTTCCCGGTGGGCTCAGGGCACGGGCTCAGCTCGGCGCGACTGGCCTACAGCTACGAGACGCCGGCGCGGATCACCGAGGGGATCGAGCGTCTCGCGGCGCTACTGCGCTGAGTCAGGGCTTGCGTCGGCTGCGCAGCTGATCGAAGAGGAAGCCGGCAGCGAAGCCGAGCCCGACGCAGAGCAGGATCAGGACGAGGAGCGAGATCCTGGCCGAGAAGAACACGAAGCTGACCTCGACCTGTTCGCGGTTGAAGAGGATGATGAGGATCGCGTAGACGGCGACTACGCCGAACACGATGAGCCTCCAGGGTGTGTCTTTCTCGGGTGCGCCTTGCACGCCTGAACCTACGCCGCGCGGCCGACCGTTACCGGTTGGAGAGGCCGTGGCACGAGGCGAGGCTGCATCGGCGGCGTGAGCGCACCGGCCGTCGCTGCGCGGAATGTCGGGCACGGCACGTTTCCGGAGAGCGCACACAACCCCTCGCGACGGAAGTAACACTCGTCGCAGGTGACCTCTGTTCTCTTCTTTGCCGCCATGTTGGTTGGAGGTCGCCCCTCGCCGACCAGCCAGCATTCTCGCGACCAGGTCAGGGGGAGACAACCCCCTCGGGGATGAAACAGCCGCAAATTGCGCCTGTTGTCAGCGGGGACGAATTACCTGCAAAATCAGCACTTTGCGTCTGACGTTGTCAGTTCTCGCAACGCCTGTTTAAAACTCTCAACAGGGATGACCGTGAGCCCGTTCGCATGCTCCTGCGCTCCCTCGGCGTTTCGGCCTGCCGGTACGACGAAGAAATCCACATCCGCGCGTCGCGCTCCGATCGTCTTCTGCTTGATACCCCCGACGGGCAGGACCGTTCCGTCGAGAGCCAGCTCGCCAGTCGCCGCGATCTTGCATCCGTGAGTGACGTCGCGTCCGAGCTTGCGCGCGATCTCGAGAGCGAAGGGAAGACCCGCTGACGGGCCGCCGACCCGACCGAGGTCGATGTCGACATCGAACGGAAGCTCGATGTTCGCGGCCTGGTCGACCGTGATGCCGACAATGGGTTTGTCCGGCTCGGTCGGGCTCGCAATCGTACGCACCGTCAAGTCGAGCGCTTTCCCACCACGGCGGACCGTCAGTCGAACGTCGTCTCCCGGCTGGCGACGCCCGATCTCACGACGCAGATCCACCGGCGTGCGTACGGGGACGCCGTCGACGGCGACGATGACGTCGCCCGCGTCGATCTTGGCCGCGGCGGGAACGTCAGACGCGACGCCGATCACGATCGCCCCCCGCGGGGTGGCGACGACGTCGTATCCGAGAGCACGCAGCGCGACGACCGAGGCGATCTGCTCGGACCGCTCCATGTCGGCTGCGTTCTGGCGGTCCCGGTCCTCGTCTGTCGTGCCAGGTGGAAGGAGCGCGCGCTCGGGAAGGACGGTCGATCCCTCGGGGCGCGTGAATGGCAGCAGCTCCTCGAGAATCCGGGCTCGCCGAACGTAGAGGTCGACGTAGTAGATGTCGCCGTTGCCGGAAGGTCGGCTTCCCTCGACGACGACACGGCTCGCCAAGGGCTTCGCCTTGTCCGGCGTGAGGATGAACTCGTCGCCCGGAAGGGTCCAGAGCGCGATTGTTGCCGCGAGCCCTAGTGCCCCGAGCACGAGGGCCGCAATCGAGAGGCGCTTCATGTGCGGGCTGGATGGTTGATCGGAAATTGACGCGGGCCGGATGACGGCCACGACGCTGCGCTGGATCGCCACCCTCGCGCGTCGCACAGGCTTCGAGCCTGCACGACGCGCGAGTGCGACGCCCGACTTGGTCGTGACCGCCCCCGACTGCGCGCCAATTTCCGATCAACCACCTAGAGGCCGCGTGTGAGGCCGCCGTCGACCATGACCACGGCGCCGCTGATGTAGGCGGCACGCTCCGAGCAGAGGAACGCTGCGACGTCGCCGATCTCCTTCGTGGTTCCGAGCCTGCGAAGCGGGATCGTCTGGAGGTCGTCCTCGGTCGGGCCGTCCGGATAGACCTCGCGGATGCGGTCGGTGTCGATCCGCCCGGGCGCGATCGAGTTCACCGTAATGCCCTTCGGCCCGAGTTCGCGGGCCAGCGACTTCGCCCACCCGATCACCCCCGGCCTGAGCGCGTTCGAGAGCGCGAGGTTGTCGATCGGCTCGCGGACGGTGCTCGAGGTGACGTTCACGATGCGGCCACATGGACTTTGCTCGAGGTAAGGAAGGCAGAGCCCGGTCAGGCGGACGACGGAGACGAGGAGGAGCTGCGCGGCGGACTCGACCTGCTCGGCGGTGAGCTCTGCGGCCGAGGATCGGGGCGGTCCGCCGGAGTTGTTCACGACGATGTCGACTCCGCCGAACGTCTCCACCGCCGTTCGAACGAGCCGCTCGAGGTCGTCCGCACTCGTCACATCCCCTACGACTGCGACCCCACCGAGACGCTCTGCCTCTCGTTCGAGGAGTTCTGGACGGCGCGCGAACATGACGACGTTAGCGCCCTCGCCTGCAAGCGACTCTGCGATACCCAGACCGATGCCGGCTGACGCGCCACAGACGATCGCCGTGCGGCCTGAGAGCTCGAGGTCCATCGCTACTTCCTCTTGAGGACGCCGACGACG
>JBCKBY010000062.1:0-11850 GCA_038910715.1 Gaiellaceae bacterium
CTTTTCTCGCCGAGCTCGAGTGCAAGCGGGTCACCTACACGATCGGGGCGCCCCTGATCGCCTCGGTCAGGCAGCGGATCGCCGAGATCGCCGAGGGGGAGTGGCAGCCCTCCGGCTACCGGGAAGAAAGCGAGGTGGCGAGTTTCCGTTGGAGGCCGAAGACGTGGGAGCGTGAGCGGCGCTTCGTCGTCCGCCGCGATCCGCTCGCTCAGGGCGAGCAGCTGACGCTCGAGGACAGAGAATGGCACTACTGGGTGCTCGTCACCAACGACCTCGAGCGCTCGGCGGACGAGCTCGAGTCCTGGCACCGTGCCAAGGCAACGTCGAGAACCGGATCAAGGAGGCGAAGCTCGGCCTCGGCGTAGACAACCTTCCCTGCCGCGGCTTCCACGCCAACTCGGCCTACCTCCTGATGACGCTGCTCGCCTACGACCTGCTCGCCTGGCGCGCTCCCGGCGGGCGAGCGGTCGAGCTACGCCAAGCGCCTGCGCTTTCGCTTCATCGCCGTCGCCGCCACCGTTGGCCGCTCCGGCCGCCGGCTCGTGCTGCGCCTCTCCGCCGGTTACCCGCTCCTTGCCGACTTCGCCCGAGCGCTCGGGCGGATCCGCGGGCTCGCGCGGGCGCCCGCCTAGCACCTCCAGCCTCCCGTGAACTCGATGCCGCTCGCGCCTTCGCGGCGGAGCTATCCCGCGAGACGGCCGCATTGGCCCGCTCGAACAATCACGCCGGCCTTTCAGCGCCGCCGCCGTGGCGACCACGTCGCCTTCACTCGAAAAACCGTCTCGCAGAGCATCCTCAGCTGCTTACCGCAGGATCCGGGTAGCTACGGTTGCCGCATGGCGAAGACGCTCTTCGACCGGATCTGGGAGAGCCACGTCGTCCGCGACGACCCGGACTCACCGACGCTCCTCTACGTCGACCTCCATCTCATCCACGAGGTGACTTCGCCCCAGGCGTTCGAGAGCCTACGGCTGGCCGGACGCCGAGTACGCCGGCCCGACCTCTCGATCGCAACCATGGATCACAACGTCCCGACCGACTCGGCCAGGGTGAGCGATCCTGCCGCGCGGCGGCAACTCGAGGCACTGCGCGAGAACTGCGAAGAATTCGGAGTCCCGCTGTACGCGACAGGCAGCGGCCGGGAGGG
This sequence comes from Gaiellaceae bacterium, assembly GCA_038910715.1. Taxonomy (GTDB): domain Bacteria; phylum Actinomycetota; class Thermoleophilia; order Gaiellales; family Gaiellaceae; genus GMQP-bins7. Next base: position 1,148 of record JBCKBY010000062.1, read on the forward strand.
GATCGTCCATGTGATCGGTCCGGAGCTTGGCCTCACCCAGCCGGGGATGACCGTCGTCTGTGGGGACAGCCACACGTCCACACACGGCGCCTTCGGCGCGCTCGCGTTCGGGATCGGGACGTCGGAAGTCGAGCACGTGCTGGCGACCCAGAGCCTTCCCCGCCTGCGTCCGAAGACGATGCGCATCCGCTACTCGGGCGAGTTGCCTCTCGGCCTCACTCCGAAGGACGTCATCCTCGGCACGATCGGCCGCATAGGCGTCGACGGTGCGGTGGGCCACGTCCTGGAGTACGCGGGGGAGCCGATCGAGCGGCTGTCGATGGAGGGGCGACTGACGGTCTGCAACATGTCGATCGAGGCCGGTGCGCGCGCGGGGATGATCGCTCCCGACGACACGACCTTCGCGTACCTGGAGGGCCGCCCGGCGGCACCGCGGGGTGCGAACTGGGAGGCGGCGCTCGACCGCTGGCGCGAGCTCCGGTCGGACGACGACGCGGTGTTCGATCGCGAGGTCGAGATCGACGTTGCCGAGTTGGAACCGCAGGTGACCTGGGGGACGAACCCTGGCATGGTGGCTCCAATCGGCGGATCCGTTCCCGACCCGTCCGACTACGACGATCCGGACGAGAGCGCCGCGGTCGAGCGGGCCCTCGAATACATGGCTCTCGAGCCGGGCACGCTGCTCCAGGACATCCACGTCGACCGTGTGTTCATCGGTTCGTGCACCAACTCGCGGATCGAGGACCTCCGCGAAGCTGCGACGGTAGTCGCCGGACGCACCGTGAACCCGCGCGTCCGAGCCATGGTCGTGCCCGGTTCGGCGGCAGTGAAGAGGCAGGCGGAGGAAGAGGGATTGGACAAGGTGTTCGAACGCGCGGGGTTCGAGTGGCGACTCGCAGGCTGCTCCATGTGCATCGGCATGAACCCCGACATCCTCGCGCCCGGAGAGCGCTGCGCCTCGACCTCCAACCGCAACTTCGAGGGGCGACAGGGCCGCGACGGCCGGACGCACCTCATGAGCCCCGCGATGGCGGCTGCCGCGGCGATCGTCGGCCACATCGTCGACGTCCGCGAGTGGGTGCGCCCAGCGGCATGAAGGCGTTTCGCTCCCTGACGGCGCACGCGGCGGTGATCGACCGCAACGACGTCGACACGGACCAGATCATCCCGAAGCAGTTCCTCAAGCGGATCGAGCGGACCGGCTACGGCGAGTTCCTCTTCTACGACTGGCGGCAGGATCCTGACTTCGAGCTGAATCGGCCTGGATACGACGGTGCCAGGATCCTGCTCGCGGGGCCGAACTTTGGCTGCGGCTCCTCGCGCGAGCACGCCGCCTGGGCGCTCCAGGACTACGGCTTCGAGGTGATCATCGCGCCGTCGTTCGGCGACATCTTCTTCTCGAATGCGGTGCAGATCGGGCTCGTCCCGATCGTGCTTCCGGCATCCGAGGTGAAGGCGCTCATGGAGTCGGTCGATTCCGGCGAGCTCTCAATCGACCTGGAAGAGCGGACCATCGTCGATCCTGCCGGACGAGCCGTTCGGTTCGAGATGGATCCGTTCGTCCGTCGCAGCCTCCTCGAGGGTCTCGACGCGATCGGCCTGACGCTCGAGCACGAGGACGCGATCTCCGCGTACGAGGCGAGCCACCCGGCGCGGATCGAGACGACTGCCCTGTGAGTGATCACTCGTCGAGGACGGGCGCGGCGAGGACGCTGTAACCCTGAGCTTCCAGGAGTCGCGAGGCCTGTGCTGCTTCCGCCTCGCCGGTGACGAGGATCGTCAGCGTGCCACCGCGATCGGTGGAGAGATGCTCGAGGTCGAAGTCGGTGACGTTGAGGCGCTCGGCGCCGAGCGCCTGGAAGATCCCGGCGAGCACACCCGGCCTGTCGGGAATGTGCACGCGCAGCCGATGCAGTGCCCCGGCGTTCTCGTACGCGGTATCCAGCATCTCGCGGCGGTTCTCGCTCGCCTCGCCGATCCAGCGTGCGAGGAAGCCGGCGTCTCCTTCAGCGAGTGCCGCCTCCAGCTGCTCGACACGCCGCCGGTGCTCGGCAAGCGCATGTGCGAGGGCGACGCGGTTGTCGAGGAAGATGTCCACCCAGATCCGTGGGTTCGCGCCGGCGACGCGGGTCATGTCGCGCAACGAGCCGCCCGCTGTCGCCAGCGGGTCGTGGCCGTCGACGCGCGACGAGCCCGCTTGGTTGAGGAGCACGTTGGCGAGCGCATGCGGAAGATGGCTCGTCACGGCGACGAGGCGGTCGTGCGTGCCGGGGTCGATCGCGGTCGGACGGGCGCCCAGTGCCGCAGCGAATGCGTGGGCCGTTCGGTACCGCGCAGGCTCGGTCGTCGGGAGCGGAGTGAGAAACCACGTGGCTCCCTCGAAGAGCTCCGTGCTTGCGCGAGCCGGCCCGCGTGCCTCGGCTCCGCAGATCGGGTGCCCACCGACGAAGCGCGGATCGTCGCCGGCCGCACGGCAGACCGAGGCCTTCGTGGATCCGGCATCGGTGACCGTCGAGTCGAGCGGCGCCAGCGCGAGCACGTCGTGAACGACCTTCGGCACTGCTGCGACGGGAACGGCAACAAAGACGAGCTCCGCGTCGTGAAGCGCGGCTTCCAGCGACTCGCCCGGTGATACGGCGCCGCGCTCGGCCGCTACCTCGAGAGCGCCTGCGTCCTCGTCCCAGCCGATGACCGACGAGAAGCCAGCGCGCCGCGCCGCCAGGCCCGCAGATGCCCCGATCAAACCAGTGCCGACGATCGCGATCCGCATGGCCGAGCGATCAGACTGCTCGCATGAGCTCGGCGACGCGGAATGCGAGGTCGAGCGATTGCCGGCCGTTGAGGCGCGGATCGCAGAGCGTCTCGTAGCGATGGTCGAGCTGCTCCTCGAGTACCGGGGCGGAGCCGCCGAGGCACTCCGTCACGTCGTCGCCGGTGAACTCGAGGTGGACACCGCCGGGCCACGTTCCGACCTCGCGATGGGCAGCGAAGAACCCCTGAACCTCGGCCAGGATCGAGTCGAAGTCCCTCGTCTTAGTGCCGGAAGGGGTGCGCATGAGGTTCGCGTGCATCGGATCGCACGCCCAAACGACGGGGATCTCCGTCTCGCGGACGGCGCGCAGGATCGGAGGGAGCGTCTCGCGGACACGGTCGGCGCCCATACGCGTGATCAGCGTGAGTCTGCCGGGTACGCGATCGACGTTGAGCCGCTCGACGAGCGCGCAAACTTCTTCGGGCGTCGCCGTCGGCCCGACCTTGACGCCGACGGGGTTGCAGATCCCGGAAAAGAACTCCACGTGCGCGCCGCCGAGGTCGCGCGTCCGCTCGCCGATCCAGAGCATGTGTGCCGAGCAGTCGTAGGGCTGCCCGGTCAGCGAGTCCGTTCGCGTCAGCGACTCCTCGTAGTCGAGGAGAAGTCCCTCATGGCTCGTCCACATGTCGACCTCGTGAAACGTGCGCTCGCGCTCGAGGTCGATTCCGATCGCCCGCATGAAGCGCAGCGCGCGCTCGATCTCGTCCGCGAGCGCCTCGTACCGCTTGCCGGCGGGCGAGCTTGCGACGAACTCGCGGTTCCACGTGTGCACGAGCGTGAGGTCGGCAAAGCCGCCCTTCGTGAAGGCGCGAAGGAGGTTCAGGGTGGACGCGGCTTGGTAGTAGCCCTGGACGAGGCGTTCCGGGTCGGGAACCCGTGCCTCGGCGGTCGGCGCATCGGAGTGCACCACGTGGCCACGAAACGACGGGAGCTCCACGCCGTCGACGACCTCCGTCGCACGGGTGCGCGGTTTCGCGAACTGCCCGGCGATGCGCCCAACCCGAACAACCGGAAGCATTGCTCCGTACGTCAGCACTGCGGACATTTGGAGGAGCACCTTCAGCTTCTCCCGGATTGCGGGCGCGGAGTTCTCGCGGAAGGACTCGACACAGTCACCCGCCTGCAGGAGGAAGGCACGTCCTTCGCACACCTCGCCGAGCGCGGTGAGGAGCGCTCGCGCCTCGCCTGCGAACACGAGCGGAGGCACTGCGCGGAGGCGCTCTCTCGCGTGCGCGAGCGCGTTCGGATCCGGCCAGTCCGGCTGCTGGCCCGCGGGGAGCGCACGCCATGAAGAGGGCGTCCAGGTCGAGTCGGAGATCGTCATCGAAGGTGTGAGGTGGTCGTCCTTCCGAGTATGCGAGAAGTGGGTGCTCCGCCTGTGGCTCTCAGCTAGTCCGGTGGCGGCAGAGGACGAACGGGCGCCGGCTAGCTCGCGTGGAGCCAGGCGTACGTGAAGAGTGCAAACTTCGCCCCGGGGCCAGTCGTTACGATCGGCGTCGCGCTCGTCATCGAGGGCGACACGTTAGACGCTGTCCGGCGAGCAGGCAAGCGCACAGGGCTCGGCTGGAGTGCCGTACGGCTGAGCACGAACAGCGGGGACGACGGCACGTGCGTTTCTAGACCGGCCAGGCTCGTGCCAGCGCTGTCGCGGCCTGATCCAGTTCGATGCGTGGTCTCACCGAGTTGTTCGCCGAGAAGCGCAACTCGAACCCATCGCCCGCGTGGCGCGGAAAGACATGGAGATGCACGTGGAAGATCTCCTGGCCGGCAGCCTCACCGTCTGCGAGGAGAAAGTTGACCCCTTCGCAACGAAGCTCAGAGGCCCGCAGCGCAGCTGCGGCCAGCTGCCCGACTCGGAACAGGTGCGCACCGTCCTCCACGTCCAGGTCAGCGAGAAACGCGGCGTGACGACGCGGCGCGATGATCATGTGCCCCCGCACCGCTGGCTGTATGTCCATGAACGTGATAGTCCGCTCGTCCTCGTAGACGACACTGAACTCGGCCTGACGTGACGCTAGGAGGCAGAACAGACAGTCACTCATGCAATCGATTCTATGACGGAGCCGAGCGTTAGGCACTGCTGCGCTGTAGGTCGAGGAGCCTGACGGTCGCCTGTTTGAGTGTGCGGGAGTGTCGCTTGCGCACCGGACCTGGACGGGCCGGTTTGCGCCGAATCGATGCAACGTTACGATCGCTCCGTGTCGACTCGGTCTATCCGGTACGCGAAAACGGTGGACGGGTTTCACATCGCATACGAAGTCGTCGGCGACGGCCCATTCGACCTCGTGTACGTGTCCGGTTGGTTCTCGAATCTCGAATGCATCTGGGAGATGCCCGACCTCGGCGAGTTTCTCAGGGAGCTCGCAGGCTTCTCACGACTGATTGTCTTCGACCCACGAGGCTCTGGCTTGTCCGACCGCCCTTCCACGAGCGATTCCCTGGCTCTCGAGGTGGGCATGGATGACATTCGCGCCGTCATGGACGCCGCCGGAAGCGAACGCGCCGTCCTGTTCGGGTCGGACGAGGGAGGTGCCCGGTGCGTGCTGTTCGCAGCATCACATCCGGCACGGACTTCGGCGCTTGTCACCTTCGGCATCTGGGCGAAGTACAGCGCGTCATTCGACTATCCCTGGGGGTGGCCGGAGGAGCGGTTTCAGGCGTTTCGGTCGCTCATCCAGAACAAGTGGGGCACGGAGGAGTTCTGGAGAACCGACACCTATCTGGCCGCTTCGCACATTCAGTCCGACCCTGACCGAGTTCGCGCATGGGCTCGATACGCGCGTCTGTCGTTGAGCCCGGGAGCGGCGTTGGCGATCGATCGGATGGCTGGCGACGTCGACATCCGGGCCGTTCTCCCGACGGTTCGTGTCCCGACCCTGGTGATGCATCGGATCGCCGACACCTCGGAGTCGGTCGAGCAGGCTCGCTACATCGGCGAGAGAATCCCGGGCGCGGAAGTTGTCGAGCTTCCCGGCGACGAGCACGCCCCCTTCATGGGCGATACCGCCGTCGTCTTAGACCAGCTGCGCGGCTTCATCGGAGCGATTCGCGAGGAGGAAGCGGAGTTCGATCGGGTGCTCGCCACGGTTGTATTCACCGATCTCGTGGGTTCGACCGAGCACGTCGTCGCTCTCGGCGACCGAGCATGGCGGGATCTGGTCGAACCGCATCACGCGACGATCCGTCGTCTTCTCGCCCGCTACCGAGGAAACGAGGTCGATACGGCCGGCGACGGATTCTTCGCAACCTTCGACGGGCCCGCCCGTGGGGTTCGCTGTGCCCAGGCGATCGTCGACGCAGTGAACTCGCTTGGACTCGAGGTCCGCGCGGGGGTGCACACCGGAGAGGTCGAGACGATCAACAACAAGGTGGGCGGCGTGGCCGTGAATATCGGGGCACGGATTGCAGCGATGGCGGGGCCTGGCGAGGTGCTCGTCTCCTCGACGGTCAAGGACCTGACGGCCGGATCCGGGCTCGCCTACGAGGATGCCGGTGAGCACGAACTAAAGGGCATCCCCGGCGCGTGGCACGTCTATCGGGTCGCGATGCCTGCAGCAACGTAGTGCTCGTGCGACGGACCCGTCGCATGCGCCAGTGATGCTTCTATGTAAGTCAAGTCGTCAGGGGCGAGCCTTTCTCGAGAAGCCGGTAGAGGTGGCGGGCGAGGTAGCGCTTGAGGCAGCGGGTCGCTTCGCGGCGGCTCTTTCCTTCTTGGATGCGACGGTCGAGGTAGGCGATCGTTGGTGGGTGGGCGCGGCGGCGGGTGACGATGATCATGTGCAGCGCCCGGTTGAGTTGGCGGTCTCCGCCCCGGTCGAGGCGGTAGCGGATCGTCTGGCCTGACGAGGCCGGGATGGGTGCGCAGCCGGCGAGGCGGGCGAAGGCGGCCTCGCTTGGGAAACGGCCACGGTGTGACCACGACAGCAAGACCTGGGCTGCTGCGAGCGGCCCAACACCGTGCTGGTCGAGCAGCTGCGGCGCGAGCCTGCGGGTGAGGCTTTCGATCTCGCGGTGGAGCTCGCGCTCCTCGGCGGTGAGTTGCTGCACGCGACGTGCGACGGCCCGCATCGCGAGCAGCGTTCCACGCAGCTCGGGATCGTGGCGGCATTGGGGCCGCATGGCCGTGAGGCGGCCGAGGAGTCGTGCCCGTGTCAGCGGCCGCAGCTCGGCGCGCAGCGGCTGGGAGTGTCCGAAAGTCTGTGTACGCGGTTTATGTGTGTCGGGTTAGTCGGTCTCCGTAGTGGGCGTGGAAGGCGGCGAGGCATTCGTACCAGCCGGCCATGGGGCGTTTCCAGTTGCTCTCGTGGTTTCGTATTGCGAGGTAGAGGAGCTTACGGGCTGATTCGTCGTCGGGGAAGTGGCCGCGGACACGGATCGCTTTGCGGACGACGCTGTTGAGGCTCTCGATCTGGTTGGTCGTGTACACCGCTCGACGCAATGCCGGCGGAAACGCGAAGTACGGGATCACGCGCTCCCAGGCGTCACGCCAGGATCTGCTGATCTGGGGGTAGCGGCTGTCCCAGATCCCAGCGAACGTCTCCAGGCCGGCCTGGGCGGCCTCTTCGCTTGGGGCGGTGTAGATCATCCGCAGGTCCTTGACGAGTTGCTTGCGGTCCTTGTAGCTCGTGAAGCGGAGCGAGTTACGGATCATGTGCACGATGCAGGTCTGCACGATCGCGTCGGGGTAGACGGCCTCGATCGCCTCCGGGAACCCTTTCAGCCCGTCGACGGAGAAGACGAGGATGTCCTCGACGCCACGGGCTTTGAGCTCGCTGATCACGCGCAGCCAGAACTTGGCGCCCTCGTTGGGCTCCAGCCAGATCCCGAGCGTCTCCTTGATCCCGTCGATCCGGACGCCCACCGCGAGGTAGGCGTGCTTGTTCCGGACCGAGCCCTGGTCGCGGATCTTCAGCACGATCGCGTCCAGCCAGACGACCAAGTACAGCTTCTCGAGCGGCCGTGACTGCCACTCCTTGACGTCGTCGAGGATCGCGTCGGTGACCCGGCTGATCGTGTCGCGGCCGACCTCGACACCGTAGATCTCCTCCAGATGCTTCGAGATCTCACGGACCGTCATCCCGCGCGCGTACATCGAGATGATCTTGTCGTCGAAGCCCGCGAAACGCCGCTGATGCTTCGGCACCAGCTGCGGCTCAAACGAACCCTCCCGGTCACGCGGCAACTCCACCTCGACCGGCCCGTAATCGGTGATCAACGTCTTCGACGAGCTCCCGTTACGACGATTCGACAGGCCCTCCGGCGGCTCGGCCGCCAGCTCATAGCCGAGATACTCAGTCAACTCCGCCGAGCTCGCGCGCTCAACGACACGCTTGGTCAGCTGCTTCAACAATCCATCCGGGCCCGCGATCGCCTCAGGGCCCTCATAACCGGCAAGAAGCTGATCGATCAGCTCGTCCGGGATCTCCTTCGGTTGCATGACGCTCCTTTACTGATCATGCATACACAGAAACCCGGACACTCCCCAGCGGCTCGGGCGCGGTGCCGATCACGCAGCTGGCAGAGCCCCGCCCGCCTGGCGTTCACCGCTCCCTCGCGTGCGGCCATCAGCGCCCGCAGCGCTTCCCGCTCACCGGCCGCGCGCGGCTGAGCCGGCCGGATCTGGGCGAGCACGCTGCGGGCCGACCGGATCGCGTCCAACGCATCGCTCTTGCCGCCTGAGCGTCGTTCCCGCCGCAAGCGGCCGACCTCGAGCACACGCTCGCCCCGGCCGCTCAAGAAGCGAGTCAGACCGGCGCCAAACGAGCCGGTGCCTTCGACTGCGAACGCACGCCGGCCGGCAGCGTGCTGATCGGCAAGACGAAGAACGCGCGCGTAACCCTCGCCATCTGCGAGGGCGGTCGCCTCGAACACCACACCGCCGCTTCTCACCTCGACGACCGCGAGCGTATGCGCGTCGCGGTGTGTATCGACACCGACCACGTAGTCCAGCTCATCTGCAAGCATCCGTACCGACCTCCAGCCAGGTTGGGGGATCAACTCCGGTGCCGGTCTGGAGACGAAGACCGCGGGCGGCAAGACTGTGACGGGTCACGCCTCAACAGGGCGGACAGGCTTCTGCTCAGGCCAGCAAGCGGGCGCCAGGCCGGCACCGGCCTCTCCGCTCGGACACATCACTGGCAAGACACCCACAAGCGGGGTCAAGCGGGAATCGAGTCACGAACAAAGAGCACGGCGCCACCCTGGCAACAGCCCCAGACGGGACCCCCACACACTCACAGTGCGGGAATGTCCCTTGAGCACCGAGTTCGCCGGACGCATATCGTTGTGGAATGAGTGACGTTCCAGCTCGCGGGCTGGCGACGCCTGGGCGGAGCCCGTTCTCTACGGCCAGGAGGAGACGCTCGTCGAGGCCGTCTCGGCCGAGCATTACAAGCTGCTGGGCTGATTAGAGGCGAATGATGTCGGTCGAGTCCGGGCACCTGATCGAGGCGTTCGCCCGGTTGGGGCTGGACGGGTCGCTCGTAGCGATCGGTGATCGCGGTTATGAGCGGCATCGGCGGGTTTGGAACGGAGTGATCGATCGGCGGCCGTCGCTGATTGTGCGGGCAGGGAGCGTGGCCGATGTGCAACGGACGATCGAGGTCGCGGCGGCCGCAGGGTGTCTGATCGCGATCCGATGCGGGGGGCACAGCTTCCCCGGCTTCTCGACCTGTGACGGGGGCGTCGTGCTCGACCTGTCTGCCTTGAAGCAGGTCGTGGTCGATCGGGCTGAGCGCCGAGTTGAGGTTTCGGGCGGGGCGCTCCTCGGCGATCTCGATCGCGCCACCGCACCGTACGGGCTCGTCTCGCCGGCGGGCGTGATCTCCCACACGGGGGCAGCCGGCCTCACGCTCGGAGGCGGGATGGGCTGGTTGAGCCGCCGCCTGGGACTGACCATCGACAGCCTGGTCGGCGCCGACGTGTGCCTGGCGGACGGACGTCTGGTTCACGCGAGCGAGGCCGAGGAGCCGGAGCTCTTCTGGGGGCTGCGTGGCGGCGGCGGCAACTTCGGTGTCGTGACGCGATTCCTGTTTCGGCTTCACGACCTCGGCTCGATCCTCGTCGGCAGCTGGGCTTGCGCGGCCACGGAGTCGGCCGGCGTGCTAGCCGGCTACGCAGAGCTGGCCGCCCGGGCTTCACGCCAGCTCGGCACCGCCTTCACGGTGACGCGGGACATGATGCGGATGAGTGCGGTCTGGTCGGGCTCGGAGCATGCAGCCGATGCCTCGGTCGCCGCTTTCGGAGGGCTCGGCGGTCAGCTGTCGGGGTCGGTTGGCGGGGTCACGTTCCTCGAGCTGCAGCGCCGGCTGGACGACCACTTTCCCTGGGGCCGACGCTACTACGCGAAAGGAGGGTTTCTCGCGGACCTCAGTCCCGAGGTGATCGACTGCCTGACGAGCAGCGTCGCCGCGGCGCCAACCTCCGACTCCGAGATCTACGTCCTCCAACTCGGCGGAGCAGTGGCCGACGTCAGCGACCACGAAACCGCCTACACCGGGCGCCAGGCGAGCTTCTACTGGATCGTGGAGCCTGTCTGGGACGACCCCGCCGACGACGATCGCTGCATCAGCTGGGGCCGTGAAACCGCGGCCCAGCTCGCGTCCCTCTCGATGAGCGGCAACTACGTGAACGAGCAATCGGACTTCGGCGGTGAGACGACGCGCAAGGCCTACGGCAACCAGAAGTACGAGCGACTCGCAACGCTGAAGGCACGCGTCGATCCAAGCAACCTCTTCCGTCTCAACCAGAACATTCCGCCTGCCTGACCCAGTGAGTGAGCCTCGTCAGGGCGGGTTCGGGGTGGGCGCCTGATCGCCCTCGAATCTCGCAACGCGCGCCCACATCGCAACAGCCTCCTCGACTCGGCTGCAAGGACGGCGAGCATGACGCG
>JBCKBY010000063.1:0-11817 GCA_038910715.1 Gaiellaceae bacterium
CCGCGCCTTGCGTCGGGCTTCGGTCGCGTCCCACTCGGCGAGGCGCTGGAGGCGCCGCTCGTACATCGCGCGGAAGTCGCGGCTGACCTGCGCCCAGTACGCGCGCTCTTCAGGGTCGATCTTGCGCTTCGCCATTCTCGATTCCCAGCTCCTCCATGATCCGATCGAGCTTCCAGTCCATCCCCATCAGCAGCCTGATGAGATCGCTAACGTCGGCATGTGTGATCGGGGTGTCCTTCTTCTGCCGCCAGCTCACCGATCGATGATGCCCGCGCCCGAGGCCCGCGTCAAGGTGTCCCTACGGGCCGGGAGGAGCCGGTGCCGGAGCAGGTTGGAACGCTTCTCGAACGACGTTCAGCACCTTCTCACGCGCGCCTTCCTCGACCGGCTGCAAGCCACCGAGCGCAAGCCGCGCGAGCTCGATCCGCCCCGCCGAGCGCACCGTTCGAAAACCGAAGTCAGCGAGAAAATCGCGCGGAAAGACGGTTCGATGAACCAGGAAGCGATCTGCCGGCGGTGTTCCCTCCCGATACCGATACGCAAACGCCTCGAGCGCATGCGCTCCCTTGTCGCGCGCCTCGCCGATCGCGGCGAGGAACAGCGACTGCTCGACCCACGGCTGCGACTCCGACAGCAAGTACGCGCACGTGACCAGCACGGCGTCGTCCGAGGGCGGGCCTGCTGGGAGGTCCGCAGCGCGCGGGAAAAGGTGTGCGGGCCCGTATTGCATCGAGCCGAGAACGCGGCCGTCGTCGTCGCGGTAGATCGTTCCCCAGGCGCCCCACTCGTCCTCTGCCCGCTCGACCCATTTCTTCTTCTCGGGCTCGCGGTTGCCGCGGGTCTGCCACCACACGCACGACTGGCAGACCGTAGGCGCCGTCTCTAGCGTCGCGCCGGTGAGCCCGGCGAGACGGGAGCTCATCGCTTCGCCGGTGGAGCGCCCACGCCGTCGATGACGACGTCGACCGATCCGACCGTGAGATTCGCCATACGCTCGAGATACTCGGCGACGCGCTCCTGCACCTTGCGAGCGACATCCTCTGCGGCACTCCCCCACTCCAGCTCGAGATGAATGGTCACGGCGGTCGAGTCACTCGAGATCTCGGCTGCCTCCGCGAGCCCGGCCACTCCGGACACCTCGCGCGCCGCATCGCCCGCGTACCGCGCGAGCACCTCCGGGGAGATGGTCTGCCCCTCCACTAACGCGATCGTACAACCAGCTCGGTCACTTCCGGCCGCGCGAAGAGCCGAACGGGCAAGAACGTCGTGCCGAGACCCGGTGAGACGTGGAGCGCCGTCGAGCCATACCGGTACACGCCTTCGACGTCTCGCGCCCGTAGGTGCGCGAGGCGGAGCTTCCCGCCCGGGAACGGGACGACGATCTGCCCGGCGTGAAGGTGCCCCGCGAGGATCAGGTGAAAGACGTCCGGGATCCGACGAGCGATCCCCGGGAAGTGACAGAGAAGGATTCGCAGGCTCGCAGCCGGGTCAGCGAGCTCCTCCGGGTGCGCGTCGCGCGCCGCGTATGTCCGTGGATCGACCCCGACGATCTGGACCCTGCAGCCGCGATGCTCGAGCTCGACGCTCTCGTTCCCAAGCAGCGTGACGCCCTCGAGCGCGTCGATTCCGGCCGGATCGATGCGCTGGGAGAAGGGGTCACGGCTGTCGGCGAAATCGTGGTTCCCGAGCACCACGTAGCAGGGTCCGAGCTCGCGTAGAAGCCTCTCGAGGAGCAGCATCCCTGCACGACGCGAGACGAGATCACCCGTTACGCAGACGATGTCCGGGCGCCGTTCCACGACCCACTTGACGGCATCCTCGGCGGCGCGCTGGCCTCTCGAGGGGACGCCGAGGTGGAGATCGGAGAGGTGCGCGATGCGGATCCCGTCGAGCTCGCGAGGAACTCCCTCCAGCTCGACCTCGATGACCCGTCTCCGGAGCCAACCAGCCTCGAACCAGCCCCAAACCACGACGCCTACGACGAGGGCGACCGCTCCTACGAGGAGCCAGGCCATAGTGCGCGTCTCAGACGGTGAGCTTCTCGGTGACGGGTTCCACCGAGACGATGTGGCGCTTGAACTTGAGCTCCGACGAGTCGAGGCCGGCCGCAACACCAATCAGCTGCGAGAGGTGCAGGATCGGCATCTGGAAGTCCTTGCCGGTCTGCTCCTTCAGCTTCGACTGCCACGCGTCGAGTGAGAGATGGCAGAGCGGGCACGGCGTCACCATCACATCAGCACCGGCTTCCTTCGCCTGCTCGATGGGCTGGATGAGCTCGGCGAGCGCGACGTCCTCGCGCGCCTGGATGATCGGGAAGCCACAGCACTTGATCTTCGCCGGATAGTCGATCGCCTCGCCGCCACATGCAGCGATGATCCGCTCGAGCGACTCGGGCTTGTCGGGATCCTCGAACCCGAGGAGCTTCGAGGGCCGCAGGATCTGGCAACCGTAGAAGGGCGCGACCTTGAGCCCCTTGAGGCCCTTGTGCGCGGCACCCTTCAACAGCTCATAGCCCTCGCCGACGGAGATCAGCCAGAGGAAGTGCATGACCTCGACGCCGCCGAAGTAGGCCGGCGCTCCGACAGAGACGAGGTTGTCGTTCACCCGCTCTAGGAGCGCCGAGTCGCCCTTCAGTGCGTGATTCGCCTGGCGGAGATTGAGCGTGCAGACGTTGCACACGGTCATGAGCGTGTCGGCGCCGGTCGCCTCCGCGTACGCGAGGATGCGCGCGTTCAGGTGGAGGTAGTAGTCGGGCTCCGCCTCGTGGATGTCGCCCGCACCGCAGCACGTCACTGCCTCGAGCTCGATCAGCTCGAGCCCCACCTTCGGCGCCAGCGCCTGGGTCGACGTGTCGAGCTCCTTCGCCGACAGCGACGCCAGGCAACCCTTGTAGTACGCGACGGTTCTCACGGCGCGGTTCCTTCTTCACCAGGCGGCAGAGGCGCAGGGAACGACTCCGGCCCGTACGGGTCACGTGCCTCCTCGCCGCTCTCCTGCACGAACTCGAGCCGCGAGAGGGCGTGCTCGCTCTGCACGATCCCGTCGGCTCCGTCTCGTCCCTGCTGCTTGACGAGGTCGAAGAGCGCACGCGCCTCGCCAACATGCTTCGCGACGTGCGGCGGCACCGGCGGGGGGACCTTGCCGTGGCGCAGCAACCCCATCGCGAACTTGACATCCTTCAGAGACCTGGCGACACCCTGTGTCTTGGGCACGAGCTCGGTCTCGCGGAGCCAACCGGTCGTCTTCGCCGAGGTCACGAACCACTTTGCGTGCTTCGCGCCCATGTCGGAGTCGATTCCCTCGCGGATGGCTTCGGCACCGAGTTTGGCGATCGCATCGCGCGGGTCGACGCCCTTCGGACAGCGCTCCGTGCAGAAGTAGCAACGCGTGCAATCCCAGATCCCGTGCGGGCCCGAGAGCTCCTGCAGCCGCTCGACCGTCGCCTGGTCGCGCGGGTCGCCGACGAATCGCATCCCCTTCGCGAGCGCCGCCGGGCCGAGAAACTCCGGATCGGCCTCCATCGAGTTGCACTCCGAGACGCAGCAGCCGCACATGATGCACAGCGACTCCTTGTGGATCACGTCCATCCGCTCCTGCGAGACGTTGCTCTCCTTCTCGCCGGGATCGGAGTAGCCGGGCTGGAGCCACGGCGTGACCGCGCGGATCTTTCCCCAGAACGGATCCATGTCGACGACGAGGTCCTTGACGATCGGCATGTTCCCCATCGCCGAGATCACCGGGACATGGCCCGATTCGGCAATGTCGACCATCCGCGTCTTGCAGGCGAGAACCGCCGCGCCGTCCATGCGCATGCCGCAGGAGCCGCAGATCATCATCCGACAACTCCTGCGATAAGCGAGCGTCCCGTCGAAGCGGTCCTTGACGATGTCGAGGACGTCGAGCAGCGTCGCCCAGTCGGGCGCGTCCACCTCGTACTCCTTCACGGCTCGCGCGCCCGCGACGGGGTCGTAACGCTGGATCTTCAGGGCCATCTTCATGGGCAGTGCTGCCTCCGTTCACGGACGGCGCCCGATGGCGCGCGAGAAGCAAGCCAGGCTAGGACGCAGGAAGCGTTCGTACCTGAAAGGTACAGATGCGACCGAGGACGACGCATGGCGCAGCTTTGCAGCCGCCAGCGCGCGTCGTATGTGGACGGAGGTAGCACTTCAATAGGTCCTCTCCTGGGGCTGCCACTTTGTCATTGTCACCGGCTGCCAATCTAGCTCGGGCGCTCCATCCTTCCACGTGACCAGGGTGTGCCGGAGGTAGTTCTCGTCGTCGCGGTCTGGGTAGTCGTACGGGCGCGCGTGCGCGCCGCGGCTCTCCTTCCGCGCGAGCCCTGAAACGATCATGCACTCGGCGAGCTCGAGCAGGAACCCGAGCTCGAGGGCCTGCGTGAGATCCGAGTTGAAGACGTTGCCCTTGTCCTCGACGACGACTCGCTCGTAGCGCTCGCGCAGGCTCTGGACGATCGTCCCCTGCTCGAGCATCTGCTCCTCTCGCCTGAACACACCGAAGTTCACGTGCATCGTCTCCGCGAGCTCGTCGCGAATCCGCCATGGCCGTTCGCCTTCGGTGCGGCCGAGAAGCGTCTTCAGCTCGCGCTCGGCGTCTGCCTCGACCGACGCGGGGACGTCGACCGTTGTGTTCTGGAGCGCCCACTCGGAGGCGTGCCGACCGACGCGCTTCCCATAGGTGATCGTCTCCATGAGCGCGTTGCCGCCGAGCCTGTTCGCGCCGTGCACCGAAACGCAGGCCACTTCACCGGCCGCATAGAGGCCTTCGAGCGACGTGCGCCCCCAGACATCCGTGTCGACGCCGCCCATGTGGTAGTGGGCGCCCGGCCGCACGGGAATCGGCTCGTAGATCGGATCGACCCCGGCGAACGTCATGGAGAGCTCGCGGGTCCCGTGCAGGCGCTCGAGGATCTTCTCCGCGCCGAGGTGTCGTAGGTCGAGCAGGACGTTCCCGTCCAGCCCCCGCCCCTCGTCGATCTCGGTCTGCTCGGCACGCGAGATGACGTCGCGCGACGCGAGCTCCATCGCGTTCGGCGCATAGCGGACGAGGAACCGCTCCGCCTGCGCATTGAGGAGATACGCGCCCTCGCCACGGCAGCCCTCGGTGATGAGGACGCCGGTCGGAGCGAGCGTCGTGGGATGGAACTGCATCATCTCCATGTCCTTGAGGGCAACACCGGCGCGTAGCGCCATCGTCATCCCGTCCCCCGTGCACGCGTACGCGTTCGTCGTCCCGGTGTACAGGCGGCCCGCGCCACCCGTCGCGAGGATCACGGTCTTCGCGCCGATCGACTTGAGGCCGCCATTGAGGAGATCCCACGCGATGACGCCCTGGCAGCGCCCATCGTCCACGACGAGCTTCCAGGCGAAGTACTCCTCGTAGGTCGGGATGTCGCGCTTCATCACCTGCTCGTACAGCACGTGGATGAGCACGTGACCCGTGATGTCGGCTGCATACGCCGTTCGCGGCTCGCCGGCGGCACCGAACGGCCTCTGGGCGATGCGCCCGTCCGGGGTCCGTGAGAAGACCGCACCCCAGTGCTCGAGCTGGTAGACGTCGTCCGGCGCCTCTTGACAGAGGATCTCGATCGCGTCCTGGTCGCCGAGGTAGTCGGAGCCTTTCACGGTGTCGTACGCGTGCTTCTCGGGATCGTCCTCCGAGGCGTTCCCGAGCGCCGCATTGATCCCGCCCTCGGCCGCACCGGAGTGGCTTCGAACCGGGTGGATCTTCGAGATCATCGCAACGTCCGCGCCGGTGTCGAAGGCCTCGATCGCCGCGCGCATACCCGCGCAGCCAGCCCCAACGACGACCACGTCGTGCATGACCTCCACGTTCAAAGACGCTACCTGATCGACCTCGCGTCTCTCGGCACAACGATTAGGCCCGGACGAAGACCGCCCGCGCGCTCGTCGCGGCAGTCATGGGCACCGAGCACGAGCGCTGCGATCCACGACAGACACCGCTCCAGGAGCGGAATCGCCAGCCCTTCGTGGCGGTCGCGGTGAGCTTGACGGGAGAGTAGGAGGGGAACGTCGCCGAGCAGCGAGGCCGACACGTGATCCCCGTCTGCGAGCTTCGCACCGCGCCGCGCCCTGAGACCGCGACGGTCAGACGGAAGCTGGCCGGCGCGAAGAGCGCCGAGATCTGCGTGCCTGCTGTAACCGTCAACGAGCAACCCGCGGCCCCCACGCACGCGGACCCCCAGCGAACGAGCTTGGCCCCGGCGCCGGGAGTCGCGGTCAACGCGAGCCGCGTGCCTGCATTCCACGTGGTGGTACAGCTCTGCGCACACTGCAATCCGGGCACGTCGGCAGCGACGGATCCGGGGCCGGAGACCGAGAGCGCGAGCGGCGCCTGGCTGTCGAGTTGCACCAGCCACGGCGAATCCTGGGCATCCGCCCACGAACCACTGTGCCCGTAGTAGTCGTTCCTCCCTGGGTCGAGCACCTTCGTCGAGAGCGGAACGTCGTCGATCGACGGATACATCAAGTCGTTCGGGTCGTCACAGGTGTGAGCGCCGTCTTTGTCTGGACACTCGTTCGGCGCCCCTCGCGGCACTGCACCCAGAGTGTGCAGCACCTCGTGCGCATCGACTGCCGCCGTTGAAACGCCAACGCAGGACTGGTAGTAGACGATCGCAAGCCCGAACCCCGCTGGATCACTGCCACCCTGACCGCACACGTTGCCATCGGAGACCGCGCCGTCGTAGTAGACCAGGTACTTGGTGAGCTGCGAGCGCAAGTCGGCCGCGTTCAAGGCATTGAACACTGCCCCGAATCTCCCTTCGAGAGGTGCGAGCTGAGAGCTCGACTGCGGCAGGCGGACCGTCGTGACATCGAGTTGGAGCCCGCAGGAGAACGGGGCTAGGTCGTTCCGCGGGAGACGGGTCGCGTCCTGCGATCGCCACCACGCATCGATCTGCTCGGCGTCCGTTTGCATCACGTTTGCGACGCTCGAGAGACGATCCTGGCCGTCTGACGGGAGCGCATAGACCCAGTGCACGGGATTCCCTGCGATCGCGTTCGGCGCTCGGTCGGACTGCGACGCCGAGCCGCACCAGGTAGCCGCAGCGCGCGCCGGGCCGCTGGAGAGCGCGCTGCTCGCAACCTGGGGTGCAATCGAACCCCTCAACGTTAGGCCGTCAACGCCTTGTTCTCGAGCATGGACGGCGGTCGCACCCCCTACCCCAGCTGCCGCGACAAGGAGCGCGGCAACGGCCATCCGGATCACGGCGTTGCCGCCGAGACCCCGATGCGCCCGAGTGCACCTCTCTGCGTCACCCGCACGAACAGTCCCCGCTGACCGCAAAGCGAGCCCGTCAGCTGCTTCACCCGTTGGCCGACCCACTGCGCGCGCTTGATCACCGTGCGGCGATCCGATCCGACCAGTGCGACTTCGGGATCGGCGCCGTTCGGCACGGTCGCGCTGACCCGCAAGTCACCATCGAGTGCCGTCGACAACGGGATCCACCAGACCGTCCTCGTCGCCTTGCCGAACACACGCGTGGAGAGTGTCGTCCTCCCAGCGCTCCAGGGCTGGAGGACGTCGCGCTCTGCCGCCTGCAGCGCTGGCTCGTCCGGGAAGAAGCTCGGCGCGATGATCGGCCAGGTCGCGGTCGTGATGCCCGCCTTGCGCTCGTCCATGAGGCGATAGACCTCGGCCCACGCTTCGCCGGGATTACGCGCGTAGTTCGAGCCCTCATCCCCGGGGAACGCCTCCTTTCGCGTGGTGCGCGCGCACACGTCGGCCGCGCTCGCCCAATGCTTCGGCCCCCAGTCGATGGCAACCCATGGAGAGTTGAGCCGATTCATCGCGACGTGATGGCCGTACTCGTGGCGAACGACCTCCTCCGGGCTCACGTCGGGAATAGCTGTTTCTCCTAGCGCCACCATTTGATTACGGGAGTAACAGCCGAGAGCGCGGCTCCCACAGATCTCCTGGACTTCGTCGAGCGTGGCGATGTAGGTCGTGAGGAGTGTGATCTCAGGCCCGTGAGTCAGACCGGTGAGGAACTCCGCCCAGCCTTCTGGAGTCGAGGTCTCGAGCGGCAGCGCGTCGGATACGCGAACGTCGACCGTCTCTCCGGTCGATGTGGTGACGAGTCCGCCTCGAAACGTGGTCGCCGCGCGGGAGAGCCCTTCCGTGCGAAGCGCGACGCTTGGAGCTGCGTCGATCGAGCGCTCGTACGCGGTGATGGGCGCCGTTCCGGCCGGCCCAACGGCCGCGGCAACGAGCGCAAGGGCGAAGAGCGCACCCGAGACGACGATCGCGAGCGGGCGGAGACTCGGGAGCGCCACCTCGGCGTTATAGCCGTCGGTGCGTGAAGTGATGGTAAGGAGAGGCATTAAGAACCGGTTGCAAACGAGGAGTCGGCCGCCGGCACTGGACGGAGTTCGCGCCGGCGGCCGACTCTCTTCCCCCTACTTGAGACAGATGGCGAACACGTTTCCCGACGCGCCAGCCGATGGGGAGAGATTGAGTACGAAGACTCTCCAGCTTGCACCGTCCGAACCCGGCCTGGTGTCGAGTGCCAGTGCATCACCGCTCGGATTGTCGTAGCCGCCACCGACGGCCTTTTGACCGGCATCGCACGCCGCCGCGAAGTCGTTCGCCTGGCCGCCACCGAGCGACCAGGGCGCGGTCTTGATCGTCACGAGGCTGCTGGCGGTACTCGCAGGCCGCGGGCCAGCCGGCGACTCGGACAGAGCAACCTTTGCCCCAGCCTGCGCAGCCGCGGCCCCGAGCTGTGTCGCGGTGAGCCCGCCCACCTTCTTCGCGTTGTCTGCGACGAGTGCTCGCTTCGCAAGCGGGACTGCCGCTGTCACAACTGCCCCGGCGGTGCCGCCGAGAGCGATGAACAGTGCGACCATGGCCACCACGAACGCGGGGCTCGGTCGCTTCATCCGTACGTTCATGCTGAACCTCGCTTTCCTGCGTCGACCCTCCAGGTCGGCGCGTCGTGGTTAGAGGAAGAGGTTGCTGCACGGCGCTCAAGATCGGCTCAAGACGAAACACGGTGCGCTTTGTGCATTCCGGGAACATCCCTGACAGATCGTTCCGGACACATGCCTGACGTTCCGGACACATGCCTGACACCGCCGAGCCCGGCCCCTTCGGACCGCAGCCTTGCCTTCCTTACAGACGGGCAGGAGGCGGAGACGGCGCTAAGGGTGGTGTCGATGGAAGAGCTGAAGCTGGAAGTGCTGCACGAACCCGCACGGACGGGGAAGAGCGTGGCCCCGAGGTCTGCCTCTGGCGCGATATCTCGCGCCAGACCCTCTACCTCCACCGCAGGCGCTTCGGCGAGGAGGGCTTCGCCGGGCTCGAGCCGCGCTCACGCCGGGACGAAGGTCCCGCTAGCGACCTCGCCGAGCTGCAGGCCTTGCTCGATCGCTTCCCGGCGCACTACAACGAGCAGCGCCCGCACCGAGGGATCTCAGACCAGACGGTGGCCCAGAGCTACAAGGTGTGATTGCGTCGGTTCGTCGGCCCTATGTGCGGGGGCATGCGGCCGCGACGCCTGGCGCGACGTCTTCGAAGCGCTCGAAGTTGTCGCGGAACATCTGCGCGAGCTCGCGCGCCTTCGCGTCGTAAGCGTTCGGATCGGTCCAGGTCAGACGCGGATTGAGCAGGCTTGTCTGCACGCCGGGCACTGCCGCCGGGACGTCGAAGCCGAAGACGGGATCGGTCCTGTACTCGACGCCGGCGAGCTCGCCGGCGAGCGCCGCGTGCAGAAGAGCACGGGTGGCCTGGATCGGCATCCGCCGACCCTCGCCGAACGGCCCCCCGGTCCACCCGGTGTTGACGAGCCATACAGCCGCCCCGTGACGATCGAGCCTTTCGCCGAGCATGCGCGCGTACACCGACGGCGGCCGCGGGAGGAACGGAGCGCCGAAGCAGGCAGAGAAGGTCGGCTGCGGCTCCGTGACGCCGATCTCGGTGCCGGCGAGCTTCGCGGTGAAGCCCGACAGGAACCAGTACATCGCCTGGTCGCGCGTGAGCCGCGCAATCGGCGGGAGGATCCCGAAGGCGTCGGCGGTGAGGAAGACGACCGAGCTCGGCTGCCCCGCTCGCTTCTCCGGCAACGCGTTCGCGATCTGCTCGAGCTTGTACGCCGCGCGCGTGTTCTCCGTCTTCGAGTCGTCGTCGAGGTCGAGAACACCGCGCTCGTTCATGACGACGTTCTCGAGCACGGTTCCGAACGCCCGAGTCGTCGCGTAGATCTGTGGCTCGGCCTCCGCGGACAGCCGGATCACCTTGGCATAGCAGCCGCCCTCGAAGTTGAAGACGCCCTCGTCGGACCAGCCGTGCTCGTCATCACCGATGAGATGTCGCGCGGGGTCGGCGGAAAGCGTTGTCTTTCCTGTCCCGGAGAGCCCGAAGAACACGGCGACGCGCCCGTCGTCGTCGACGTTCGCCGAGCAGTGCATCGGGAAGACGCCTTCGAGGGGGAGGCGGTCGTTCATGACCGTGAAGATCGACTTCTTGATCTCGCCCGCGTAGAACGTCCCACCGATGACGACCTCGGAGCGGGACGGGTGGAGACAGATGAAGGTGCCGCTCCGCGTGCCGTCCTCGTCGGGGACGGCAGTGACCGACGGCGCGTGGAGGACGAGAGCGTCCGTGTCCATCTCTGCGAGCTCGTCGTCGGTCGGATCGATGAAGAGTGTCTTCGCGAAAAGGGCGTGCCACGGGCTCTCGGTGATCACGCGCACACCGATGCGATGCTCTGGATCCGCGCCTGCGAACGCGTCCACGACGTAGACGTCGCCCTCCCCTAGGCGCGCGGCGACCTTGCCGCGCAGCCGGTCGAAGCCCTCTTCCGAGATCTCCCCGTTGACAGACCCCCACCAGATGCGCGCCTCGGAGCCCGGCTCTCGAACGATGAACTTGTCCTTGGGGGAGCGTCCCGTGTGCTTGCCGGTGTCGACGACGAGCGCGCCGCCCTCGGCGAGCTGAGCCTCCCCCCGCGCAAGCGCGTGCGAGTACAGCTGCGAGGTCGTCGGGCGCCAGTAGATCCTCCCGCGCACGGCGATCCCGTGCTCCGCGAGAGAGTCGCGGTCGGGAAGCGTCGCGATCATCGGAGCTCCTTCTTCGTCGGGACTTCGTCGAACAAACCGCCCTATGGTACGCCCGCCGCGGCAACGGAGTCCGGCAGTACGTCGTCGCGGGCGGCGAGCTCGGCGAAGCGGCCTCCGCGTTCGAGGAGCTCGGCATACGTCCCGATTTCGACTATACGGCCTCGGTCGAGCACGACGATCTGGTCTGCGTCGCGGACAGTCGACAATCGGTGCGCGATCGCAATCGTCGTACGCCCTTCGGACAGCCGCTCGAGAGCCTCCTGCACGAGCCGCTCCGTCTGCGTGTCGAGCGAGGACGTCGCCTCGTCGAGCACGAGAACAGGCGGGTTGCGGAGGACGGTGCGCGCGATCGCCATCCGCTGCTTCTCGCCACCGGAGAAGCGGTAGCCGCGCTCGCCGACCATGGTGTCGTAACCGTCGGGAAGCGTCGCGATCAACTCGTGGATCTGCGCAGCGCGCGCGGCGTCCTCGACCTCTTCATCGGTGGCATCAGGCTTGGCGAAGCGGAGGTTGTCGCGAACCGTCGCATGAAAGAGATACGTCTCCTGCGAAACCACTCCGACGGCTTCGGCGAGCGACTCGAACGTGAGCTCGCGGACGTCGACGCCGTCGATCGCAACCGTCCCCTGCGTCGAGTCGTAGAGCCGCGCGACGAGGTACGCCGAAGTCGTCTTCCCTGAGCCGGTCTCGCCGACGAGCGCGGTCGTCGTCCCCGGCG
>JBCKBY010000064.1:0-11696 GCA_038910715.1 Gaiellaceae bacterium
CGCTGATGGCGCTCGCGTTCATCGCCCTTCGGAGCTACCTTCGCGAGGCCAGTGAGGAACGCTGGAGCGTCTGGGCGCTCCCGTTCGCTGTCATGGGAAGCGCGCTCTTTCCGATCCTCACGGGAATGGAATTCGCACTGCTGACAGCCGCCGAAACGGGCGGGGACGGCGAGGCAGCGCAGACCGAGCTCTTCCCGTGGTTCATCCCCATCCTCGTGACAGGCGCGATCTGCTTCACGCTCGGCGTCATCGGCTTCGCGATCGGGATTGTGCGCAGTGGCGTGCTGAGCAGGCGGCTCACGCGGCTCGTCGCCGGAGCGCTCGTCGTGATGGCAGCGGCGCGCTTCGTCCCGCTCGGGGCCGCACAGATCGTGATCGGCGTAGCCGGGATCCTGGCGTTCTGGCCGCTCGCCTACGAGATGTGGAGGAGTACGAGCGCGGGTCGTGCGGACGAACCGCGATCGGTTGCCTCTATCTGAGGAGCGGCAGCACCCGCTCGCAGATCAGGTCAACGCCGCTCTTGGTCGTACGTCCCTGAGGCGTCCCGAGCTCGACGCGCGAGGCACCTGCATCCCACAGGTCGGTCACGCGGGCAGCGACTTCCTCGGGCGTGCCCGCGATGCAGAACCGCTCGAGGGGCGGCGCGTCGCCGTCACCCAGTTCGAGCGTCGGGTCAAGGTGGGCGACGACGCCAAGGTAGGGCTCCACGGCCGCACGCGCTCGCTCGCGCGCCCAGCCGCCGTCCTCGTCCACGACGCTGACGCAGCCGACGACGATCCGCACGGCGGGATTGTCGATCCACTCGCGCGCGACGGGTACGAAGTCCGGGTTGGCGCTGCCGCCGAGCTTCACCTCGTCGGCGACCGTGCCTGCCCAGCGCGCCGTGGCCGGTCCCCACGTCCCGATGAGGAGCGGCACGGATTCGCGCCTCCTCGGATACGAGAGCTTCGTCTGGAGCGCAAGCGTGAAGCGGTCGCCCGCAACCCCACTCTCGTCGCCCGCGAGTAACGCACGGATGATCTCCACAGCCTCCTTCAGGGCAGCGAGAGGACGCGCTTCCTCGATTCCCAGGCGGTCGAGCCAGGCGCCCTTTGCAAGGCCGAGAAACGCGCGCCCGTTCGAAACCGCATCGAGCATCGCGATCTGCCCGGCGATCTCGTACGGATGGAGCGTGAAGGGATTGAGCGCGGCGGGGCCAAGCCGGATCTGCTCGGTCACGCGCGCCATCAGCAGCAGTGGCCCGATCGCCGGCTGATCGAGCAGGTCGTGGTAAACGGAGAGGACGTCGACGCCGGCTCCCTCCGCGCATCGCGCGATCGCCTCGTACGCCGCCGGCGTCTCCACCGTGCGGATCCCGAGGCCGAGCTCGCGGGTTACGTCAGCTCCTCGGTCACGAGAGTTCGCTCGCCGATTCGCTCGATCCGCATCACGAGCCGCTCGTCCGGGTCGGGGCACGCGACGAGGTTGTCCTGCTCGAGCCAATCCTCATCGGGGAGTCGGCGCATCTTCGCAGGGAGCAGCGGCAAGGCCGACTGCATGGCGAAGAGGCAGAAGTGCCGGCCTTCCGGGATGCGCACGCGGCTCGACTCGGTGACCTCGAAGAAATCGCCGACCTCGAGGCCGCATACGGAGCGGCCTTCGATCCGCTCAACGGTGACGCGAAGGTCGTAGAGGCGCATCTCGGTCATGCAGTGGCCGAGCGTATCTTCCCCGCCACCCGACGTCATCGCCGCCCCTCGTGCCCTCGGGTGGCCGGAGGACGCATGGTTGATCCAAGCGCCACAGCGCCCCGCCTCGGAGTTCCTCGGCGCTAACCCTGAGTAGCGTCGGCGACGAACGAGGCGATCGCGTCCGTGAAGTCCCGCCTACTTGCCTCCCACGCGTAGAACATGTGCCCCCCGCCGAAGTGGCGGACGGTGAGGCGATCCGCCATCTGCGGGTCGAGCCGCATCAGGTTCCGCAGGCGGTCGCTCGTGTAGTACGGGGTGATGAGGTCGTACTGCCCGTGCGTGATGAACGCCTTCATGTGTGGGTTCAGGGACATGCCGTAGCGAAAGTCGTCCGTCGCGCCGGGCGGCAGGGCGAACGCGTGGTGCTCGGCGTCGTTCTTCCAGGCGAGATTGGCCTCGTAGGAGAGCAGCGTGTACTCGCGGTCCGTCTCGACGCCGATCTCCGAGCGGAGCATCCGGTTCACCGCCATGGTGTACGCGGGGCTAATACCCGAGAGCGTCGGATCAGGCCACGTGAACCCGTCACGGTCGGGGAACGGGTCGGTCGCCGTAATCGTCGTGTCGTAGAGGCCGAGCACCTTGCGCTGGTCGCGCAGGAGCTCCCGCGCGAAGGTAAAGAACGAGACGCGACCCTCAGCGCGAAGGACGATGTCGAGCGGGAGGCCAAGAATGTCGGCCAGCCGGGAGAGAATCCGGTCGCGCTCCTTGACCGGCATGGACGCGCCGCGGGTAAGGAACGAGGCGTAGTCGCCCGTCGCGAACTCCTCCGACTGGCGAAGAACCCGTTCGAGAGCGGTTCCCTTCCTGAAGGCGCGCGAGCGGCGGTGATGCACCGCGGCGGCGGCCATCGTGGGCACGCGATCGATCCAGCCGAGGACGTTGTAGTCCGTGGGCGCGAGGCCGGTGATCTCGAGCGCCGGCGAAATGAGGATCGCGCCGTTCAGGCCGATGCCCGCGGTCTCCTGGAGCATGCGCACAAGCCGCCCGACGCGGTAGCCACCGTAACTCTCACCGGCGATGAAGACGGGTGAACCCCAGCGGCCGTGATCCGAGAGCCAGCGGCCCATGAACTCGCAGAGCGACTCGAGGTCGCGCTTGTAGCCGAAGTACTCCTTCGGATCATGCGCGTCCTCCGGCTTCGCGTCCTTGGCCTCGTCCTTCTTATCGGGCTCGATGATGCGGCTGAAGCCGGTCCCGACGGGATCGACGAACACAAGGTCGCTGAACGCGAGCCAGGACGACTCGTTCTGGACGAGACGCGCGGGCATCTCAGGGAGCGTCCCGTCCGCGGGGAAGGCGACCCGCTGCGGCCCCACGGCGCCCATGTGGAGGTACGCGGAGGAGGCACCCGGGCCGCCGTTGAAGACGAACGTGATCGGCCGCGTCTCGTCGCCACCGGTAGCGACGTACGAAACGGAGAAGATCTCCGCCGCCGGCTTCTCCTTCTTGCGCAGCACCAGCCACTTGGCGCTCGCGGTGTAGTCGATCGGCGCCGTTCCGCCCGTCCAGGTCGCCGTGGTCTCCGCCCCGGCGGGCGGCTCGTGGTCGGGCTTGGCCTCGGTCTTCTCGTCGTCGCTCATGAAGCGCACGCTATCCGACGCGCCTCGCCCCGCCGCCGCCCTCCTGACGACTCCGTGCTAGCGCGCAGCTTCGGGAGCCGTGACAGGGCTGAGGGCCGCCGGCGATCGGGCCCTTTGGGTTGTCTGCAACATGACGGCGAATATCACCACCACTCCACCGGCTAGCGCCGCCGGTGACGGCCTTTCGGAGATCGCGATCCATACCCAGAGCGGCGCGAGGACGACCTCGAGCAAGGTGATTAGCGCGATCTCCGCTGCGGGTATCAACCTCGCGCCCATGGTGAGAAAGGCCAGACCGAGCCCCATCTGACCCACCCCGAGGAGCACGAGGAACATCAGGTCGTGCTCGCTCACGCTTCCGAAGCTCGCGAATGGAGCGACGGCGAGAACGGCGAGGAGCTGCGACAGACTGATCGCCGGCGCCATCGAGACGTCTCTCCGATGGCGAGTTATCACGATCCCGACTGCGAATGCGAGCGTCATCACGAGCGAGGCGCCGACACCCACCACACCGCCGCTGCCCGGCCCGCCGACCATGAGAGCGACACCGAGAACGGCGATCGCCATCGCGAACCACGACCGGCGTGAGATCGACTCACCGAGCGCGATCCAGGCGAGAAGCGCGGCCGCTATGGGAGCCACGGCCTGCATGAAGAGGACGTTCGCCACGTTCGCGTAGTTGAGCGCGACGATGAAGAAGCCGGAGGCGACGGCCGTACAGACGGCAACAGCGAGGCCGGCTACGCCCATCGAGCGGAACGCCGCAACCGGACGCCCGCGATTTAGGACGGCAACGAACCCGATCAGAGCGACGAGGGCGAAGAACGCGCGTCCCGCGAGCTGCGTCGCCGTATCCACCGAGAGCTCTCGCTGCATCACTCCCGCGGTCGACCATGCCACTGCGGCCAAAGCCACGAACAGCTGTCCTCGACGCCGATCGCGCTGCTCCTCGTGGGAGGTGCTCCGAGCCGCCATCGCCTGAGTCAATCACGCGCTGCCGACCGCGACCCGACAGTGAGGACGAGCTGTCGGGTCTCGCCGCGGGAATCGAGCGTTGCCGTAAGGTGAGACGACCCGCCACAGTGCAGGAGCTTTCGTGTCTCAGGTAATCGACCCGCTCGACGATGCACGCGCTGCAGCCGGGCGCCAGGCATGGCGCGCGGCGTACGCGGCGTACGGGAACCTCGATCCGAAGGAGCTGACGCCTTCCGATCTGGAGACCTACGCCGAGGCGGCCTGGTGGAGCGGCAAGCTCGACGAGGCGATCGGGCTCCGTGAACGAGCACACACCGCTTTCAACGCTACGGGCGACAAGCCCGGCGCCGCGCGGATGGCGCTCGCGCTCGCCTGGGACTACGAGGGCCGCGGAGCGTTCGCGGTTTCCTATGGCTGGCTCGCCACTGCCCGGCGCTTGCTCGAGACCCTGCCCGAATCCCCCGAGTACAGCCGGCTGCTCCTCACGGACGCAATGATGGCGATGTACGCAGAGGGGGATCTCGAGCAGGCGGAGCGCCTCTTCGAGAGTGCATTCGAGCTCGCGCAACGTGTCGGCGACCCGGACGTGCAGATACTGGCTCTCTCCGGGAAGGGGCGCGCGTACATCAAGGCTGGGCGAATCGAAGAGGGGCTGGCTCTTCTCGACGAGGCAACTGCTTCCGCAAGCTCCGGCGGCGCGAAATCTCATGCGACCGGTCTCGTCTACTGCCTCACGATTAGCTCGTGCCGTGATCTCGGCGACTTTCGGCGCGCGGCCGAGTGGACGGAAGCGGCGAACCGGTGGTGCGATCAGCTCGACGTCGCGGGTTTTCCGGGAGCGTGCCGGATCCACCGCGCCGAAGTGCTCCGACTCCGCGGCGACTGGCCTGCCGCAGAGGTGCAAGCGCAAGCGGCCTGCGAGGAACTCCATGACTTCGACCGCAGCATCACGGCTGACGGGCATTACGAGATCGGCGAGATTCGACGCCAGCGCGGCGACTTCGAGGGTGCCGAGGAGGCGTACCGAACGGCAAACGAGCACGGACGCGACCCGCAGCCGGGCCTCGCGCTGCTTCGCCTCGCCGAGGGCAAGGTCGACGCAGCCGTCGCGGGCATCTCGCGGACGCTCGAGGACGTCCAGGATCCGCTCATCCGGCTTCGGCGTCTTCCGGCGCAGGTCGAGATCGCCATCGCGGCCGGCGACCTCAGGACTGCCCGGGGAGCCCTCGACGAGCTCGAGCGAATCGTGGACTCGTACAAGATCGCCGAGCGGCGCGCGGTCGCCTTCGACGCGACGATCCACGTTGCTCTCGGCCGGATCAAGCTGGCCGAGAAGGACTGGGACGGCGCCGTCGCAAGCCTGCGGCGTGCGAGAGACGAGTGGCAGAGCGTTGGCGCACCCTACGAGACTGCGCAGGCGCGGAAGTTGCTTGGCATTGCCGAGAGGCGCAGCGGCGACGAGCACAGCGGGGCGGCGGAGCTCGAAGCCGCTCTCGCTGCGTTCGCACGGCTGGGAGCCAAACTCGACGAGGTGCATGTGAAGGAGCTGCTCGGTAAGGCCGAAGTCCGCCGCACGTTCGTCTTCACGGACATCGTCGACTCGACACGGCTGCTCGAGACGCTGGGAGATGAGAAGTGGAAGAGGCTCCTGGCCCGCCATGACGAGCTCGTCCGCGAGCGGATCGTCGAAGCCGGCGGCGAGATCGTCAAGAAGACTGGCGACGGCTTCTTCGCCTCGTTCGTCGCCCCCGACGTCAGGATCGGCGCGCACTCGGGTGGCGCGTTTCGCACGGGGACCGACGCGACCGACTACGGCGGCCAGGGTGTGCACGTCGCGGCGCGTATCGGCGCTGCGGCGGGCGCAGCGGAGATCCTCGCCAGTCGCGAGACGCTCGACGGCGTAGCGACATCGTTCCGGCTCTCAGAACCTCGGGCCGAGGTCCTGAAGGGTTTCGAGCAGCCGATCGAGGTCGTTTCAGTCGACTGGCGCTGAGGGCCTGTCGGCACTTGCTCGGTACACTCGGCTGACACCGGACGAATACCGAAGGCGCCGCCCGCGCCCTCCCTATCCGTTCATAGCAGGAGGAGCGTTCATGGGCCGCACCGTTATGAAGAGATTCCCATTCGAGAGGACCTTCTGTGGTGAGTGACACCGGCCTCGCCGAAGATGGGGTCGTCCACCAGACGTCCCGACGGAAGGCGAACCAGAAGAAAGCCGCAGGAGCCAGTCCTGCGACCGATCCGCAGGGTCTCGTGGAGTTCGCCTGCGAGTGCAACAAGGTCGACTGCGAGAAGTCGGTGCGCGTACCGCTGTACGTCTACCGCCGCATGGTCGAAGCCGGAGACCAGTACCTACTGCAAGCCGGGCACCACGCCTTCGCGACCTACCGCACGATCGTGACGATCGGCTTGATGAGAATCGAAGAGCGCGCCTAGCGCGCTACTCATCTACTCCGTTTCGGAGACTGGGACGGCTTCGCTCGACGCCGGCAACGCGATACCCATCGGCTCGGGTGGGCCGCCGTCCACGTACCGGGCGTTGAGATCCGGAGGGAGCTCAGCAGCGCTCT
Organism: Gaiellaceae bacterium; assembly: GCA_038910715.1. Taxonomy (GTDB): domain Bacteria; phylum Actinomycetota; class Thermoleophilia; order Gaiellales; family Gaiellaceae; genus GMQP-bins7. The sequence goes on from JBCKBY010000064.1 coordinate 6,856, forward strand.
CGTCCACCATGGGCTCGCCGCTCTCGGTGGCCATCTTCTTCGCCTGCTTCTTCTCCAGCTTGCGCTGGCGCTTTTCCTTGACCGTGCGCTCGCGCGCCACCTTCGCCATCGTCTGCTGTCTCTTGGAGCTCATTTCTCGTTCCTCTCTCGGGATCGCGCGCGACCCGAACGCCAAACCGACCTTCCCAGCTTAGCCTGCGTCAAAGCCTGACGGAGCGTCAGCCGCAGACAGCGGCGGAGCGCCTGAGCGTGCGAAGCGCTCCCTGGCAGAGACCAAGAGCTGCGCGTCGCTGGTAGGCGACGGTGCCGAGCAGCCGGTCGTCCTTGGGATTGGTCATGAATCCCATCTCGACGAGGATCACCGGCACATCGGCCCAGTTGAAACCAGTGAAGTCCGATCGCTCCTGGAGCCCACGGTCGGGAAAGGCGAGAGCATCGACGAGCTCCGCTTGCACGATCCGCGCCGCTCGTCTGCTCGCGACGTAGACATCGTCGGTCCAGCCGCGACGAAGAGCCGGGTAGAGCGTGTGCGTTCCCCGCTCGGACGGATCGGTCGAGCCGTCGGCGTGGATACGGAGAAACAGCGCGGCCCCGGCTTCGTTCGCGATCCGAGCCCGGCCGACATTGCCGATGCTCGTTCCTGCCGTTTTCGTCCGCGTCATCACGACGCGCATGCCGGCGACCTGGAGCATCGTGCGCAACCGAAGCGCGACGCGTAGGTTCAGGTCCGCCTCGGCGAGCCCGGAGATGACGCCTCGCGTCCCTCCACCGTCCTTGATCTTGCGAGTCGACGAGCCCGGGCCGATCGGCTCGGTCGCCGCGTTCGCGCGGAGATCGTGACCCGGGTCGATGACGACCACGGGGCCCTTCGCCGCATTCCCCGGAAGCACAAGAAGTGCACTTGCGAAGACGGCGCAAAGGACGAGCACAGGCCGTAGCCTGCCGGGACATCTAACCGAGGAGGTCGTCATGCAAGAGTCCCCGGAAGCAAGAGTTGCTCTACTCGGCTTCTACGAAGCGTTTTCCGAGGCCGCGCCCGGGGACATGGAGCTCTTCGATCGGGTCTTTACAAACGAGGACGACCTGCTCATCCTCGGCACCGCATTCCACGAGTGGGTCGCCGGCCGCGAGTCGGGAAAGACGGCGTGGGGCATGGAGGGTGTGGGGCTCGAGGCAGGGGACCCTGTCGCGTGGGAAGAGGGCGACGTGGCCTGGGCGGCCGATAAGCCCGCCTTCGTCGTCGGTGACATGCGAGCTCCGATTCGGATCAGCGTCGTGATGCTGAGGGAGGACGGCGCCTGGAAGATCCAGCACGGCCACTTCTCGATCGGTGTCCCGGACGAGGTGGGGTTCGAAAGCGCGTCTGAATGGAGCACGTCGACGCCCTCGCACTGAGATCACGACAGGGTCAGCTCGCGGCCGCTACCGGCGGGTCAGCTCGCGAGGCGGCTGAGGCGTCGTAGCTCCGCGACCGGCCCGAGCTTCGCTGCACGGCGAGTGTGGGAGGCACGGAGTTCGAGCGCGAAGCGGTACCACCTCTTGGGGTTGTAGAGCGGGCACGGATCGCTGCGACACGGGGTCATCGAGAGCTTGCGGACGCGCTTTCCCTGCGCGTCGAAGAAGGCGATCGTGAGCGGAACGAGCGTGTTCTTCATCCAGAAGCCTCCCCTCGTGTCGCTTGGGAAGACGAAGAGCATCCCGTCTGCAGGTGCCGGTCGGCGATTCATGAGCCCGACGGAACGGCGTGCTGACGTCAGGGCCAGCTCAGGCCGAAACGGCACGCCGTCGAGCCTCAACGGTGTAGCCGACGGACTCCCGCCGCTCGCTGCCGTAACGGTTGCGCCGACGACTGCGGTGGCGATGAGAGCGGCCAACGACTTCGAGCATCGCGAGGTCATGACGAGACGATAGGCAAAGACTGTGTGCCAGCTGTGTGCCAATTCAGCTACCCGAGCTGACTCTGGGCGGCGCACGCCATACCGTGGATCGCGGCGGCGGAAGGTGAGATCCCGAGGCGGGATGGATGGCTGACACCCATCCGATCGGCGAGAGCCGATTCCGGTTCGAGTCCGGAGCCCTCCGCCCCGATAGGTCTACACTGCATGTGGGTGTCAGCCGTCCGCGGGCGCAAGCCCGCTTCACCATACGAAGCCCGCCGCAAGGCGGGCTTCGTCGTTTCCAGCTACCCCGTCACGGTTACAGCAACACGTTGCACCGCGTTGTTCATGTAACCGCCGACGTTCCAGGGCGGCTCGAGCGGCTGCACGTTGCCGGCGCCGTCTCGGGCGCAGCAGCAGAGCTCGTGGTCGCCCGGCTCGGCGTCCCACGTGAGGCGCCACGCGCGCCACGCCCAGCGTCCGAGTGCATCGTCGTCGAGCTCCGCCTCGCGCCATGTCGTCCCGCCGTCCGTCGAAACGTCCACCCCGGCGATCTCGGACTCCCCCGTCCAGGCACGGCCACGTAGCTCGCATGGCCCGGCGGGAACGACCCGCGAACGACTCAGGAACTCCGGGATGCCGGGCGGAATCATCAGCGAGCGCGGCGCCATGCGCGTGATCGGCTCGCCGGGCTCGTCCTCGTGCTGCCGTGTTCGGTAGCTGTGCCGCATCTGGTAGCCGTCGAACGGCTCGCTCAAAACCGAGATGCTCGAGAGCCACTTAACGCTTGTCATCCCGTACCAGCCCGGCACGACCAGCCGAAGCGGAAAGCCGTGCTGCGGCGGTAGCGGGGCACCGTTGATCTCGTATGCCAGGAGCGCGTCACCGGCCAGGATCTCGGACAGCGGAAGACTGCGCGCGTATGCCTGCTCCTCCCCACCCTCGACCCCTCGGTCGAGCCCCGTGAAGAGCACGTCGCCCGCATCCCCTCGAACCCCGGCGTCTTCGAGCAGCCCAGCGACCGGCGTCCCGCGCCAGCGGGCGGTCCCGACTGCTTCGAGCAGCCACGGCTGACTGACCACGTGAGGCTCGACGTGCACGCGCCCGTTTCCTGCGCACTCCATCGTGACCGCCACCTCGACCGAGGGTCGCGCGCGGATCTCATCCAGTGACAGCAACAGCGGACGCTCGACGAGCCCGCCGATCTCCAGGCGCCAGGTGTCGACCGAGACGTCCGGGATGTCGTAGTGGGTCAGGAGGTAATGGAGCCCGATCGGCGTGACGTCCCAGCGAAGCGCCTCGAGCGGCATCCCGTGGTTGCGCGCCGCGAGCTGAAGCTCCTCCACGCTGATGGCATCACCCACGGAGCGAAGCCTAGTGGGCTCGGGGGGCGGATCTGATTCGATTGCCTTCGTGAGCCGCACCGACCGCATCGTGACGGTGCCGTTCGCCCTCACGTTCACCGCATCGTTCTTCGTGTTCCTGTCGATCGGGATGCTGCTGCCCGTGCTCCCGCTGTACGCGCGGGGGCCGCTCGACGTCGGTGACGTGGGCGTGGGCCTTGCCGTCGGAATGTCGAGCCCGATGGCCCTCTTGGCGCAACCGCTCGCTGGGCGGCTCGGCGACCGCCGTGGGCGCCGACTGCTCGTCGTTTCGGGGTCGCTCGCGATGGCGATCGCTATTGCCGGGTACGCGGTCACCGGGACGCTCGCGGCATTGATCGCCCTCCGCATGGTCACCGGGGTCGGAGAGGCACTCGTCTTCGTCGGGACGGGGACCATCGTCGCGGACCTGGCACCGGTCGACCGGCGGGGAGAGGCGCTCAGCATCTACACGATCGGCTTCTGGACGGGCCTCGCACTCGGTCCGGTCGCGGGAGAGGCTCTCCTTGGCAACGATCGCTTCGACCTCGTATGGCTCGTCGCCGCGGGCAGCGCGGCGGTCGCGACGCTCGTGGCTCTCTTCCTCCCGGAGACGCGCCCCGAGACGGACGAGCCGTCGTCCGGCAAGCTGCTTCATCCGGCAGCGCTTCGACCCGGCCTCGTCCTCGTCTCTGCCGTGCTCGGATTCGCCGGCTACTACACGTTCCTCGCCTTGTATGCCCGCGAGCTCGGACTCGACGGGGTCGGCCCCCTCTTCCTCCTTCTGGCGGTGATCATCGTCGGGATCCGCATCGTTGGTCGCCGGATCCCGGATCGACTCGGGCCGAAGCGCGCGTCCAGCCTCGCGCTCGTGCTGCTCTCCACTGGCCTCGTCGTGATCGGCCTCTGGAACACGCAGGTCGGGCTCGTGGCCGGGACCATCGTGTTCGCAGTCGGTCAAGCGCTGGCCTTCCCGTCGCTGATGATGCTCGCCGTCACGGGCGCCCCAGCTGCCGACCGAAGCTCTGTTGTCGGCACGTTCACGGCCTTTGCCGATGTCGGCTTTGCGGTCGGCGCGATCAGCCTTGGAGTCGTTGCGGACGCTGCCGGCTACGACGCGGTCTTCCTCGCAGCCGCCGTAGCCTCGCTCGCAGGCCTGTTCGTGCTTGCGCGGATGCCCGGCCACGTTCGCGTGCGCAGCTCCGGCGCATCGTAGGATCGACCGGATGGAGGAGCGCGAACTCGGGCGCAGCGGCATCGCCGTGTCGCGCATCGTCCTCGGCTGCGGGAATTTCGGTGGCGTCGGATCCTCTCCCGCGTTCTTCGGCCAGGGGATTCCGCGCGACGAGGCGTTCCTGATCATGGACATCGCCTGGGAGCTCGGGCTCACCACGTTCGACACCGCCGACGCCTACGGGGGCGGGCGCAGCGAGACATGGATCGGTGAGTGGCTCGCCGCGAAAGGCTCGGCCGTGCGAGACGAGATCACGATCGAGACGAAGACGTTCAACCCGATGGATTCCGGGCAAGACGGTGGGCTGTCACGTGTCCGCATCCGACGTCAGATCGAGACGAGCCTGCAGCGCCTCGGCGTCGAGCGCGT